>NZ_LWLC01000039.1:15787-72497 GCF_001905065.1 Saccharothrix sp. CB00851
ATCGAGAAGAGCGACCCGAAGCGGCTGTTCGGCCGCGACGTCGAGGCGCAGACCTGGTCGCTGGACCTGTGACGCACCCCGGGGCCGCCCCCGCGCGGGACGGCCCCGGGTCCTCACCGGTGTCGCGGTGTCACGGCTTGTACCAGGTTTGGTTCGCCCAGCCGTTGCAGTCCCAGATCTGCACCTTGGTTCGTGGCCGCGCTGCGCGAGCGGGACATCGCGACCCTGTTGGTCCTGATCAGGCGCTACGCCGGGTGCAGCCAGAACGACCTGGCGGGCGTCACCGGCATCACGCAAAGCCGGATCAGCGAGTACATGCGCGGGCGGCGGCTGCCCACGCTGGACACCATCGAGCGGATCGCCGACGGCATCGACATGCCGCCCGACTGCCGCGGCCTGCTCGGGCTGGCGCCACACCGCCGCTGACCGCAGGTTCGACATGGTCGAACGGGCAGGCGCTAGAGTGATCTCGTGCCCGGTCCCATCCAGTCCATCGAACGGGCAGCCGCGGTGTTGCGGCTGCTGGCCAGTGGTGCGCGGCGGATGGGGGTCGCGGAACTCGCCCGAGCCCTTGAGCTGCCCAAACCGACCGTGCACGGCATCCTGCGCACGTTGCAGCTGGTCGGGTTCGTGGAGCAGTCGCCGGACACGGGCAAGTACCAGCTCGGCGCGGCGCTGTTCCACATCGGCAGCAGCTACCTCGACGGCAACGAGCTGCGCACCCGCGCGCTGAACTGGTCGGACTCGCTGGCCTCGCGCAGCATGGAGAGCGTCCGCATCGGCACCCTGCACGAGAACCAGGTCCTGGTCGTGCACCACGTGTTCCGCCCGGACAACTCGCGCCAGGTGCTCGAAGTCGGCGCGTTGCTCCCCTCGCACGCCAGCGCGTTGGGCAAGGTCCTGCTCGCCGACGACCCCGTGGGTCTCACCGACGAGGAACCGCTCAAGGCGTACACGGCCGCCACGATCACCGACCTCGACCTGCTCGGCGATGCGTTGGAGCAGGTCAGGCAGCGCGGTTGGGCGTCGGACATCGAGGAGCTGGTCGACGGCGAGGTGTCACTGGCCGCGCCCATCCGGGACCGGCGGGCGGTGACCGTGGGCGCGGTCGGGATCTCCGGGCCCGTCGAGCGGCTGTGCGACGAGCACAAGCAGCCGCGCACTGATCTCGTGTCCTACGTCCGCGAGGCCGCGCGGTCCATCTCGCGCGAGCTCGGCGCCATCCCCTGGTGACGTAGGCGTCTCAGGAGGGTTGACATCTTGTGAGCGGCGGCACAGGATTCACGCGCACCGTACGACATTGTCGAACGGCATTCAGGCCAGAGAGGGCGCGCGGATGACCAACCAGTCGATCTTCATCGGTGAGTTCCTTGGCACCGCACTGCTGTTGCTGCTCGGCAACGGCGTCGTCGCGGGCGTGGTGTTGGCGAAGTCGAAGTCGAACGGCGCGGGCTGGGTGGTGATCACGTTCGGCTGGGGGTTCGCGGTGCTCGCGGGCGCCTACGCGGTCGCACCGCTGTCCGGCGCGCACCTCAACCCGGCCGTGACCGTCGGCCTGGCGATCCACAACGGCGACTGGAGCACCGTCCCGCTGTACGTGGGCGCGCAACTTCTCGGTGCGTTCACCGGCGCGGTCCTGTGCTACCTCGCCTACCTCGGCCAGTTCCGGGCCAACACCGGCGAAGTGCTCGGCGTCTTCGCCACGGGTCCCGAGGTCCGCCACCGCGCGCAGAACCTGACCACTGAGGTCATCGCCACGTTCGTGCTGGTGTTCGTCATCCTGGCGACCGGTCAGACCAAGGGCCTGGAGACCTCGGGCACCGGCGTGCTGATCGTGGCCCTGCTGGTGGTCGGCATCGGCATGTCGCTGGGCGGGCCGACCGGCTACGCCATCAACCCCGCGCGCGACCTCGGCCCGCGGCTCGCGCACGCCGTCCTGCCGATCCCCGGAAAGGGTGGATCGGACTGGGGCTACGCCTGGATCCCCGTGGTCGGTCCGCTGCTGGGCGGAGCATTGGCCGGGCTCGTCGACATCGCCGTCTACTGACATCGCCGTCTACTGGCACCGCCGTCCACCCGACACCTCCCCCTACCGACACCGCCGTCTACCGAGGAGCGTCCATCGTGAGCACCTACATCGCCGCAATCGACCAGGGCACCACGTCGTCGAGGTGCATCGTCTTCGACCACGGTGGCGCGATCGTGTCCGTGGCGCAGAAGGAGCACCGGCAGATCTTCCCCAAGCCGGGCTGGGTCGAGCACGACGCCGAGGAGATCTGGGCCAACGTGCTCGACGTCGTGCACGGCGCCCTGCAGAAGGCGTCGCTGACCGTGCACGACCTGGCCGCCGTCGGCATCACCAACCAGCGCGAGACCACGCTGGTGTGGGACAAGGCCACCGGCAAGCCCGTGCACAACGCGATCGTCTGGCAGGACACGCGCACCGACCAGCTGGTCAAGGAGCTGGGCGAGCAGAACCGGTTCCGGGACAAGTGCGGCCTGCCGCTGGCCACCTACTTCTCCGGGCCGAAGGTCCGCTGGCTGCTCGACCACGTCGACGGCCTGCGGGAGCGGGCCGAGCGCGGCGAGGTGCTGTTCGGCACCATGGACACCTGGCTGATCTGGAAGCTCACCGGCCGCCACGTCACCGACGTCACCAACGCCAGCCGCACCATGCTGATGAACCTGGAGACGCTGGACTGGGACGACGAGCTGGTCGACGCGATCGGCGTGCCCAAGGCGATGCTGCCGGAGATCCGCTCGTCCGCCGAGGTCTACGGCACCGCGACCGGCACGCTGGAGGGCGTCCCGGTGGCGTCCGCGCTCGGCGACCAGCAGGCGGCGCTGTTCGGCCAGACCTGCTACTCGCCCGGCGAGGGCAAGTGCACCTACGGCACCGGCAGCTTCCTGCTGGTCAACACCGGCGACAAGCCGGTCGTCTCGGAGAACGGCCTGCTCACCACGGTCGGCTACAAGATCGGCGACCAGCCGGCCGCGTACGCGCTGGAGGGTGCGATCGCGGTGACCGGCGCGCTGGTGCAGTGGTTCCGGGACAAGATGGGGCTCATCGGCAGCGCACCCGAGATCGAGACGCTGGCCCGGTCGGTCGAGGACAACGGCGGCGCGTACTTCGTGCCCGCGTTCTCCGGCCTGTTCGCGCCGCACTGGCGGTCCGACGCGCGCGGCATCATCGCGGGCCTGACCGGCTACATCGACAAGGGCCACATCGCGCGTGCGGTCCTGGAGGCGACCGCGTGGCAGACCCGCGAGGTCGTGGACGCGATGAACGCGGACTCGGGCGTGGAGCTGACCACGTTGAAGGTCGACGGCGGCATGACGGCCAACAACCTGCTCATGGGCTTCCTGTCCGACGTGCTGGACGTGCCGGTGGTGCGGCCGATCGTCGCCGAGACCACGTGCCTGGGCGCGGCCTACGCGGCCGGTCTCGCGGTCGGCTACTGGTCGGACACCGAGACGCTGCGCGAGAACTGGCACAAGGCCGCCGAGTGGCTGCCCACGATGGACGCGCGGACCAGGGACAAGGGTTACCGGAAGTGGAAGAAGGCGGTCGAGCGGACCGTCGGCTGGATCGACGAGGACGACAACGATGAGTGAGCAACGGGCCAGGGCGCGCGAAGCACTGGGACACGGCGCCTTCGACCTGGTGGTGATCGGCGGCGGCGCGCTGGGCATCGCCACCACGTGGGCGGCGGCCCGGTCGGGGCTGCGGGTGGCGCTGGTCGAGGCGGGCGACTTCGCGGGCGCCACGTCCAGCGCGTCGTCCAAGCTCGTGCACGGCGGCCTGCGGTACCTGGCGATGGGGCCGGGCGCGGTGCCGATGGTGCGGGAGAACCACGCCGAGCGGCGCGCGTTGGGCGACCGCCTGGCACCGCACCTGGTCCGGCCGCTGCCGTTCCTGGTGCCGGTGTACCGGGGTGGGCCGCACTCGCGGTCGGTGCTCGGGGCGGGCGTGGTGCTGTACTCGGCGCTGTCCGGGTTCGGTGACGGCGTGGGCAAGGTGCTGTCGGCGCGGCGGGCCGTGGAGCACGTGCCGCACCTGCGGACGGACGGCTTGCGCGGGGCGGCGCTGTACTACGACCACCAGATGAACGACGCGCGGGTGGCGATCACGGCGGCACGTGCGGCGGCGGAGGCCGGTGCGGTGCTGCTGAACCACGTCGAGGTGGTGGGGCTGCGCAAGCGCGGCTCGCTGGTGACCGGGGTCGAGCTGCGGGACAAGGTCGACGGCGGTGAGTTCGCGGTCGACGCGTCGGTGGTGGTCAACGCGACCGGGCCGTGGCTGGACTCGGTGCGGCGGATGGAGGACGCGGCGGCGGCGCCGAGCATCCGGTTGTCGAAGGGCGCGCATCTGGTGCTGCGGACGGAGGTGCCTTGGCGTGCGGCGATGACCATCCCGGTGGACGACGTGCGGGTGTCGTTCGCGATCCCGTGGGAGGGGCAGCTGCTGCTGGGCACGACGGACGAGGTGTACGAGGGCGATCCGGCGGACGTCCGGTGCTCGCAGGCGGATGTCGACCAGATCCTCGGTGAGGCGTCGGTGGGCATCTCGGCCGAGGCACTGGACCGGTCGCGGTTGACGTACGCGTTCGCCGGGTTGCGGGTGCTGCCCAGAGGTCCGGGTGACAGCGGGTCCGGCGACACCAGCCACGCCAAGCGCGAGACCGTGATCACGCGCGGGCGTGGCGGGATGATCAGCGTGGCGGGCGGGAAGTGGACGACGTTCCGGCGGATCGGGGCTTCGGTGCTGGCGCGGGTCGGCGAGGCGCTGGGGCGGGACCTGTCGCGGGCGTTCGACGGCGTGCCGGCGGCGTTGCCCGGGGCGGCGTTGCCGGAGCGGGTGTCGGCGCAGTTGGGACGGGAGCTGCCGTTGGTGCCGGATGACGTGCTGCGGCACCTGGCCACGCACTACGGGACGGTGAGCCACGAGGTGCTGGCGCTGGCGTCGGACGACCCGTCGCTGCTGGACCGGGTGCACCCGGACGGGCCCGACATCTGGGCTCAGGTGGCGCACGCGCAGCGGTACGAGTGGGCGACGGAGGTGGACGACGTGCTGCGGCGGCGGACCACGGTGGTGGTGCGCGGGCTCGATACGCCGTCGGTGCGTGAGCGCACGGGCCGGTTGCTGGCCAAGGCGATCGCATAGGCAGGGCCACCACAAGCGAAAGCCCCCGGTGTGCGCCGGGGGCTTTCGCGTGCGTCGCGCTATGCCTTGTCGTCGTTCGGCGGCAGGTTGACGTCCGTCACGGGCTTGCGCTTGGTGCCCTTGGCGGGTGGTTCGTCGGCCTTGGCCCCGTCGGCGGGTGCCGCGTCGTCGCCCGGGAGGAGGGCGGCGAGGGCGGCGCCGGTGATGCGGCGGAACGCACGTCGTGGACGGGAGCGTTCGAGGACCGCCACTTCCAGCTTGCCGCGGTCGAGGAGGTCCGGTTTGCCGTTGCCGGTGGTGGTGCTGCCGGAGCTGAGGGCCTTCACCGCGGTGCGGACGGCGTCGGCCAGTGGCTGGCCTTCGGTGTAGGCGTCCTTGAGCGCGGTGCCCGTCGCCTCGGCCTGGCCACCCATCACCACGTACTGCGGCTCTTCCACGATCGAGCCGTCGTAGGTCAGGCGGTAGAGGGTGTCCTGCTCGGGGTCGGTGCCGACCTCGGCGACGCAGATCTCCACCTCGAGGGGCTTGATCTGCTCGGCGAAGATCGAGCCCAGGGTCTGGGCGTACACGTTCGCCAGCGAGCGGCCCGTGACGTCGCGCGGGTCGTTCTGGTAGCCGCGGATGTCGGCGAACCGGATGCCCGCCTGGCGCAGGTTCTCGAACTCGCTGTAGCGGCCGACCGCGGCGAACGCGATGCGGTCGTAGATCTCGGACACCTTGTGCAGGGTCGCGGACGGGTTCTCCGCCACGAACAGCACGCCGTCGGCGTACCGGAGCACGACGACGCTCCGGCCTCGGGCGATGCCCTTCCGGGCGTACTCCGCGCGATCGCGGAGGATCTGCTCGGGTGAGGCGTACAACGGCATCGTCACTGCTGCGGCTCCCGGGCTCGGCGGATGGGGATGGGGATCGGCACGGCGCTCAGCCCGCCGGATTGGCCTTGCGGCCCTCGACGACCGACTCGGCCAGCGCGGCGGCCCGCTCGTCGGACAGGTGCGCCGCGCCCTCGGCCGTGATCGTCACGACCACCGGGTAGATCTTGCGGATCACGTCCGGGCCGCCGGTGCCCGAATCGTCGTCCGCCGCGTCGTACAACGCCTCGATCGCGGTCCTGGTGGCGGCCTCGGCGTCCGCGTCGGGGTCGTAGAGCTTCTTCATCGCCGACTTCGCGAACAGCGAGCCGGAGCCGACGGCCTGGTAGCCCTGCGACTCCTCGTACCGCCCGCCCGTCACGTCGTAGGAGATGATGCGGCCCGCGCGGTCCGGGTCGGGCGCGGCGGTGTCGAAGCCCGCGAACAGCGGCACGACGGCGAGGCCCGCGAGCGCGGCGTCCAGGTTGCCCTTGATCATCGCGGAGAGCCGGTTCGCCTTGCCGTCCAACGACAGCGAGACGCCCTCGATCTTCTCGTAGTGCCGGAGCTCGACCGCGTAGAGCCGGACGATCTCGACCGCGATGCCCGCCGTGCCCGCGATGCCCACCGCCGAGTAGTCGTCGGTGATGAACACCTTCCTCATGTCGCGCTGGGCGATCACGTTGCCCATCGTGGCGCGCCGGTCGCCCGCGATCACCACGCCGCCCTTGAACGTGAGGGCCACGATGGTGGTGCCGTGCGGAGCCTGCACCGCGCTGCCCTCGGGCAGCTTGCGGCTCGACGGCAGCAGTTCGGGAGCCTGGGCGCGGAGGAAATCGGTGAACGACGACGACCCCGGCCTGAGGTAGGCCGGGGGCAACGACGCGGCCGGGTAGTGCCCGGTCGAGCTGTGGTCCATGTGTGCGTTTCTCTCCTGTCCCGCCGGCGGCTTCTTACTCGCCGCCCTTTTGCACGTACGCGCGGACGAAGTCCTCGGCGTTCTCCTCGAGCACGTCGTCGATCTCGTCGAGGATGGCGTCGACGTCCTCGCCGAGCTTCTCCCGGCGCTCCTGGCCGGCCGCGGCCGCGCCGTCGCCGTTCTCGTCGCCGTCACCGCCGCCTTGGCGCTGAACCTGTTCCTGGGCCATGTCGACCTCCCGGTCTTCGGGTCCTGCGAGTTAAACACTACCCACCAGGTACGACATCCGGTGCCTGCCACTCGGGTCTGTTGATCAGCCCCTGGTGAGCGCCTCCACCAGCTGCTCGGCCGTGTCGGATGCCTCCAGCAGCGCTCCGACGTGCGCTTTCGTGCCGCGCAGGGGTTCCAGGGTGGGAATCCGGACGAGTGATTCACGACCGAGGTCGAAGATCACCGAATCCCACGACGCGGCGGCCACCGAAGTGGGGTAGCGCTCCAGGCACCGACCGCGGAAGTACGCCCGGGTGTCCTCCGGCGGCGCGAGGATCGCCGCCCGCACCTCCTCCTCGCTGACCAGGCGTTTCATCGAGCCGCGGGCCACCAGCCGGTTGTACAGGCCCTTGTCCAGCCGCACGTCGGAGTACTGCAGGTCGACCAGCGACAGCCGGGGCGAGCCCCACGCCAGGCCGTCCCGCGCGCGATAGCCTTCGAGCAACCGCAGCTTCGCCACCCAGTCGAGGCGGTCGGCGCACTCCTGCGGGTCGCGGGCCAGCGCGTCGAGCACCTCGCCCCACACGCGCAGCACGTCCCGGTCGCCGTAGCCCTCCTGCTCGACGAACGCCGCGGCGCGCTCGTAGTAGGCGAACTGCAGGTCCAAACCGGTGAACTTGCGCCCGTTGGCCAGCTCGACCTTCGTCTTGAGCGTCGGGTCGTGGCTGATCTGGTGCACCGCCCGGACCGGCTCCTGCAGCCGCAGGTCGTCGAACCGGCGGCCGGCCTCGATCATGTCGAGCACCAGCGACGTGGAGCCGCACTTGATGTAGGTGGAGTACTCGGCGAGGTTCGCGTCGCCGATGATGACGTGCAGCCTGCGGTACTTGTCCGCGTCGGCGTGCGGCTCGTCGCGGGTGTTGATGATGCCGCGCTTGAGCGTGGTCTCCAGGCCGACCTCGACCTCGATGTAGTCCGAGCGCTGGGACAGCTGGTAGCCGGCCTCCTCGCCCGCCGCGCCGATGCCGACGCGGCCGGAGCCGACCACGACCTGCCGTGACACGAAGAACGGGGTGAGCCCGGCGATCACCGCGGTGAACGGCGTGCTGCGCTGCATCAGGTAGTTCTCGTGGGTGCCGTAGCTGGCGCCCTTGCCGTCCACGTTGTTCTTGTACAGCTGCAGCCGGGGCTGGCCGGGGACGGTGGCGGCGCGCATCGCGGCCTCCTCCATCACCCGCTCCCCCGCCTTGTCCCAGATCACCGCGTCGCGCGCGTTGGTGACCTCGGGCGCGGAGTACTCGGGGTGCGCGTGGTCGACGTAGAGCCGCGCGCCGTTGGTGAGGATGACGTTGGCCGCGCCCAGGTCCTCGACATCGCTGTCGCCGGGGTGGCCGCCGGGCGTGCCGAGGTCGAAGCCGCGCGCGTCGCGCAGCGGCGATTCGACCTCGTAGTCCCAGCGCGCCCGGCGCGCCCGCGGTATGTCGGCGGCCGCCGCGTAGGCCAGCACGACCTGTGTCGAGGTGAGCACCGGGTTCGCCGTCGCGTCACCCGGCACCGAGATGCCGTACTCGACTTCGGTTCCCATGATCCGCCGCATGTACGCAGACTACGACCTTCCACCGACACACCGCCCGGACGCAGGTCACGTTTCAGCCGGCCGCGAGTCCGGCGGCGGGCCTGATCCGGGACGCGCCGCGGGCCGGCCCGAACGCCGCGAGGACCGCCAGGAGCACCACTCCCGTGCCGCCGACCAGCAGCGGCGCCACGGCTGCCGTCGGCCAGGCGAACACCCCGACCGCGGCCAGTGCCAGCTCGGCGTAGACGAGGCCGAACAGACCCCCGCCCAGGACCCCTACCAGCGCCAACAGCACCGCTTCGGCCACCACGCCACCTTGCAAACCACCCTTCGTCACGCCCAGCGCGCGCCGCAACGCCATCTCCTTGCGCCGTTCCTGCACGGAGATCGTCAACGCCGTGCCGATACCGGTCACGGCCACCGCGACGGACAGCCCCAGCAGCACCATCAGCATCACGATCCCCAGGTCGAGGTAGCGCTGGTTCTGCGCGTTCGTCTCGGCCCTGGTCTTCACCAGAACGGTGGGCGAGTCGGCCAGCGCCGACCGCACGCCCGCCTCGTAGGCGGCCGGGTCCGCGCCCGGTTCGAACGCCACCAGCACCTTCGACGCGGGTGCCAGGTCCGGGTCGGCCAGCACCACGTCGGCGTCGTCCAGCAGCGAGCCGGTGATCGTGCCGACGAACGTGGCGGTGCGCGGCCCGCCGGGCAGTCCCTCGATCGTGAACGGCCGGCCGAGTTGGGCGCCGAACCGCTCGGCGTACCACTCGTCGAGCATGACGGTGCCCGGCGCGAAGTCCTTGGCGTCGACGTTCTGCCTGATCAGCCAGTCACGCAGGCGTTCGGGGTCGGCGCCGACGACCCAGGTCGGGAACGTGCGGCCCTCGCCGTCCGACTGCTCGGCCTCGACGCCGTGCACCACGACCGTGGCCGCCGCTTCGGGCCGGTTGGCCGCCGCGCCGACAGCACCTGTGAGCGCGCGCCCGCCGGAGTCCGCCACCACTGCGTCGGGCCGCGGCTCGTTGGCGAACTCGTCCTCCATGCGCTGGGCCGAACCGACCGTGACCGCGAAGAACGTGACCATGGCGGCGGCCAGGAGCAGCGGCATCGCCACCGACGCGGACCGCTGCGGCACCCGCCGCACCTCGGCCGCGGCGAGCTTCCACTGCGCGCCGCCGAAGCGGCTCGCGACCGAGCCGAAGATCCGGCCCAACGCGGGCACGACCACCGGTCCGAGAACGCCGAACAGGCCGAACACGGCGATGATGCCGGAGAACAGGATCAGGAAGATCGCCGCCAGCGAGCCCCAGGCGAGCACCGCGAGCGCGGCCAGGACGGCGGCCGTGACGACCAGTGCGATGCCGAAGATCCGCCGACGGCGCACCACGGCCCGGTCGGGCGTCTGGCCTTCGGACGTCCGCAGTGCGGCGAGCGGCGAGATGCGTGCGGCGGCCAGCGCGGGCCGGACCGCGGCGAACGCGCTGAGCGTGGCCGCCGTGACGACGCCGATCACCAGCTGGCCGACCGTGGGCAGCAGCGACGGGCTCAGCTCCACCGCGCCGAGCAGCGAGGACAGGCCGGTGCCGTCGAACAGCCTGGCCAGCAGCCACGCCACCGACCCGCCGAGCACCGCGCCCACCAGGCCCGCGACCACGCCGGTGAGCAGCGCTTCCAGCAGGTTCGCCCAGACCAGCGGCCCTCGGTGCGCGCAAAGGCAGCGCAGCAGAGCGGTGTGCCGCTGGCGTTGCGCGTAGACGGCGCGGTAGGTGGCCGAGGCGACGAAGACGGACGTGGCCAGCGCGAGGATGCTGAACGGCAGCAGCACCGCCGCCAGGTCGTTGTTCGACGGCTCCGCCGCGATCGCCGCCCTGGTGTCCACCTGGAAGCCCGCGCCCGCGGCCCGCGCGACGGCGTCCCGGTCACCGCCGACCACGTAGATCGCCTCGACCCGGGGCTCGCCGCCGAGCTTGGCGGCCAGGCCCTCGCCGACCACGATCATCGGCTCCTCGGCGAGCGAGCCGCGCTTGGTGATGCCCCGGACGACGACGTCCAGCGGCTTGCCCTGCGCGTCGGCGAGCCGCACCGAGGCGCCCGGCTTGAGGCCGTGCTCGTGGGCGGTGACCCGGTCGACCGCGATCTCGCCGTCCGGGCCGGGCGAGCGGCCCTCCAGGATCGGCACGCGGTGCAGGTCCTCGCGGTCCGGCTCGATGTCGGCGGTGGCCCGGCGGTCGGTCGCCCGGCCGCCTTCGTCGAGCAGCAGGTCGGCGCGGACCTCGCGGATCGGCTGCGCCACCGTCACCCCCGCGACCTGCGCCACCCGATCGGCGGTCGCCTGGTCGAGAACCCCTTCGCCGCCGTAGAGCGGCGGGCGGACGACGAGGTCGACGCCGGCGGGCACGGCGGGCGCGCCCTCGTCCGTGGCGCGGACCATCGCGTCGCTGAGCATCAGGGCGGCCAGCAGGCAGGCGACGCCGACCACCAGGGCGACACCGGGCAGCACGGCGCGACCGGGCCGGTTGCGGAACTCGGCGACCGCGAGCCGCAGGGATGTGGGCACAACTCCTCCTCGTGACGCGAACGCCACGACGGTAGGAAGCGGCGGCGTCGGCGAGCGTCGGCCCGAGGTAGCACGGGTCGGTACGACCTGGGGAGGATCTTCACGTGGAGCACGTAGTGGTGGTGGATCCCGACGGCACGCCCATCGGCACGGCGACCCGCGCCCGGATGCGCGCGGAGGGCCTGTGGCACGCGTGTGCGGCGATCGTCGTGCGGTCTCTGGACGGGACGCGGGTGTACGTGCACCGTCGCACCGACAGCAAGGACGTCTACCCCGGCCTGTACGACCCGACGTGCGGCGGCGTCGTGGCGGCCGGGGAGACGCCGGACGAGTGCGCGGTGCGGGAGCTGGCCGAGGAGCTGGGGATCTCGGCGGTGCCGGAGTTCCGGTTCAGGACGCCGTTCGTGGACGGAACCATCCGCTACGTCGCGCACGTTTACGACGTGCGCAGCGACGGACCGTTCACCCACCAGCCCGAAGAGGTGGCGTGGGGCGGCTGGATGGACTTGGACGAGGTGCGGGCTTTGGCGGAGGACCCCGGGTGGCCGGTCGTGCCGGACGGCCGGGCCCTGATCCGGAAGTGGTTCCCATGGGCATGATCTTCGCGATGTCGATCCCCGGCCTCGCCCTCCTGCTGCTCGGCCTCGCCGCCGGTGAGCGGGTGTGGCAGGCGGTGCGCCGGCGCAAGGGCCACCCGGTCGTGACCGCGACCGCGTTCGACGAGTTCACCACCGTGTTCCAGGGCGGCAAGCACATCGAGCTGCGGCAACGCCAGGTGGCGCTGATGCTGGGCGAGGACGAGGAATCCGGCGCCCCGCCACGCGGACCGGTCGACCTCGATTCGGGCAACGTCCGCCTCGCCCGCCCCGCACCCGACTCACCGGCTTAGCCCTCCCGCGCGACACCGGCGCGCCACCGGGCACGCGCCTGGCGCCCACGGCGAGTCGGCGCGGCACGGCGCACGCCCGACACCAACAGCGAGCCGCTACGGCACGACACGTCCGGTGGGTCACGGCGCAGCCCTGATCGAGGTGCTCACCAAGCCGCAGCCGGGCGCCACGGTCGGGGGCGTGGTCACTCCCAGGGCAGTGACGCCCGAGTGGCCCAGTACTGCTCGGGCGGCTCGGCGCAGGCCGCGAGTTCATCCGGTTCCAGGCCCACCTCCCGTGCCTTCAGGTTGGCGTGCAGTTGTTCGGGGCTGGCGGCTCCGGAGAGGACGACGTCCGCCCACGGTTGGGCGCGCACCGCGGCCAGCGCGATGGCGTCCGGGCCGACGCCGTGCCGCTCGGCCAACTCGCGCACGGCCGGCGGCGGGTCGACGGCCAGCCTGCCGTTGGCCACGCCTTCCTTGACGAAGACCTCCGCGCCGGACTCCTTGGCGAACGCCAGCGCCGGCCCCACCGAGGTCTCCAGGACGTTCCAGGTGGACTGGACGCTGTCGAACAGCCGCCGCCCCTCGACGGTCAGCTCCAAAGCCCGCCGCACCACCTCGCCCTGGTGCGGGCCTGAGGTGGAGAACCCGAGCCGGACCCCCGAGTCCCGCAGCCCGCCCAGGGCCAGGAGCAGGTCGGGGTCCCCGAACAGCCGGCTGTCGGACGTCAGCGAGTGCACGTTGTAGAGCCCGACGTGCGCCCCGAGCAGTTCCTCGGTCTCCCGCCACTGCCGGGTGAACTGCTCGACCGAGTGCTCCTTCACCTCGTGCGTGGCCACGTCCCGACGCCAGTCGGCGACGTAGGCGTAACCCCACTTGCTGGACACCTGGACGTCCTGGTGGCCACGGGTGGCCAGCCACTGGGCCAGGAACTCCTCCGCCCGACCGTAGGAGCGGGCCGCGTCCACCCGACGCACCCCCGCCGCGTAGGCCGCGTCCAGCACGGCGTGGCACTGCGCACGCATCGCGTCCACGTCCCGGTGATCGGGCAGCGCGTGCTCGCGGCCGAGGTTGATGTAGGCGGGGCGGCCGAGCGCGGCCAGGCCGAGGGCGAAATCGGGCACGTCCGACACGGTAACCGCCGGCCCCGGAAGGCCGCCCGATCAGCACCACCCCCTCGACCCGGGCCCGGCACGACGCCGGATGCGGAAGGTCATGCGTCACGGCGCAGCAGGGCGACAGCGCCCGCACCGAGTGCCAGCACCACGTAGGCGACCATCACCAGACCGGCTTGGACCGGCGACAGCGGCGTGCCCGACACCTCGCCGGACAGCTGTGGTGCGAGCGAGGGCACCATCACCGAGTACACGCGCTCGTTCCAGGGGGCCGGCAGGATCAGGGTGAGCGAGGGCAGGACGAACAGCAGGGCGCACAGGGACACCAGGACGCCCGCGGTGGAGCGGAGCAGGAAGCCCAGGCCCAGGCCGAGCAGCCCGAGCAGGACCAGTGACGCGGTGTTCGCCAGGAGGATGGGCAGGGCCTCGGTGAACGACGTGTAGGCCGAGATCGGGGCCGGGCGGTCGCCGGTGATCAGCTCGCCCGCCTGGTAGGCGAGGAAGGTCGCGGCCAGGCCCACGACCAGGGACGCGCTCGCCACCACGACGGTCTTGGCCAGCAGGTACGCCTTGCGTTGCGGCACGGAGACCAGTGCGGTTCTGATCATGCCGCTGCCGTACTCCGAGGTGATCGCCAAGGCGCCCAGCACGCCCAGGCAGAACTGGGTGAACGGGATCACCATCACGCCCGGGTCGGCGGCCCCGAACTTCTGCTGGAGGTCCGGCGGCGAGGTGTCCCAGTCAGCGGTCATCAGGTACGACACCAGTGCGCCGCCGAGCAGGGACACGGCGATGGCGACCAGGATGTAGGTGGTCGAGCGGACCGAGCGGAGCTTCAGCCACTCGGAGTTCAGGACGTCGGTCATCGGAAAGTCTCCTTGCTGCGCTGGTCCGCGCTGTCTTCGCTGGTGCGTCGAGGTGGTGAGTCCGGGAAGGCGCCGCGCGGGGTCGCCGGTGGGTGTCCGCCGGAGGCATACGGCACGGGGTGGAGCCCGTGACGCATGGTCGAGGCGGCGAAGTCGCAGGCATCCGGCCCACGCACAAACCGGGCAAAAAGCACCGGCCGATGCCGACCGGAGGCATACGGCACGGGGTGGAGCCCGTGGCGCGTAGTCGGGGCAGCGGTGTCGCAGGTGTTCGGCCCGTGCGCGAGGCGGGCGATGAGGGCCGGCGCTTGCCGGGTGGCGGTCATCGGATGCGTTCCTTGGTGCGGTACTCGACGCTCTCCTCGGTCAGTTCGAGGTAGGCGTCCTCCAGGGAGGCGCTGCGCGGGGTCAGTTCGTGGATCGGGATGCGGTGGTGGGCGGCCAGGTCGGCGATGTCCGGGGCGTCCATGCCGTGCACCAGCAGGGCGCCCGAGTCGGCGCGGGTGGTCGCGCCCGCACTGGTGAGGACGGTGGTGAGCGCGTCCGGCGAGGGCGTCCGGACCAGGACGTCCTTCTTGAACTTCTCCTGGAGGTCCTGCATGGAGGCCTCCAGGATCAGCTTGCCCCGACCGATGACGATCACCCGGTCGGCGGTCAGGGCCATCTCGCTCATCAGGTGGCTGGACACCAGCACGGTGCGGCCCTCCGCAGCCAGGTCGCGCATCAGGTGCCTGATCCAGCGGATGCCCTCCGGGTCCAGGCCGTTCACCGGCTCGTCGAACAGCAGCACGCCGGGGTCGCCGAGCAGTGCGGCCGCGACACCCAGGCGCTGCTTCATGCCCAGTGACAGCGACCCCACGCGTCTCTTCGCCGCGCCGGCCAGGCCGACCTGCTCCAGGGTCGCGACGACCCGGCTGTCCTTGATGCCGTTGCTCCTGGCCAGCACGCGGAGGTGGTCGTAGGCCGAACGGCCGCCGTGCACCGCGCCGGCGTCGAGCAGGGCGCCGACCTGGTGCATCGGCCGCCGGATCCCCGCGTAACGGCGACCGTCGACCAGCGCCTCGCCGCTGGTCGGCCGGTCCAGGCCGAGGATCGCCCGCATGGTGGTGGACTTGCCCGCGCCGTTGGGGCCGAGGAAGCCCGCGACATAGCCGGGTTTCACCTCGAACGAGAGGCCGTCCACGGCCCTCGTGGCGCGGTAGCGCTTGGTCAGTTCCCGCACTTCGATCATGGGGAGGAGCTTGCCGGGGCGAGGCGTGGAGCGGATCGGACCGGGGTCTGCGATTTCACATCGGACCGTGGTCCGACGCCTCCGCCCGCCCCGCCGATTACCGTGCCGACCGTGAGGTCACGAGTCCTGCGGATGCTGCCGACGGCCTACCTGTACGCGCTGGACGTCGCCACCGCCGTGCTGCTGGTCGGGGTGTACCTGGACTTCGCCGAGCAGAACCACGTGCCACCGTGGCTCGGGTACCCGGTGGCGGTGCTGGTCGGCGCGCCGCTGTCGCTGCGCCGCGCGCGTCCCCTGCTCACGCTCGGGATCGTGCTCACGGCGCAGAACGTCGCCACGATCGCCCACATCACGCTGGAGCCCTACAGCGCCACGGCGTTCGCCATGTACATGGTGGCTTCGACCTGCTCACAGCGGGTGGCGGTGGGCGCGCTGGCCACCGCCCTCGGCTCGGCCTGGGTCGTGGTGCTCTTCAGCGAGAAGTGGCCGGAGTCCGCCGGGCTGTGCGTGTTCCTGGCGCTGGTGGTGTGCGCCGCCTGGGCGTTGGGGCGCACCACCCAATTCCGCCGGTCCTACGAAGCCCGCGAGGCCGCCGAGGCGTCGGTGAAGGCCGTCGCCGAGGAGCGCATGCGGATCGCCCGCGAGCTGCACGACGTCGTCGCGCACAGCCTGAGCCTGATCACGGTCAAGGCCGGTGTCGCCGCCCACGTGGCGCCGACGCAGCCCGAGCAGGCCCAGGAGGCGCTGGAGGTGATCGAGAAGGCGTCGCGAGGCACCCTGGTCGAGATGCGGCGGCTGCTGGGCGTGCTGCGGTCGGAGGACGCGGAGGCCGAACTGGCACCCATGCCCGGTATGGGTGATCTGCCCGAACTGGTGAAGCGCGCGTCGCTGGCCGGGGTCGACGTGTCCCTGTCGGTGTCCGGCGAGCTGCCCGACGGGCTGGGGCTGACCGTCTACCGGATCGTGCAGGAGTCGGTCACCAACGTGGTCAAGCACGCCGCACCGGCCGCCTGCGAGGTGTCGATCGTCGTCGGGGAGGCTTCGGTCGAGGTCCGCGTGGTCGACGACGGGCCGGGGGAACGGGTGTTGGCCGGTCGTCGCGGAGGGCACGGGTTGATCGGGATGCGGGAACGGGTGGCGGTCTACGGCGGGACGTTCTCGGCGGGCCCGCTGGCCGGTGGCGGGTTCGGGGTGCGCGCCGAGGTGCCGCTGTCGTGATCGACGTGGTGGTCGTGGACGACCAGGCGCTGCTGCGCGGCAGCTTCCGGGTGCTCGTGGACTCGGCGCCGGACCTGCGGGTGGTCGGCGAGGCCGGTGACGGCGCCGAGGCGGTGTCCGTGGTGCGGGCGACGTCGCCGGACGTGGTGCTGATGGACGTCCGGATGCCGAACCTGGACGGGATCGCGGCCACCCGCGAGATCAGCTCGTTCGCCGCGGCACGGGTGCTGATCCTGACCACGTTCGACCTGGACGAGTACGTGTACTCGGCGTTGCGGGCAGGCGCGAGCGGGTTCCTGCTCAAGGACACTCCCCCGGCCGACCTGCTGGCCGCGATCCGCGTGGTGGCCGCCGGCGACGCCTTGCTGTCACCGTCCGTGACGCGGCGCCTGGTCGCCGAGTTCACCCGCCTGCCCACACCCCGCTCGATCCGCCTCGACGGGATCACCGAGCGTGAGCAGGACGTGTTGCTGCTGATCGCCCGCGGGTTGTCCAACGCCGAGATCATGCGCGAACTGCACCTCTCGGCCGGCACGGTGAAGACCCACATCGGCCGCCTGCTGCACAAGCTCCAAGCGCGTGACCGGGCGCAGCTGGTGATCGCCGCCTACGAGTCCGGCCTGGTCACCGCCCGCTCCTGACCCCCGACACGCGGAAAGCCCGCCCGGCGCGTCGACCGGGCGGGCTTTCCAGGCGGGTTACCGGCTGGCAGTGCGGTCCTACAGGTACTGACCGGTGTTCGTGGCCGTGTCGATGGCCCGACCCGACTCCTGGTTCTTGCCGGTCACGAGCGTGCGGATGTAGACGATCCGCTCGCCCTTCTTGCCCGAGATCCTGGCCCAGTCGTCCGGGTTGGTCGTGTTGGGCAGATCCTCGTTCTCGGCGAACTCGTCCACGATCGCGTCCAGCAGGTGGCGCACCGACAAGCCCGGCTGCTTGGTGTCCAGCAGGCTCTTGATGGCCGCCTTCTTCGCGCGGTCGACGATGTTCTGGATCATCGCGCCGGAGTTGAAGTCCCGGAAGTACAGGACCTCCTTGTCACCGTTGGCGTAGGTGACCTCCAGGAAGCGGTTCTCCTCGGACTCCTCGTACATCCGCTCGACCGTGTGCTGCACCATGCCGTCGATGCAGGCCACCGGGTCGCCGCCGAACTCGGCCAGGTCGTCGGCGTGGATCGGCAGGTCGGGCGTGAGGTACTTGTTGAAGATGTCCTTCGCGCCCTCGGCGTCCGGACGCTCGATCTTGATCTTCACGTCGAGCCGGCCCGGCCGCAGGATCGCCGGGTCGATCATGTCCTCCCGGTTGGAGGCGCCGATCACGATGACGTTCTCCAGGCCCTCGACGCCGTCGATCTCGCTGAGGAGCTGGGGCACGATCGTGGTCTCGACGTCGGACGACACGCCGCTGCCGCGGGTGCGGAAGATCGAGTCCATCTCGTCGAAGAACACGATCACCGGGGTGCCCTCGGACGCCTTCTCCCGGGCCCGCTGGAAGATCAGCCGGATGTGCCGCTCGGTCTCGCCCACGAACTTGTTGAGCAGCTCGGGGCCCTTGATGTTGAGGAAGTAGCTCTTGGCCTCGCGGTGGTCCTCGCCACGGGCGGCGTGGACCTGCTTGGCCAGGGAGTTCGCCACCGCCTTCGCGATGAGCGTCTTACCGCAGCCGGGAGGGCCGTACAGCAGCACGCCCTTGGGCGGGCGCAGCTTGTACTCGCGGAACAGGTCGGCGTGCAGGAACGGCAGCTCCACGGCGTCGCGGATCTGCTCGATCTGCCGGTAGAGGCCACCGATGTCCTCGTACCGGACGTCGGGCACCTCCTCCAGCACCAGGTCCTCGACCTCGGCCTTCGGCACGCGCTCGTAGGCGAAGCCCGCCTTCGAGTCGACCAGCAGGGAGTCGCCGGCCTTCAGCGGCGAGTCCATCAGCGGCTGCGCGAGCCAGACGACCCGCTCCTCGTCGGCGTGACCCACGACCAGGGCACGGCCGATCGAGCTGTCGGCGGTCTCGGACTGCAACACCTCGCGCAGCGTGCAGACCTCGCCGGTGCGCTCGAAGTCGCCGCCCTCGACCACGGTCAACGCCTCGTTCAGGCGCACCGACTGGCCCAGGACCAGCGACGACGTCTCCACCGCCGGTGAGACCGAGACCCGCATGCGACGGCCGGAGGTGAACACGTCCACCGTGCCGTCGTCGAACCTGGCCAGGAACACGCCGTAGCCGCTGGGCGGCTGCGCGAGGCGGTCCACTTCCTCGCGCAGGGCGAGCAGCTGGCTCCGCGCTTCTCGAAGGGTGTCGATGAGCTTCGTGTTGCGCTCGGTCAGTTGGCTGACGCGCTCCGTCGCCTCCGCCAACCGCTGCTCCAGCAGGCGGACGTGTCGTGGGGATTCCGTCAACTTGCGGCGCAGCAACGCGATCTCGTCCTCCAGGAACCTGATCTGCGCTGTCAGCTCACCAGAGTTGTTGCCCTTGTTCAGCTCGCCACCCTCATCGGGCTGGCTGCCGGGATGACCGTGCTGCATGTCGGCACCCTCCTCCCGTGTTCGTACGACAACGGTACCGGCGATCACCGACAAAAGCCGCCACCCAGCGGGTTCCCGGGCGTCGTGTGATCACACAAACCGCCCGCTCGGCCGGACCAACTGCTCCATACCGGTGTCTGCCGGAACCTCCTACCCGCTACCGTGCGTCCCATAACGAGTCCCACGCGCGTAGTCCGGGCAGTGTCCACTGCCACCAGCGGAAAGTTCTAGGAGAACGTGATGTCCGTCCCGCCGCAGCAGCCGGGTCCCTACGGTCAGCAGCCGGGTCAATTTGGCCAGCAACCAGGTCAATTCGGCCAGCAACCGGGGTACGGCCAGCAGCCCGGCGGGTACCCGCCGCCCGGCCAGGGCTTCCCACAGGGTGGGCAGCAACCCGGCTACGGGACGCCTCCGGGTGGTTACCCGCAGCAGGGCCAGCCCGGCCCCGGCCAGCAGCCGTACGGCCAACCCGGCCAGTTCAACCAGCCCGGTTACGGCCAACCGGGTGGTTTCGGTGGCGACCCGTACGGCACGCCGCCGAAGAAGAGCCCCCTGCCGTGGATCCTCGGCGGCGTCGGTGCCGTGGTCGTGATCGCGGTCGTGGTCGTGCTGGTCATGACCATGGGTGGGGGCGGCAACAGCTCGCCCAAGGACGCCGCCGACAGCTACGTCGCCGCCGTCAACTCCCGCGACTTCGACAAGCTCAAGACGCTGACCTGCACCGAGAAGCACGGCACGATCGACGACATCAAGAAGGCGACCGACCCGGGCGCCTTCGCCGCCGAGCTGGAGAAGGAGCTCAAGGACCTGCCTCCGGAGTTCAAGAAGCAGGTCGAGGAGGCCCAGAAGGCGGCGAAGGACATCAAGGTCAACCTGACCCTCGACAAGGTCGAGGAGAAGAGCGACACGGAGGCCACCGCCACCATCTCGGTCAAGTTCTCGGGCGTGCCCGACAGCATGAAGGAGTTCGTCAAGGACGACACCGACACGCTGCCGTTCAAGAAGACCGACGACGGTTGGGTCGCCTGCCCGACCGCGTGACCGACCCCGTTCGACGCGAAACGGCCCCGCACACCTCGTGCGGGGCCGTTTTGGCTGGTCAAAGCCTTGGTCAGCCCTTGGACGGCCGGCGCTGCGGCCGGGGCGGGGTGACGCCGTCGGCCAGCCTGCGGGTGGTCAGCAGGAACGCGGTGTGCCCGATCATCCGGTGCTCCGGCCGCACGGCCAGGCCCACCACGTGCCACGGCCGCACGAGGGTCTCCCACGCGTGCGGCTCGGTCCAGTGCTGCTGCTCCCGGATCGCCTCCGTCACCTTCGACAGCTGCGTCGTGGTCGCCACGTACACGACCAGCACGCCGCCCGGGATGAGGCTGCGCGACACGGCGGGCAGCACGTCCCACGGCGCGAGCATGTCCAGCACGACCCGGTCGACCTCGCCCTCGTGCGCGGCCACGTCGCCCACGGTCAACGACCAGTTGCCCGGCCGCTCGCCAAAGAACTGCTCGACGTTGCGGATGGCGTGGTCGGCGTGGTCCTGGCGCACCTCGTAGGACGTCACGCTGCCCTTCTCGCCGACCGCGCGCAGCAACGAGCAGGTCAGCGCGCCCGAACCGGCACCCGCCTCCAGCACCCGCGCGCCGGGGAACACGTCGCCGTACATGACGATCTGGGCGGCGTCCTTGGGGTAGATCACCTGGGCGCCACGCGGCATGGACAGCACGTAGTCCGACAGCAGGGGCCGCAGCGCGAGGAACGACGTGCCGCCGACGGAGACGACCACGGACCCCTCGGGCTGCCCGATCAGCTTGTCGTGCGGCAACGCGCCGCGGTGCGTGTGGTACTCCTTGCCCGGTTCGAGCACGATCGTGTAGTGCCGTCCCTTCGGGTCGGTCAACTGCACCCGGTCTCCCGGTTGGAACGGACCACTGGCGGTGCTCACCGCGGCGAACCTCCTGCTAAAACGCGTGTCAACAGCGCACGATGGTCGCACGGAGGCCGCACACGGCCCGTAGCGGCCCACCAGCCGACCGCGCTTTCACTCGCCCTGGTCGCCGACCTTCTCCCTGGTCCGACCGCTCAGGCCGCCCTTCGCCAGCTCGGTGACCGTGTGGTACACCGGCCAGCCCAGCAGCCAGATCACACCGACGAGCGTCATGGTGCCCATCTGCCCCCACAGCGCCTGCGTGCGTTCCGGCGTGGCCACCACGTACATGAGCAGCAGCATCACCAAGCAGGCGATCGCCCACGCCACCGCGAACTTGCCCCACTCGCGCCACTCGTAGCGGACCTTCGCCAGGCCGTGCCTGGGCGGTTTGACCGGGGGCGGGCCACCGGCGAACCGGTGGGCGACGCGCTGGTCGGCCCACCGCATCATGCTGTGCCCGAACGCCACGCTCACGCCCAGGTAGATCGCGGCGAGCCCGTGCACGCTCGACGCCTCTCCCCCGGACCGCAGGTCGAACACGGTGGCGACGAGCAGCACCACGTCCACCACCGGAGTGCAGACCAGCAGCACCGCACCCAGCTTGCGCATCCGCAGCACGTACCGGGCCAGCAGCCCGGCACCCAGCACCACCCAGAAACCGATCTCACAAGCCACGATGAGGACGACCAACGGTTCAACCACGTCCGCAATCGTGCCGTCCGGGGATCTTGGGCGCGTCGGCGGAGAGACCGACCCCGCGTCATCAGTTCGTAGGACGCCCCGCGCCCGGCCCTGTGCTGTGATGGCGGGGTGACGCTGCGCCCGGGACACCGAGACGTGCTGGTCGCGGTGGCCTTCTTCGCCCTGGGGCTGCTGGTCCACCGGCTCGGCCTGGACCAGGTGATGGGCAGCCGGGACGGGCACGTCCCGATCGGCACGCGCGTGGCGCTGCTCGCCGTGGCGTGCGCCGGCCAGGCGTTCCGCCACCGGGCGCCGCTGGTGGCGCTGGGCGTGGTCGGCGCTGCCGCGGCGGTGGACCTCTACCTCGGCCTGAGCGCGCCGATGATGATGGTCTGCGTCGATGTGCTGTTCGTGGCCACGCTGAACGGTCCGCGCCGGCTGCACCAGGTCCTCGTCGGCGCGGTGGCCGTGGCGACGGTCGGCATCACGGCGGCGGTCGCGGCAGCGGGTGACTGGCGGCAGTCGTTCTACACCGGGTTGCAGGTGTTCTCGCTGCTCGTGGTGCCGGTGTGGTGGGCGACGAACGTGCGCAGGCACCGGGAGAGCGCCGAGCAGATCGCCCGCATCGCCGAGCTGGACCGGCGGGCCGCGGTGAACGCCGAGCGCAACCGGATGGCCCGCGACCTGCACGACGTGGTGGCCGGGCACATGTCCGCGATCGCGATCCAGTCCGAGGCGGTGCTGTCGCTGCGCTCGGGAGACCCGGAGACCGCTCGCACGGTGCTCAAGTCGGTGCGCGAGAACAGCGTGCGCGCGTTGGCCGAGATGCGGACGATGATCGACGTGCTGCGGGCCGACGAGCCGGTGGACGAGCCGGTGGCGGTGCGGCTGGCGGACGTGGGCAGGCTGGTCGACTCCGCCGCCGCGACCGGGCTCGACGTGGAGTTCCGAGGCGGTGACGTGGGCGAACTGCCGGTGGGCGTGGACGTCGCGGCGTACCGGATCGTGCAGGAGGCGTTGACCAACGCGGTGAAGCACGCGCCGGGTGCGCGCGCGTCGGTGGTGCTCGAACGGCAGGTCAGGCGGTTGGTGGTGGTCGTGCGCAACGACGTGGTGGACGGTTCGCGCGGCGCCGGGACGGGAACGGGGTTGGTGAGCATGGCCGAACGCGCCCACCTGGTCGGCGCGGTGTTCTCCGCGGGCCGCGACGGCGACTGGGTCGTGCGGGCGGAGTTCCCGCTGTGATCCGGGTGGTGGTGGCCGACGACCACGCGGCGATCCGGGCCGGGCTGGTGATGATCCTCGGTGACGCGGACAGGGTCGAGGTGGTGGGCGAGGCCGCGGACGGCGCGGAGGCGGTGCGGCTGGCGAAGCGGCTGGAGCCGGACGTGGTGCTGATGGACATCCGGATGCCCGGCGTGGACGGCATCGAGGCGACCAGGCAGCTCAGCGGCGTGTGCGACGTGCTCGTGCTGACCACGTTCGACCTGGACGAGTACGTGCGCGGCGCGTTGCGGGCCGGTGCGGCGGGGTTCCTGCTGAAGTCCGTGGAGTCGTCCGCCCTGGTGGACGCGGTGCGGCAGGTCGCGGCCGGTGACGGTGTGCTGGCGCCGAGCGTGACGCGGCGGGTGATGCGGGAGTTCGCCTCGTCCGTGCCGCGATCACGCCCGGCCGGGTTGGACACGTTGACCGAGCGTGAGGTGGAGGTGCTGCACTGCCTCGGTGAGGGGCTGTCGAATCACCAGATCGGACGAAAGCTGCACATCGGTGAGACGACGGTGAAGACGCACGTGTCGCGGGTGCTGACGAAGCTGGACCTGCGGTCGCGGGTGCAGGCGGCGATCCTGGCGCAGGAGGCGGGCCTGCTGGACGGTCCGGGCGAGGACCGGGTCAGCGGCGGTCCAGCGCGGCCTTGAGGTCTTCGCGGCGCAGCACGCCCGCGGGCCGTCCTTCGAGGTCGACGACCAGGTACTCCCAGGCGGCCGTGCCGTGCACGCGTTCGACCACCTCGGCGCCGGTCTCGTTCTCCAGCAGCACGGTCTCCGGCCGGATCGGCACGGCGGCCTGCTCGGCGGGCGCGTGCGGCGAGGTGCTGGCCAGCCGGCGCGCCATCTCGCGGTCGAGCAGACCCGCCGCGACGCCGTCCGCGCGGACCAGGACCACGCCCCGGCCGGCGGACGCGGTGAGCGCGCCCGACACCGGGCTCTCGGCGGGCAGTTGGAGCACGGGCCGGACGAGTTCGCCCAGCGTGAGGCCGTCCGGCCAGGTGCTGCGGCGTTCGGCGGTGAACTCGCCACGCGCGCCCGCCAGCACGAACCACGCGGTCAGCAGGCACACGCCGAAGCGGAGCCAGCGGTCCTCGGCGCCGTCGAGCACGCCCCAGACGGCCCAGACGACGAGCAGCGCGGCCACCACGCCGCCACCGATCACGGCGGCCTTCGTGCCCGCCGCACGGCGGCCCGTGACGGCCCAGACGCCCGCGCGCAGGATCCGGCCGCCGTCCAGCGGGAGGCCCGGGAGCAGGTTGAACACCGCGACGGCGGCGTTGGCGAACGCGGTCTGGGCGATCAGCAGCCAGACCGCGTCGGGTTGCGGGATGGCGGACGCGGCCAGCGCGAACACGCCCGCGAGCACGATGGAGACGATCGGCCCGGCGACGGCGATGGCGCCCTCGTGGCCGGGTCGGGTCGGGGTGCGCATCACCTCGGACACGCCTCCGAGCAGGAACAGGCGCAGCCGCCGCACGGGCAGGCCGAGGCGCAGGGCGACCAGGCTGTGGCCGAGTTCGTGCGCCAGCACGGAGAGGCCGAGGAAGATCGCGAACGTGGCGGCGAGCAGCACGCCGGTGAGTCCACCGGTACCGGGCGCGATGCGGCCGACCAGCGGCGCGTAGAGCACCACGATGGCCGCCGAGCCCAGCCACCACGAGGGCGCGAGCAGCACCGGTATCCCGGCCGCGCGGAACAGCGGCAGCCCGCCGTCCCGGCCGACTTGCCGCCGCCAACTCCCCGTCGTCGCCACGTGCCGAGCCTAGGCGGCCGGGTGTATCAGGGCTGTGTTGGATCAGGGCCGTGTCGGGCCGGACGGGTCGCCGATCCGGGCGCGCAGGCCGTCGAGGATGAGGTCCAGGCCGAAGCCGAGCGCCTCGTCCTCACCGCCCCCGGCGGCCTCCGTCAACGCCGCCTTCGTCGCCGGGTAGCGGTCGCCCCGCTCGCGCACGACCTCGGCCAGGATCGCGCCGAACTGCGTCGCGGCGTCGCCGCCCGGCGTGGTCGCCGACTGCTGGGCGATGTTGCGGACGTGCCCCGCGAGCACGGCCAGCACGTCCATCCGCTCGGCGCCGCCCAGGCCGGTGCCGTCGAGCAGGGCCAGCGCGGCTTCCATCCAGGCCAGTTCGTTGGGTCCGACCACCCGCGGTCCGGTGGTGGCCTCCAGCACCCACGGGTGCCGCACGAAGCCCGGTAGCAAGGCCAACGCCCACGAGCGCAGCCGTGCGCACCGGTCGGCGCCGTCCAGGTCGGCGGGCGGGGTGCCCATCGCGAGGTCGGCCATGAGCGCGACCAACTCGGCCTTGCCCGGCACGTACCGGTACAGCGACATCTTCGTGAAGCCGAGTTCGGCGGCGACCCGTTGCATGGACACGGCGGCGAGTCCTTCGGCGTCCGCGACCGCGATGCCGGTGCGGGCGATGAGGTCGTGGTTGAGCGCGGGCTTGGGGCCGCGACGAGGGCCGGGACGGTCGCCCCACAGCAGGTCGAGGCTGCCCGTCAGGTCCATCGCCCCCTCCGGCGTTGCCGTCGCGGAAAACTGCGACCGGGGCGCGTTCGTGGTCTTCAAGTCACCGGTCCTGGACCACGACCGGCGTGACGTGGCCGCGCAGCGGCGGCTGCTGGTCGAGGCGTTCGGCGGGATGGGGTGGGAGACGCCCCGGCTGCTGGCGACCTTGGAGCACACGTCGGAGCTGTACTTCGACTCGATCAGCCGGGTGGACGTCCGGCCGTGGTCACGGGGCCGGGTCGCGCTGGTCGGGGACGCGGCCTGCGGAGCCACCATCGGCGGCATGGGCACGGGCACCGCCGTCGTCGGCGCGTACGTGCTGGCGGGCGAGCTGGCTGCGGACGGCGACCACGAGGCGGCGTTCCGCCGTTACGAGGACCGGATGCGCGACTACGCGCGGCGGTGCCAGAAGGGCGGTGACCGCACGGGCAAGTTCCTGGCGCCCGGGAGCGCGTTCGGCCTGCGTGCGCGCAACACCCTGCTGGGCAACCGGTTCCTGCTCGCCGTGATGCTCAAGGCGGGCAAGGACATCACGAACAAGATCGACCTGCCGGACTACGCGCGCGCCGCCGCCTGACACCCCGAGGTTCGAACCCGATCTTGTCGGGGGGTTGGCCTAGGGTGTCGTCCCATGGCAGTGCCGACGATCACCGAGCGCCCTGTTCGCAGGCCAGCGCTGTCGCCCTCGCGCGCGGGCGACTTCAAGCAGTGCCCGCTGCTCTACCGCTTCCGCGCCGTCGACCGGCTGCCCGAGAAGCCGACCAGGGCGCAGGTGCGCGGCACGGTGGTGCACGCGGTGCTGGAGGACCTGTTCGGGCTGCCCGCCGCCGAACGGCTGCCGGAGACGGCGCGGGCGCTGGTCGGCCCGGCGTGGGAACGGGTGCGGGCCGAGCGGCCGGAGTTCGCCGAGCTGTTCGCCGAGGGCGATCCCGAGCAGGAGCAGTGGCTGGCCTCGGCGCAGGAGCTGCTGGACGGCTACTTCGGGCTGGAGGACCCGCGCCGGTTCGACGCCGACGCCCGTGAGCTGCTGGTGGAGTGGGAGCTGCCCTCGGGGGTGCTGCTGCGCGGGTACATCGACCGCGTGGACGTGGCGCCGACCGGCGAGATCCGGGTGGTCGACTACAAGACCGGCGCCGCGCCGCGCGAGGTCGGCGAGGCCAAGGCGTTGTTCCAGATGAAGTTCTACGCGCTGGTGCTGTGGCGGCTGCGCGGCGTGGTGCCGCGCCAGCTGCGGCTGATGTACCTGGCCGACCGGCAGGCGTTGGCCTACCAGCCGGACGAGGCGGAGCTGGCCCGGTTCGAGCGCACGCTGGAGGCGATCTGGGACGCGATCCTGCGCGCGGCGAAGTCGGGTGACTTCCGGCCGAACCCGAGCAGGCTGTGCGACTACTGCGACCACAAGGCGTTGTGCCCGGCGTTCGACGGCACGCCGCCGCCGTACCCGGGCTGGCCGGAGCCGGACGCCGGGGTGGAGACCGTGCTGGACCGGGCCGACTGACGAGGGTTCTGCTTCATGGACGCGTTCTACGAGTTGCTGGACGACGACAGGTTCGCCGCCACCGGGCACACCACCGGGCCGTGGGGCAATGACAGCCAGCACCTGGGCCCGCCGTCCGCGCTGCTGGTGCGGGCGTTGGAGCGGTGCGCGCCGCGGCCGGAGGCGGTGCTGTCGCGGGTGGGGTTCGAGGTGCTGGGCCCGGTGCCGGTGGCCGAGCTGACCGTGACCGCGTCGGTGCTCCGGCCGGGGCGTTCGGTGGAGCTGCTGACGGCCGAGCTGGCGCACGAGGGCCGTCCGGTGCTGCGGGCGAACGCGTGACGGATCGTGGCGGGCGACACGGCGGCCGTGGCGGCGGGCGAGGGCGAGGGGCTCGTCCCGCCGGCGGAGTGCGAGCCGATGACGATCCCGGAGCACTGGCAGGGCGGCTACCTCGCCGCCATGGAGTGGCGTTCGGTGACCGGCGGCATCTTCGCACCCGGTGACGCGGTGGTGTGGGCGCGGGCGCAGGTGCGCGTGGTGGCCGGTGAGGAGCCGAGCCCGGCGCAACGCCTGTTCACCGTGGCCGACTCGGCGAGCGGCGTGTCCAGCCGGCTGGACATCCGCACGTGGTACGCGATCAACACCGACCTGACCGTGCACCTGCACCGGGAGCCGGTCGGCGAGTGGTTCGCGCTGGACGCGCGGACGGTGATCGGGCCGTCGGGCGTCGGCGTGGCGAGCAGCGTGCTGCACGACGGGCACGGGCCGGTGGGGCGCAGCGCGCAGTCGTTGTTCGTGCGGGAGCGCTAGAGCACCGCGAGGTCACGGCGCGGCCACGCCCGCCTCGCCGTCGTGCGGCTCCCTGTGCGGGACCGTGGTCGCCGGCGGGTGCATCGCGCGGCCGGGAGCGAGTGCGTCGTCCAGGTCGCGGGGATTCGCCGTGATGCGCTGCCACGCGAAGCGCTGCGATCCGTTCCGCGGTCTGAGGTGGACGGCGCGGCGGCCGGGGGTCGTGACCTGCTCTACGCGTGGGTCTCCTGCGGGGGCGGTTGACCCGGCAGTCGCTCTGCCCCACACCCCGTCAACCAGGCCCACGGTCGCAGCCGGCACGCGTCGCGCGCACCATGGGGCCATGAGGTTCGCGGACCGCTTCGACGCCGGCCGGGTGCTCGCCCGGGCGCTGGCCGACGAGTCGTGGACCGATCCCCTGGTGCTCGGCCTGGCGCGCGGCGGCGTGCCGGTGGCGTTCGAAGTCGCCTCGGCGCTCGGTGGTGAGCTGGGCGTGGCGGTCTCGCGGAAGATCGGCGCGCCCGGTCACCCCGAGTACGGCATCGGCGCGGTCACCGCGGAGGGCGAGCCGATCTTCGACGACGACGCCCTGCGCGTGCTCGGCCTGACCCGCGAGGACCTGGCCGAGGCGTGCGAAGCCGAACGGCGGGAGGCCCGGCGGCGGCTGGAGCTGTACCGGGACGGCCCGGTGCGGCTCGAAGGCCGTGACGTGCTGGTCGTGGACGACGGCCTGGCCACCGGCGTCACGGCCCGCGCCGCGCTGCGAGAAGCCCGGGCAGAGCACCCCCGGCGGCTGGTGCTCGCGGTGCCGGTGGGCGCGGCCGACTCCGTGCGCGCCCTCCGAGCGGACGCCGACCTGGTGGTCTGCCCCCACCCGCGGACGGACTTCCGCGCGGTCGGCCGGTTCTACGGGCACTTCGACCAGACGACGGACGACCAGGTCGTCGAGCTGCTACGTGGTCAGACCGCGCGGTAATGCTCGACCGTCGGGAACGGGTCGTAGAAGTGGTGCAGCAGCGCCTTCCACCGCGGGTACAGCGGCCCCTGCCGGAAGCCGACCGTGTGGTCCTCCAGCCGTTCCCACCGCACCAGCAGGAGGTAGCGGGACGGGTGCTCGACCGAACGCCGCAGGTCGAGCGAGACGAACCCGGGCGACGCCGAGATGACCTCGCGGGCCTGCTCGAACGCCCGCTCGAAGTCCGCCTCCAGGCCGGGGCGGACGTCGAGCGCGGCGACTTCCAGGATCACAGGTGCTTGTAGACGTCTGCGAGGGTGAGGCCGCGACCGAGCATCAGCACCTGCACCCGGTACAGCAGCTGGGAGACCTCTTCGGCCAGGCGCTCGTCGGACTCGTGCTCCGCGGCGATCCAGACCTCGCCCGCCTCCTCCAGCACCTTCTTGCCCTGCGCGTGCACCCCGGCCTCCAGAGCCGCGGCGGTGGCGGAGCCCTCAGGGCGGGTGCGTGCGCGTTCGCTCAGCTCGGCGAACAGCTCGTCGAAGGTCTTCACGGGGTCTGATCCTCCCATCCCCCGAACGGCCGCAGGAACCCAGGCCCCGCGGGGATCAGATCCCGTAGTGCGGGCTGGTGAACGGCCACGCCTCGGCGATCCACTTCGGCACGAACGCGTCCAGCGCGCGCTCCAGGTCGGTGCCCACGTGCGCGTCCACGACCCACCACGAGATCTGCGCGTCGTCGGCGCGCTCGGGGTCCTCGACCGGGTCGATGTAGACGCAGCCGAGCAGCTCGGTCTCGTCGGCGTTGAACAGCGCGTAGTTGAACGACTCGTGCGCGTCCTGCTCGCGTTCGTGCCGGGCCAGGTCGACGCGGTCCTGCTCGTGGGTCATGTCGGCGAGCGGCCAGCCCCACTTCTCGCCGTACAACGACCACAGCCGCTCCCGGGAACCCATCACCGCGGGGTAGTCGATGTCCACATCGGACTCGCGGATGGGCCGCAGGTGGTGTTCGGCGTCGAGCGGAACGCGGGTCGGGTGGGCGTAGTCAGCGGGCAGCCAGGGCATGCGCGGATTCTGCGCGGGCGGTACCGGAACCGCCAGCGAAAAACCGTTGGCGCGACTTCGGTCACACCGTGACACTGCACCGATGACCGATGGGCTGGTGCTGCGGACCGCGCGCCCGGACGACCTCGACCAGATCGGCGCGCTGCTGGTCGAGCGAGGTGAGCCGGCGGACGCCGTCGACCACCGCCTGGTGGTCGAGGACCCGGACGCGGGCTGGGAGTCGTGCGCGGTGGTCGTGGACGGCGACAAGGTCGTGTCCACCGCGACCCTGCTGGACGAGACGCTGGTGCTCGACGGGGTGCAGATCCCGGCGGGCCAGGTGGAACTGGTCGCCACCGACCGAGCTTACGAGGGTCGCGGGCTGGTGCGCGCGCTGATGGGGTGGGCGCACGAACGGTCCGCCGCACGCGGCCACCTGGTGAACGTGATGCTCGGCATCCCGTACTTCTACCGCCAGTTCGGCTACACGTACGCGATCCCGATCTCGGCCACCCGACCGGTCACGGGGCGTCCCGACGGCGCCGGGCACGCGGTGCGCGAGGCGGGCGTCGAGGACATCCCGGTGATGGCCCGGCTCCAGGACGCCGAGCAGGCGCGGGCCGACCTGCGGATGCCGCACTCCCACGGCCTGTGGCGGTGGCTCGTGGCGCGGGACGGCAGCACGGAGTGGCTGGTGGAGCGGGACGGCGTGCCGGTCGCCACGGGTCGCACCACGCCGCCGGAGGAGGGCGTGCGGCTGGCGGAGGCGGCGGCTGTGGACGAGGCGGCGGCGCACGCGCTGCTCGCGTTGACCGAGGCGACCGAGGTGACGGAGCGGCCGGGGTCGGTGGCGGGTGAGGCGTTGGAGCCGTTCCTCGGGCCCGCGCCGGAGGAGGCGAACTCGCACTACGTCCGGATCGGCGACCCGGTGGCGCTGCTGGAGCACCTGCGGCCGGTGTTCGGCTGGCGGTTGGCGGACGGCGGTTTCGGTGACGGGGAGGGCGAGGCGGTCGTGTCGTTCTACCGGTCGCACGTGCGGCTGCCGTTCAAGGCGGGCGAGGTCGGGCCGGTCGTGGTCGGCGGGACGATGCAGGCGCCGGGCGCGGCGGGCGGCGCGGGCGTGGCGCCGGACATGCTGGCGTCGCTGTTGTTCGGCCCGCACGGGCTCAAGGGCCTGACCGCGCGGTTCCCGGACGTATACCCGGGCCCCAACGCCGACCTGATGTGCACCCTGTTCCCGCCGGTGCGCAGCGACATGATGACGTTCTACCTGTCCTGACGTCCCTGGCCCCGGCGCACTAGCCGCCTTGCGGGTAACCCGCGAACTCGACGCCCATCGCCACGCCGGCGAGCACGAGCAGCGCGCCGGCGGCGGTGAGCGCGCGGCGGTAGCCGGTGTCACCGAGGCGGCGGCGTCCGCGGGCGACGAGCACGGCGATCACGACCTTGCCGCCGACCAGGGTCAGGTAGAAGCCGATCACCAGCGCCGCGCCCGCGGCCGCCGACGCGCGCCACGTGGTGATGGTGAGCGGTCCGAGCGCGGTCGCCCACGCGATCCACGGGTGCGGGCTGAGCAGGTTCACCAGCACCGCTCGACGCAGGGCGAGGGCTCCGGCGGCCTTCGCGGAACCGGAATTGTCGTACCCCGCCGGTAGAATCGAGTTCAGGGTTCCCCTGGGCGGCGACCCCTGCGCAGCGTGGAACTCGGGCGAGGCCGGTTCGGGGGTTGAGGGGCGATCGGTCAGTGACGCCGATCGGGCCTCACGGACGGTCTGCACGCCGGTCCACACCACGAACACCGCGCCCACGACGCCGAGCACGCCCAGCGCCCGCGCGGGCAGGCGGTCCAGCAGGAGCAAGGTCACCGCGACCACCACGGCGTCCGACAGCAGCGGCGCGCAGGCGGTCAGCACGCCGGACTTCCAGCCCGAGCGCAGCGCCGACGTCACCACCAGCACCAACAGCGGGCCGGGGCTGATGCTCGCGGCCAGGCCGAGGGCCAGTCCCCACCCCAGTGCGTCCACGGCGGCAGACTAGGCCACGTGTCCGAGTTCGCCCGAGTCCTGGCCACCCTGCGGCAGATCCGCGGCCTCAGCCCGTTCTTCGCCCTCGACGTCGGCCGGCCCGACGACGGCTGGCACGACGGCGAGGCCCTGTCGCACGGCCCCGCCCTGCCCGACGCCCTCGACCGGATCAGCGACCGCTACCGCACCACCGAACGGCGGGTCGCCGCGTCGCTGTTCTTCCTCGGCTACACGGCACGGCTGCTGAGCCCGGTGGTCGCGGCCCGCGCGGTCGGCGGGGTCGCGCCGGACGTCCGCCCGGCCAACGTGTGGTGGCGGTACCGCCCGGAAGGCCTCCAGGTCCGCCTGAAGGATCCGCTGGCGGGCGTCGGCATCGCCGAGTCGATGGAGCCGGTGGTGGAGGCGGTGCACGCGTGCACGCCGGTGGCACGCGGCCTGCTGTGGGGCAACGCGGGGTCGTCCGTCGCGGGCGCGCTGCGCACGGTCAGCCGCAGCGGCGTCGACTGCGGCGCGTTGGCCGGCGAACTGTTCGCCGACCCGCCGCTGAAGGACACCGGCGAGTTCATCCCGTTCCCCGGTGAGGTGGTGTTCCGGCGGCGCAGTTGCTGCCTGTACTACCGGCTCGACGGCGGCGGCACGTGCGGCGACTGCCCGTTGACGCCCCGCTGAACCCCTCCGGCGTGAAGTGCACGACAACTCGTCTGGTCGGTTGTGCCCCGACCACGATCGACTCTACGGTTCGCAACGCCGCAGTGGACGGGAAGCCGGTGTGAATCCGGCGCGGTCCTCGCCACTGTGACCGGGGAGCCAACCCGCCGAGAACGTCACTGGCCGCGTGCGGCGGCTGGGAAGACGCGGGGACGGTGTCGATCCGGGAGTCAGGAGACCGGCTGCGGCACGAGTTGTTGTTGACCTTCCACGAGGTATGGAGGAGGCGTCATGACGAGCCCCGCGCACCACCTTTCCGTCACCGTCCCCAAGTGGGCCTACGCCGTCGCGCTGGTCGCGCTGAGCGTGACCTGGCTGGTCCTGCAGGAGAACGGCATCGCGCTCGGCCACGCCGCCGAGACCGTGCACGAGTTCTTCCACGACGGGCGCCACGCGCTCGGCGTCCCGTGCCACTAGGCCGGGTCGACATGCCGACGTACAAGGGTCTGCTGGCGCGCGGTGTCGGCGCGGGCGCGGTGTCCGGGCTGCTCGCGGGCCTGGTCGGCGTGCTGGTGGTCGAGGCGCCGATCCGGGCGGCGCTGGCCGTCGAACAGGCGCGGCCCGCGGAGCCCGGCGCGGGTCACGGGCACGGCGAGCTGTTCAGCCGCGGCACGCAGGTGGTCGGCGGTGTGCTCGCCGCGGTGGTGGTGGGTGTGGCCGTCGGCGCGCTGTTCGCCACCGCGTACGCGGGGTCGCGGCGCTGGTTCGTGTCCAAGGCGCCGTTCGTGCGGGCGGTGTCGCTGTCGGCGGCGGCGTTCGGCGCGGCGGCGTTGCTGCCCGCGGTGAAGTACCCGGCCAACCCGCCGGGCGTGGGTGCCGCGGACACCGTGGAGTACCGCACGGTGCTCTACCTGGGGCTGATCGCGGCCGGGCTGCTGGTCGCGGTCGGCGCGAGCCAGCTGGCTTCCCGGTTGGGCGGGCTGACGCCGCCGGTCCGCGCGACCGCCGTGGCGTCGGTCGTGCTGGCGGCGGTGGTCGTGCTGCTCGTCGCGTTCCCGGCGACGCCGGACGTCGTGCCGTCCGACGTGCCGGGTGGCGTGCTGTGGGAGTTCCGGCTGGCCTCACTCGCCGAGACGGCCACGCTGTGGCTGGGTCTCGGCGTCGTGTTCGGCCTGCTGGTCGACCCGGCGACACGTCGGGTGAAGCGGGTGTCCGCGGTCTAGTCAGCGCTCCAGCAGCAGGGTGAGCGTCTCCAGTTCCACCCCGACCAGGGATTCGCGGAACACGCGGCGCTCGCCCTGCTCCACCGGCACGTCGCACGGCACGACCAGCACCGTGCAGCCGGCGGCCACGGCGGAGGCCACGCCGGTCGGCGAGTCCTCGACCGCGACGCACCGGGTCGGGTCGATGCCGAGCAGCCTGGCGGCCTTCAGGTACGGGTCGGGCAGCGGCTTGTTGCGGTGGTCGACCTCGTCACCGCACACCGTGACGTCGAACAGGTCCCGGCCGATGGTGTCCAGCGCGACCTCGGTCAGCCGCCGTTCGGTCGAGGTGACCAGCGCCATCGGCACACCGGAGTCCCGCACCGCCCTGAGCGCCTCGGCCGCGCCCGGCCGCCACGGCAGGCCTGCCCGGAACAGCTCCTCGGTGCGCCGGCTGATCCACGCCGCGCCGTCGGCGAGGTCGGCGTCGGTCGGCACGACCCCCGCTTCGGCGAACAGCAGCCCCATGGTGCGGGCCGTGCTGGAACCGACCAGCGCCTGCCTCGTCGCGAGCGACAGCGTGCCGCCCAGTTTCTCCACGAACTCGGTGAGCGGGATGTCCCACAGCTTCTCCGAGTCCAACAGGGTGCCGTCCATGTCCCACAGGACGGCCGCGGGCTCACCCACGTGGTTCTCCATTCATCCGGTGCTTTCCGCCGCGCCGACGGTCGACGAACCCTGCGATACCCCTAACCACCAGGTAGAAGCCGCCCAGCAGCGGCACACCCAGCGGCAGGATGGTCCAGATCGGGTCGTTGGGGAACTCCTCGGTGCGGAAGCGGTCGGGGTCGCCGCGGTCGTGGATCACGGTCACCCGATCACCCACGGCGTAGAGGGGGTGGCCTTCCATGACCAGGACCCCGGTCCGGGGGACGCCGTTCACCGGGTAGCGGACGTCCGCGGTGGCCGGCAGCTTGCCGCCGGGGTTGACCCGCACCACCTCCCCGGTCGTGCGGACGCCTGTGCGTGCCAGGTCCGTGGCGACGGCGTCCAGCAGCGCCACGCCGCCCACGAAGCCCGAGAGCAGTACGAGGCCGGCGACCAACGGGATCACCCACGCGAACGATTGCCGTTTCACGCGTCGGAGTACTTCGCCACACCCACGCCACCTTCGAGGAGGACCTTCACCTGTTCAGCGTAAGTGCACCGGAGCGTTGTGAACGGAGCGTGACCAAGGGTGGGCGGTGTGGTGCCGGGGCCGACGGCGAACCTGCCGCCGTCCTCGTCGGCCACCTCACGTGCGGGTTCGGCACCCCGACGGGACGGCTCGAAGATCTTCTCGGCGATGCCGAACCCGCCCGGGTCGGCCCCGAAGGAGTCGGTCTCCGCGGCGTCCGCGCCGGCTTCGGGGTAGCCGGGGCGCACCCGGGGCACGACGGCCGGCCCGGTCACGTTCAGCGGCTCGTCGCGACCCTCGTGACCTGCGGAGTCGTCCGAGGTCGGGTCGGCGGAGCGGAGCGTGGTGCCCGTCGCGCCGTCCGCGACGGGGACGCGGTCGGCGAGCGCGCCGGGGGAAGGCGGCGTGACACGATCCGACATGCGCCAAGCCTACGGCGTCGGGTGTGCGCCAGTGGTCGTAGTCTGGCCGCGTGACCGATCCGGACCAGGCCGCCCAGACCCCCTTCGACCCCAGCAAACCGCTCACCAACCCGATCATGGTGGCGGCGTTCGAGGGGTGGAACGATGCTGGCGACGCCGCCAGCACGGCGATCGAACACCTGCAACTCACGTGGGACGCGACGCCGTTGGCGGAGATCGATCCGGACGACTACTACGACTTCCAGGTGACTCGCCCCACAGTCCGCCTGGTGGACGGTGTCACCCGACGGGTTGAATTCCCGACGACCCGCCTGTCGGTGTGCCGTCCGCCCGGGTCGTCCACCGACGTGGTGCTCGTGCACGGGATCGAGCCGAACATGCGGTGGCGGAAGTTCGCGTCCGAGCTGCTGGGGCACATCGAGGACCTGGGCGTGACGACGGTGGTCACGCTGGGTGCGCTGCTGATGGACACGCCGCACACCCGGCCGGTGCCCGTAACGGGGACGGCGTACGACGAGGCGGCGGCGGCGAAGTACGGGCTGGAGCGGTCCCGGTACGAGGGGCCGACCGGGATCGTCGGTGTGTTCCAGGACCTGTGCGTGCAGGCCGGTGTGCCCGCGATCTCGTTCTGGGCGGCCGTGCCGCACTACGTCTCCCAGCCGCCTTCGCCGAAGGCGACGCTCGCCCTGCTGCACCGGGTGGAGGAGGTGCTGGACGTCGAGGTGCCGCTCGGCGCCCTGCCGGAACAGGCCGAGGAGTGGGAGCGCACGGTCAGCGAGATGGCCGACGAGGACGAGGACGTGCGCAACTACGTGCGGGCGCTGGAGGAGCGCGGCGACGCGGAGATCCAGATCACCGAGGCCAGCGGTGACGCGATCGCCGCCGAGTTCGAGCGCTACCTGCGCCGCCGCGGCCGTGGTCCGGGCCGTGGCCCGACGGGGATGTGACGCCGGCCGGCCGGACCAGCGCTTCGCCCGAGTCCTCCGGCCGGGATCCGGCATGGAGGTGACACCGGCCGGCCGGGTCGGGCTGGTGGGGATCTGCACGGCACGGCTGACCGGGTGGTCGATCGACCGGTTCGGCGCTCGGCGGGGCGCTGCTGGTCGGGGTCGGGGTGCTGCCGTCGGTGGCGTTCGTGCCGCAGTACCACGCGGACCCGGTCAGTGCGTTCCTCGTGCCCGCCGGGCTGGTGCCGGCCGTTCCGCCCGTGCTGCTGCACCGCGACCGGTCGCGAGGTCCAGCGTCGCCAGCGCCAGCACACCGGCCGCCAGGTAGAGCGCGGCCTGGGCGTTGAGCAGCGCGGACAGGCCCACCACGGGCGTGAGCACGCCCGCCAGCACCATGCCGAGCGCCTGACCGCCGTCGTAGAGGCTGACGAACGTCGCCATCACCCGGCCGCGCACCTCGTCGGACGCGTGCAGTTGCAGCACCGACACCATCCCGGCGCCCGCGATCACGCCCGGCACGCCCACCACCACGAACGCGGCCAGGTAGAACACCAGCGCCGTGGTCACGTGCGGCCCGTTCCAGCCCAGCGCGGCGACCACGGCGAAGCCGACCAGCGACACGCCCAGCAGCCTGCCGGGTGCGAGCCGACGCGCGAGCACGCCGACCAACAGGCCACCGAGCAGCCCACCAACCGCCTGGACACCGCGCAGCAACCCCACCTCGGCCGCTCCCCCGCCGAGCCGTTCGGTCACGAACACCACGAACAGCACCACGAACAGGCCCTGGCCGGTGGCCATCAACCCGACCACGGCCACCATCGGCCGCAGCGGGCCGCGGATCTCGCGCAGCCCGTCCAGCCAGGCGCGCCACGCGGGCTTCCCCGCCTCGCGCACCGGGTCCGCGGTCCCCAGCGTCGCCAACAGCGCCGCCGCGAGCAGGAACGACGCCACGTCCGCCAGCACCACGCCCGGCAACCCGGTGTAGCCGAGGAGCAGTCCGCCCAGCGACGCCCCGACCAGCCGTGCCAGGTTGCCGTTCAACCCGATCAGCCCGTTGGCCGCCGGCACCTGCTCCCGCGGCACGAGCGTCGGCAGCAACGCGTTCTTGGCCGGTTCGAACAGCGCCGCCAACCCGGCCTGCACCGCCGTCACCACGTTCACCAGCACCAGGTCGCCGGTCAGCAGCGGCAGCAGGGTGACCGCCTGCGCGAGGCTGACCAGCAGCATCAGTCTGCGCCGGTCGAACCGGTCGGCCAGCACCCCGGCCAGCGGCGACAGCGCCAGGCTCGGCAGCAGCGCCACCACGAACGTCGTCGCGGTCGCCGCCGCGGAACCGGTGCGCTGGTAGACGTACACCGGCAGCGCGACCAGCAGCACCCAGTCGCCGATCTCGGACACGAACCCGGCGATCCACAGCCGCCGGAACGCGGGCACACCCAGCGGGCCGGTCATCGCGGGAACGCCCGGATGCCGACGTGCGCGGGCAGGGCACCCTCCGGCACGTCCTGGCGCACCGGCACCAGGTACGGGCGTAGGATGTCGTCGATCATGCCGAGCAGGCCGACCAGCTCCTCGGCGGTCACGTTGACCGTGTAGCCGTGCATCGCGGAGGCTTCGAGCCACTCGCGCGGCAGTTCGTGCTGCCGGTCCAGGAAGCGCTGGACCAACCGGTTGTCCTCGTTGAGCGCCAGCGCGAGCACCGCGTCCTGTTGGCTGCGGACCTCCGGGTCGTCGTCGAACGCGCCGACGTCGTAGCCGACCGAGGTGGCCCGCCACGGCCGTTCCCGACCGTCACCGGCCTCGACCCGCTCCACGAACCCGGACTTCGCCAGCTGCCGCAGGTGCCAGCTGCAGTTGGAGGCCGTCGAGCCGACCGCCTCGGCGCACTCGCTCGCCGTGCGGGGACCGACCGCCAGCAGGTGGTTCAGCAACGACACGCGCAGCGGGTGCGCCAGCGCCTTCAGCGCGTCGACATCGGTGACCCGTCGGGGTCCTGGGAGATCCATGACCCCGACGGTAGACCTGAAAGGGTTCTTTTGAAAGTCTTCTTTCAGGTTCTCAGCCGACGTCCCTCCGGCGGAACCCGGCGAACCCGGCCGCCACCAGCGCCGCCGCGACGAGCGTCAGCCACAGCAACGGGGTCGCGGTGACCTCCGCGCCCGGCACCTTGGGGATGTGCGTGAACGGCGAGAGGTCCATCGCCCACTGGTCGAGCTGGAGCACCGGCCCCAGCTGGCCCAGCACCAGGAACACCACGATCACCGCCCAGCTCGCCGACGCCAGCTTCGGCACCAGCGCGAACAGCACCAGCGCGAGGCCCGCGACCACCCACACCGCCGGCACGTGCGTCAACGCGGCGCCGGCCAGCGCCACGACCTGCCCGGCGACGTCGCCGACCCGCGCGCCGTGCACCAAGCCCGCGCCCGCACCGGCTGCGGCCAGCACGACGGCGGTGCCGACGGTGGCGAACAGCAGGTGGCTGCCGACCCACGCGTACCGGCTGACCGGGGTGGCCAGCACGGGCTCGGCGCGGAGTTCGGTCTCCTCGGCGCGCAGCCGCAGCGTCGCCTGCACCACGTAGATCGCGCTGAACAGGGCGATGATGCCGAGGATCGACGCCAGGTAGACGTCCACGATCGCGCCGGAGCCGCCCATCTGCGAGATGATCTTCTCCAGCGCCGGGTTGCCGTTCAGCATCTCCTCGACCGCGCCGCCGACCGACCCGTAGATCGCGCCGAGCCCGAACAGGCTGATCGTCCAGCCGATCAGCATGCCCCGCTGCAACCGCCAGGCCAGGCCGAACGCGCTGCCCAACGAGGCGGGCGCGCGGTCGGGGCCGAGCCGGGTCGCCAGCAGCCCGCCGCCGATGTCACGCTTGGTGATCAGCGTCGAGGCGGCCACCAGCAGGACCGCGAACAGCGCCAGCGGGAGCAGCAGCACCGCGTACCGGTCACCGGCGAACGCCCTCGTCTGCTGGAACCAGCCCAGCGGCGACAGCCAGCCGAGCCAGGTCGGGCCCTCGTCACCGGCCGCGTCACCGACGGCGCGCAGCAGGTAGGAGCCGCCGAGCACGGCGCCGGAGATCGAGTTCGCAACGCGGGCGCTCTCCGACAGCTGCGCGCTGACCGCGCCGACACCGGTGAACACCCAGCCGACCGACGCGAGCGCGAGGCCGAACGCGAACGACCCCGCCGCGTCCTGCCCCAGGCCCACCAGTCCCAGCGCGATGAGCAGGCCGATCACGGTGCTCGCCGCCAGCGCCACGACCACCGCCGCGGCCAGCGGCGCGTGCCGGGAGACCACGGTCGAGCCGATCAGCTCCAGCCGGCCGGTCTCCTCCTCGGCCCTGGTGTGCCGGGTGACCAGGAACATGCTCATCAGCCCGACCAGCAGCGCGCCGAACACACCCCACCGCCAGGCCAGCAGGCCGCCGACGGCGGACGCGTCGAAGATCGGGCCGAGCATCGCCAGGAACGCCGGGTTGCCGCTCGCCGTCGCGGCCAGCTGCTGCCGCGCCTCGACCGCACCGTAGAGCTGTTCCAGGGACGAACCAGTGGCCACCGTGATGCCGACCAGGCCGACGACCCAGACGGCCAGCAGCAGCCGGTCGCGGCGCAGCGCCAGGCGCACCAGCGAGCCGAGGCCGGTCACGACGACATCGCCCCTTCGACCGTGCCGCCGGACGGCAGCTCGTCCTCGTAGTGGCGCAGGAACAGCTCCTCCAGCGTCGGCGGCTGGCTGGTCAACGCGCGCACTCCGCTGCCGACCAACGCGCGCAGCGCCGTGTCCAAGTGGTCGGTGTCGACCTCGAACCGCACCCGCGTGCCGTCGACCGCCAGGTCGTGCACGCCGGGCAGGCCGGCCAGCCCGTCCGGCGCGCCGACCAGCTCGGCCGAGACGCTGGTGCGGGTGAGGTGGCGCAGGTCGGCCAGCGTGCCGCTCTCCACCGTGCGGCCGTTGCGGATGATGCTGACCCGGTCGCACAGGGCCTCCACCTCGGCCAGGATGTGGCTGGACAGCAGCACGGTCCGCTCGCCGCGCAGCTCGTTCACCGCCTCCTGGAACACCGCCTCCATCAGCGGGTCCAGCCCGGAGGTCGGCTCGTCCAGGATCAGCAGCTCCACGTCCGAGGCCAGCGCCGCGACCAGGGCCACCTTCTGCCGGTTGCCCTTGGAGTAGGTGCGACCCTTCTTGCGCGGGTCCAGCTCGAAGCGCTCCAGCAGCTCGGCGCGGCGCTTCTCGTTCAGCCCACCGCGCAGCCTGCCCAGCAGGTCGATCACCTCGCCGCCGGTCAGGTTGGGCCACAGGTTCACGTCGCCGGGCACGTAGGCGAGCCTGCGGTGCAGCTCGGCGGTATCGCGCCACGGGTCGCCGCCCAGCAGCGACGCGGCACCCGAGTCTGCGCGCAGCAGGCCCAACAGGACCCGGATGGTGGTCGACTTGCCCGACCCGTTGGGGCCGAGGAAGCCGTGCACCTCCCCCTCGCGGACGGTCAGGTCCAGACCGTCCAGTGCACGCGTCGGGCCGAAGGTCTTGACCAGGCCCGACACGGATATCGCAGCAGTCATGCCCGGTAAGTTACAGTCATTTCACAAAGTCGTGAAGTTAAGGAAGCGTATAAACTGCCCCCGGTTCGAGGTACCACGAAGGGATGATCCGGCGGTGACTCAGGTGGGCGAGCGGGACGAGCAGGCGGTGCTGCGCTTCATCGAGCGCTTCTCCTCGGTGTTCACCGAGTCGGGCATGGCGAGGATGCCCGCCCGCGTGTTCGTCGCGCTGCTGGCCGCCGACTCCGGCGAGATGACCTCCGCCGAGCTGGCCGACCTGCTGCGCGTCTCCCCCGCCGCCATCTCCGGCGCGGTCCGGTACCTCACCCAGGTCGGCCTGGTGAGCCGGGAGCGGGAGACCGGCACGCGCCGCGACATCTACCGCGTGCTCGACGACCTCTGGTACGAGGCGCTGTTCCGCCGCGACGAGATGCTCCGCCGCATGACCGGTCCGCTCAAGGAGGGCATCAGCGCGCTCGGCGCCGACACGCCCGCGGGCCTGCGGATTTCCGAGACCCTCATGTTCTTCGAGTTCTTCCACGCCGAGCTGCCGAACATGCTCAAGCAGTGGCGGGCGTACCGGGACGAGCGACTGGGCGCACGGGACTCGGCCGACCGGCCCTGACGGGCGGTACCGATACCTTTCGATTCGACGTAGTTACGACTATCGGCGCTAACGAGCGGTCGGTTTTCTCCCGACCATGCAAGTGACCAGGTCGCTCCACCCGTTCGCGCGGACGTCCCACCCCTGCATCGCACGGCCGACCGGCGCACCCGCCCGGCACGGCCGCGCAGCCCTGCCCAAAGGGAGAACCCTGCCATGGGAGACGCCCGAACCACCAGAAGACTGGCCGTGCTCGGCCTGGCCGCCGTGTCGGCCGCCGCGCTGGCCTTCTCGAACGCCGGAGTGGCGGCCGCCGACGCCGACGTGCTCGGCGCGGAGCGCGCCGACGCCGTCCCCGGCTCCTACATCGTGGCCCTCAACGACGCGATGTCGGCGAGGTCGGCGTCCGCGTCGACCGCGTCCTCGCTGGTCGACAAGTACGGCGGCCAGGTCCGCGTGGCCTGGCAGCACGCGCTCAACGGCTTCCACGCCACCATGTCCGCGGCACAGGCCAGGCGCCTGGCCGCCGACCCGCGGGTCGCGTTCGTGCAGGCCGACCTGCCGATCTCGATCGGTGCCGTCCAGCAGAACCCGCCGTCCTGGGGCCTGGACCGCATCGACCAGCGCAGCCTGCCGCTGGACAGCGCCTACAACTACTCGACGACCGCGAGCAACGTGCGGGCGTACATCATCGACACCGGCATCCGGACCACGCACTCGGACTTCGGCGGCCGGGCCACCTGGGGCACCAACACCGTCGACAGCAACAACACCGACTGCAACGGCCACGGCACGCACGTCGCCGGCACGGTCGGCGGCACGGCCCACGGTGTCGCCAAGGGCGTGCAGCTGATCGCGGTCAAGGTGCTCAACTGCGCCGGTTCCGGCACCACGGCGGGCGTGGTGAACGGCGTCAACTGGGTCACCCAGAACGCCGTCAAGCCCGCGGTCGCGAACATGTCGCTGGGCGGCGGCGTCGACACCGCCCTCGACACGGCGGTGCGCAACTCCATCGCCGCGGGCATCACCTACGCGGTGGCGTCGGGCAACTCCAACGCCAACGCGTGCAACTACTCCCCGGCCCGGGTCGCCGAGGCGCTGAGCGTGAACGCGTCCACCAACACCGACGCGCGCGCCTCGTTCTCGAACTACGGCACCTGCACCGACCTGTTCGCGCCCGGCCAGAACATCACCTCGGCCTGGCACACCAACAACACGTCCACCAACACGATCAGCGGCACGTCGATGGCGGCGCCGCACGTCGCGGGCGCCGCCGCGCTGTACCTGGCGGACAACCCGGCCGCGACCCCGCCGACGGTGAACGCGGCGATCGTCGCCGCCGCCACCGCCGACAAGATCACCAGCCCGGGCACCGGTTCGCCGAACAAGCTGCTGTTCACCGGCACGGCGACCCCCGGCGGCCCGGCCGTGACCAACCCGGGCAACCGGTCGACCGTCGTCGGCACGGCGGTCAGCCTGCAGCTGTCCGCGACCGGCGGCACCGCGCCGTACGCGTTCTCCGCCACCGGTCTCCCGGCCGGCCTGTCGATCAGCTCCTCGGGCCTGATCAGCGGCACGCCGACGACCGTGGGCACGTACTCGGTGACGGCGACCGTGACCGATTCGGCGTCGCGCACCGGCAGCACCACGTTCTCGTGGGCGATCACGTCCACCGGCGGCGGCTGCGCCCCGGTCACCAACGGCACCGACGTGACGATCGGCGACAACTCCGACGTCAGCAGCCCGATCTCGCTGACCTGCGCCGCCAACGCCTCGGCCACCACCACCGTGCAGGTCACCATCGTGCACACCTACATCGGTGACCTGATCGTGGACCTGGTCGCGCCGGACGGCTCGGTCTACAACCTGCACAACCGCAGCGGTGGCGGCACCGACAACATCAACCGCTCGTACACCGTGAACGCCTCCTCCGAGGCCGCCGCGGGCACCTGGAAGCTGCGCGTCCGCGACGTGGCGTACTTCGACACCGGGTACCTCAACAGCTGGACGCTCGACGTCTGAGCCTGACCAGCGGTGGGGCCGCCTCCCGACCGGGTGGCGGCCCCGCTCCCCGAGGTCAGACGTCCACGCCCAGCAGCGAGTCGACCGCCGCCCGGAACAGGGTCGGGCCGGTGTGGTCCGAGCCGCCGGTCGACAGGGCCTCGGCCGCCCACGCGTCCAGCGCGGCCAGCGCCCGGGGCGTGTCGAGGTCGTCGCTGAGGTGGTCGCGCAGCCGGGCCACGGTGGCGACCGCGCTCGGCCCCGTCGGCAGGGCCGCCGCCAGCCGCCACTTCGCGAGCCTGGCCTCGGCCTCGGCCAGCAGTTGCGCGCTCCACGGCCGGTCGGTGCGGTAGTGGCCGGCGAACAACGCCAGCCGCACCGCGTTCGGGTCGACCTTCTCCGCCCGCAGCTTGGACACGAACACCAGGTTGCCGCGCGACTTGGACATCTTCTCGCCGTCCAGCCCGATCATGCCCGCGTGCACGTAGTGCCGGGCGAACGGGTGCTGGCCGGTCACCGCCTCGGCGTGCGCGGCGGAGAACTCGTGGTGCGGGAAGATCAGGTCCGAACCGCCGCCCTGCACGTCGAACGACGTGCCGAGCCGGTTCAGCGCGATGGCGCTGCACTCGATGTGCCAGCCTGGCCTGCCCTCACCCAGCTCCGACGGCCACGACGGCTCACCCGGTCGGGCGGCCCGCCACAGCAGCGCGTCCAGCGGGTGGCGCTTGCCCGGCCGGTCCGGGTCGCCGCCCCGTTCGGCGAAGTACCTGCCCATCGTCTCCAGGTCGTAGTTCGACTCGTAGCCGAACCGCCCGGTCGCCGCGTGGTCGAAGTACACGTCCGGGTACTGAGGGTCGTCGACCCGGTACGCGTAGCCACCGGCCAGCAGCTTCGCGATGACCTCGACCACCTCGGGGATCGCGTCGACCGCGCCCACGTAGTCACGCGGCGGCAGCACGCGCAGCGCCACCATGTCCTCGCGGAACAGTGCGGTCTCCCGCATGCCGAGGACCACCCAGTCGTCCTGGTCGCGCTCGGCCCGCTCCAGCAGCGGGTCGTCGATGTCGGTCACGTTCTGCACGTAGTGCACGTCGTGGCCGTTGTCCAGCCACACCCGGTGGACCAGGTCGAATGCCAGGTAGGTGGCCGCGTGACCCAGGTGCGTCGCGTCGTAGGGGGTGATGCCGCAGACGTACAGCCTGGCGGTGGCGCCGGGAGCGGTCGGGCGCACCTCGCCGGCGGCGGTGTCGAACAGCCGCAACGGACGCGGCTCCCCCGCTACCCGCGGGACAGGAGTGGATGACCAGGTCTGCATGTCAACGACCCTAACTCGCGTGCCGGACCAGGGACGAAACGTCCGCCCCGCGGGAATACGGGCGTACGCTCGGCAGGAGACGTGGGAGATGGTCGCGATGATCCTCGACATCGTCATCGGCGCACTGGGCGTGCTCGCGGTCGGGCTCGCGAGCAGCGCCCGCATCGTCAGGCAGTACGAGCAGGGCCTGGTGTTCCGCTTCGGGCGGGTGCGGCCCCAGCTGCGCGGGCCGGGGCTGACCATGGTCGTGCCCGGCGTCGACCGGCTGCGGAAGGTGAACCTGCAGATCGTCACCCAGCCGATCCCGGCGCAGGACGGCATCACCCGCGACAACGTGACCGTGCGCGTGGACGCCGTCGTCTACTTCAAGGTGATCGACCCGGTGCGGGCCGTGGTCACGGTCGAGGACTACCGGTTCGCCATGCTCCAGGTCGCGCAGACGTCGTTGCGCTCGATCATCGGCAAGAGCGAGCTCGACGACCTGCTGTCCAACCGGGAACGCCTCAACCAGGGCCTGGAGCTGATGATCGACAACCCGGCGGTGTCCTGGGGCATCGAGATCGACCGGGTCGAGATCAAGGACGTGGCGCTGCCGGAGAGCATGAAGCGGTCCATGTCGCGGCAGGCGGAGGCCGAGCGGGAGCGGCGGGCGCGCGTCATCACCGCCGACGGCGAGTTGCAGGCGTCGAAGAAGCTGTCCGAGGCCGCCGCCGCGATGGCCGCCACGCCCGCCGCGCTGCAGCTCAGGCTGCTGCAGACCATCGTGGAGGTGGCGGCGGAGAAGAACTCGACGCTGGTGCTGCCGTTCCCGGTCGAACTGCTGCGCTTCCTCGAACGGGCTACCGGCTCGATAGAACAGCAGGTCAGCGTGCCCAGGCAGGGCTGAGCGTTTGCCGGGTGCCCCGGGCCGGGGGACGATGTGGTCTGGCTCACGTCGTCGGGACGAGGGAGGCGGCATGACCGCGCTCAAGCCGGAACCCGTGATCACCCACCCGGGTGCGGCCCGACGACGGGCCAAGGGCGCCGTGCTGCTGGGGCTGCTCCGCACGACCGACCCGAAGCAGATCGGGCTGCTCTACCTCGGCACGTCGTTCGTGTTCTTCATGGTCGGCGGCGTGATGGCGCTGCTCATCCGCGGCGAGCTGGCCCGGCCGGGAATGCAGTTCCTGTCCAACGAGCAGTACAACCAGCTGTTCACCATGCACGGCACGATCATGCTGCTGCTGTACGCGACGCCGATCCTGTTCGGGTTCGCCAACTACGTCCTGCCGCTGCAGATCGGGGCGCCGGACGTGGCGTTCCCCCGGCTCAACGCGCTCTCGTACTGGCTGTTCCTGTTCGGCGGGCTGACCGTGATGGCCGGGTTCCTCACCCCGGGCGGCGCGGCGGACTTCGGCTGGACCGCGTACACGCCGTTGAGCAGCGCGGTGCACGCGCCGGGCGTCGGCCCCGACCTGTGGATCATGGGCCTGGCGGTGTCCGGCCTGGGCACGATCCTCGGCGGGGTCAACATGGTGACCACGGTGTGCTGCCTGCGCGCGCCCGGCATGACCCTGTTCCGGATGCCGATCTTCACCTGGAACATCTTCGTCACCAGCCTGCTGATCCTGATCGCGTTCCCGATCCTCACCGCCGCGCTGATGGGGCTGGCCGCCGACCGGCACCTCGGCGCGCACGTGTTCGACCCGGCCAACGGCGGCGTGATCCTGTGGCAGCACCTGTTCTGGTTCTTCGGCCACCCCGAGGTCTACATCGTGGCGCTGCCGTTCTTCGGCATCGTGAGCGAGATCTTCCCGGTGTTCAGCCGCAAACCGCTGTTCGGCTACAAGGGGCTGGTGTTCGCCACGTTCGCCATCGCCGCGCTGTCGGTGGCGGTGTGGGCGCACCACATGTTCGCCACCGGCGCGGTGCTGCTGCCGTTCTTCTCGCTGATGACGTTCCTCATCGCGGTGCCGACCGGCATCAAGTTCTTCAACTGGATCGGCACCATGTGGAAGGGCCAGATCACCATGGAGACGCCGATGCTGTTCAGCATCGGGTTCCTCATCACGTTCCTGCTCGGCGGGCTGACCGGCATCATCCTGGCCTCGCCGCCGCTGGACTTCCACGTCACCGACACGTACTTCGTGGTGGCGCACTTCCACTACGTGCTGTTCGGCACGATCGTGTTCGCCACGTACGCAGGGCTGTACTTCTGGTTCCCCAAGATGACCGGGCGGATGCTGAACGAGCCGCTGGGCAAGCTGCACTTCTGGACCACGTTCCTCGGGTTCCACCTGACGTTCCTGATCCAGCACTGGCTGGGCAACATCGGCATGCCGCGCCGGTACGCCGACTACCTGGAGTCGGACGGGTTCACCCTGATGAACACCATCTCCACGATCGGGGCGTTCCTGCTGGGCGCGTCCGTGCTGCCGTTCGTGTGGAACGTGCTGCGCAGCTACCGGTTCGGCGACCCGGCCGAACGCGACGACCCGTGGGGCTTCGGCAACTCGCTCGAATGGGCGACAAGCTCACCGCCGCCGCGGCACAACTTCACCGAACTGCCCCGGATCCGGTCCGAACGGCCCGCGTTCGAGCTGCACTACCCGCACATGGTCGAGCGGATGCGCGACGAGTCGCACTTCTCCCTGAGGCCGGGCAAGCACCGGGCCGAACCGGACACGCTCACGGAGAAGGCCCTGGCCCCGACCGAACGGGAGCACGAGACCAAGGACGAGATCAAGGAAGACCGGCGGGACTGAGGCCGGCGCCGGGAGGTCGGCGCCAGGCCACCGCGCGGCTCGGCACCGGTCAGCGGCGCTTGCGCGACCTCAGGTAGTCGCTGACCACGGCCGCGCCCAAGCCGTCCTCGTCCGGTGCGACGACCCGGCCGCCGGACCGCCGGGCCACCGCGTCCACGAACCTGGCCAGCCTCGGGTCGTCGCCCAGCCGGAACACCGTGATCGACGCGCCGAGCCTGGCCAGGGCGTCGACCTCCACCAGGGTCTTGCCGATGGTCCGCTCCAGCGGCGGGTAGTGGAACTCGGCGTCGCCGGTCGCCTCCAGGTGCGCGGTCGGCTCGCCGTCGGTCACCACCAGCACGACCGGCTGCGCGTCGGGGTGCTTGCGCACGTGCCTCCCGGCGAGCAGCAGCGCGTGGTGCAGGTTCGTGCCCTGCTCCCACACCCCTTCCAGCGCGGTGAGCTGCCCGATGTCGACGGTCTCGGCGTGCCGGCCGAACGTGATCAGCTCCAGCGCGTCGGTGCGGAACCGGGTGCGCACCAAGTGGTGCAACGCCAGCGCGGTGCGCTTCATCGGCACCCAGCGGCCGTCCTGCACCATCGACCAGGACGTGTCCACGCACAGCGCGACCGCCGCCCGTGACCGCTGCGCGGTCTCGCTGACCTCGACGTCGACCACGTCGAGCCGGACGGGCCCGCCCGCCGACCGCAGCACCGCGTTGGTGACCGTGCGCGGCACGTGCCACGGCTCGGTGTCACCGAACTGCCACGGCCGCGTGGACCCGATCAGCTCACCGGCCGCACCGGCGGACGAGTTGTCCCGCTGACCCTGTTCGCGCGCCCTGTCGAGCACGCCGCGCAAAGCCGCCTCGCCCAACCGCCGCAACGCCTTCGGCGTCAACCGCAGCGTGCCGTCCGGTCCGCGTTCCAGCAGGTTCTGCGACCGCAGCTCGCGTTCCAGCTCGGCCAGGCGCCGCGCGTCCACGCCCGCCTCCGGGCCGAGCTGCCGGACCAGCGCCTCCAGGTCGATGTCCTCCAGCCGGGCACCGGGGTATGCCTGCGACAACTGCTCGGCCAGCGCGTCCATCTCGGCGAGGTCCGCCATCGCCTGCGCGCCCTCGCCCAGCCCCAGCGGGTTGTTGCCGCGGAACCGCGCCGAACCGGTCCAGTCCTCGCCCGGCCGCAGCCCTTGCAGCAGGGCGTCCAACCGGGACAGCTGCGCGCCGACGCCCGAGTTGCCGAAGGCCTGCTGGGACAACGCGGACAGCTGTTCGCGCTGCTCGTCGGACATCGAGTTCATCATGCGCTGGGCGGCGGCGGACCGGGCGGCCAGCGCGTCGACCAGCTCGTCCACCGACTTCGGGTTCTCCGGGAAGAACTCGCCGTGCTCCCGCATGAACCGCTCGAACCGCTCGCCCGTGTCCTCGCCGGCGGCGTGCGCGGCGAGCAGGTCGTTGAGGTCGTCGAGCATGTTCTGGATGCGCCGCACGTCCTCGGGCCGGACGTTCTCCATGGCCTGCTTCATGCCCTGGAACCGCTGGTCCATCAGCTCGCGGCCGAGCAGGGTGCGGATCTGCTCGTAGGACTCGCGGGCCCGCGGCGAGCGCCAGTCGTACTCGGCCAGCTCGCTCACGGCCGCCGCGGTCGACTGCGGCAACGCGTCCAGCTGGGCCTCGCGGAACCGGGCCTCGTCGTCCGGGTCGGGGAACAGCGCGGCCCGTTCGGCGGCCAACGCCTCCGCCAGCAGCCGCTGGATCTCCTGCAGCGTGCCGTCCAGCCGGTGGCGCCGGGTGAGGGCGGCGCGCTTCTGCCACAGCCGTGCGGTCAGGTCGTCCAGGCCTCGGGTGCCCGGCAGGCCTCGGCGCAGCAACTCGCGCAGCGCCGAGGCCGGTGAGGCGCCCTCCATGACTTCGCGGCCGAGTTCGTCCATGGCCGCGCGCAGGTCGGTCGGCGGGGCGAGCGGGTCGGGCCCGTCGACGTACCGGCCGTAGCGGTAGCTGCTCATCCGTACACCGTTCGGTCGTCGTCGCCGCTGCTCTTGGAGAGCTGACGGGTGAGGTAGAGCGATTCCAGCGCCAGCTCGACGGCCGACGCGATGCGTCCCGCCGGGTCCTTGGGTCCGGCGCCGACCCGTTGTGCCACGTCGTGCAGCACGGGCAGTTCCGGCAGGGCGGCGAGCAGGTCGCCGGGGTGCACGCGTTCACCGGTGGCGACCGGGTGGCCGTCGGACACCAGCTCGGCCAACGGGCGCAGGTCGACCCCGGCGAACGTGGACCGCGCCGTGTCCGCGACGGCCCGGCGCAGCAGGTGGACCAGCACCTCCTGCTCGCGGCCCTCCTCACCGGCCTCGAACTCCAGCTTGCCGCGCAGCACCTCGGGCACCGACTCCAGGTCGACCGGGCGGGCGATGGGCGGGTTCTCGCCGATCAGCGCGCTGCGGCGCAGGGCGCTCGCGGCCACCGTCTCCGCCGCCGCGACCGCGAACCTGGCCGAGACGCCGGAGCGCTGGTCGATCGAGGACGACTCGCGCAGGTGCCGCACGAACCGGGCGATGACCTCCAGCAGGTGGTCGCCGACCTCGGCGACCAGCTGGGCCTCCTGGCGGACCAGGTCGACCTCGGCGGAAATCTCCAGCGGGTAGTGGGTGCGGATCTCGGCGCCGAAGCGGTCCTTGAGCGGGGTGATGATCCGGCCGCGGTTGGTGTAGTCCTCGGGGTTGGCGGTGGCGACGAGGAGGACGTCCAGCGGGAGCCGCAGCGTGTAGCCGCGGATCTGGATGTCGCGTTCCTCCATCACGTTCAGCAGGGCGACCTGGATGCGTTCGGCGAGGTCGGGCAGTTCGTTGACGGCGATGACGCCGCGGTGGGAGCGGGGCAGCAGGCCGTAGTGGATGGTCTCCGGGTCGCCGAGGCTGCGGCCCTGGGCGACCTTGACCGGGTCGACGTCGCCGACCAGGTCGCCGACGCTCGTGTCCGGCGTGGCGAGCTTCTCGGCGAACCGCTCGTCGCGGTGCTTCCAGCTGACGGGGAGGTCGTCGCCCAGTTCCTCCGCGCGGCGCTTCGACTCGGGCGTGATGGGGTCGAGCGGGTCCTCGTTCAGCTCGGCGCCGTCGATCACCGGGGTCCACTCGTCCAGCAGGCCGACGATGGTGCGCAGGAGCCGCGTCTTGCCCTGCCCGCGTTCACCGAGGAGCACCACGTCGTGGCCCGCGAGGAGGGCGCGCTCCAGCTGCGGCAGGACGGTGCGGTCGAAGCCGACGATGCCGGGCCACGGGTCGCGGCCGTCGCGGAGGGCGGCGAGGAGGTTCTCCCGGATCTCGGCCTTGACCCCGCGCGGCACGTAACCGGCCGCGCGGAGGGCGCCTGCGGTGGTGGGAAGGTCAGAGGTCACCCCACCGAAGTTACGCACTGACGGGCCGTCGGTCGACGTGGAGCCACTCCACCTCGCGCTGTGCCGCCGGAACGGACTCGAACGGCCGGAATTGTCGGACCCCTCTGGGAGAATGAAGACAAGGGATCCCCTGGGCGGGGACTCCTGCGAAGGCATGCCCTTGCGTTGAACGCGGCGCGGTCGGGGCGGCGCGGTCGGAGCGGCGCGGTCGGAGCGGCGCGGGGGTCAGCGGGACAGGGTTAGGAGTTCGGTGAGGGCGGCCTCGTTGTCCAGGTGGGCGATGGCGATCATCGGGGCGAGGGCTCGGCACCACTCGTGCAGGCGGTCGGGGTTCAGGCCGGCGGCCTGGGCGGTGGTGGTGGCGCGGGTGGTGATGCCTTCGTGGCCGGCGGCGGCCAGGGCGTAGTCCACGACGTCGAAGCACGGGTCGCCCACGCACGGCCGGGGGTCGATCGCCACCAGGCCCCGGTGTGGGCCGCCGTCGAGGACGTTGCCCAAGTGCAGGTCGCCGTGCAGCAGCACGTGGGGTTGGGTGTCGAGCAGTGCGCGGCAGCGGTTCAGGGCTTTGGTCCACGTCCGGTCGGTGATGTGGGCGGCGATCGCCGGTTCGGTCAGGCGGCGGCCGATCCGGGCGAAGGCCTCCTCGCAGCGGGCGCGCAGGTCCTGCCACGGACCGCCCGCGTCCGGCACGGTGTGCAGTGCCGTCGCCAGGTCGGCCCACTCCTGCGGTGACGGCGGGGTGGGCAGCTCGTCCGCCGGCGTGCCGGGGCGGACGGCCTCCATCAGCAGCACGCCGTCCGCCTCGGCCAGCACGGCGGGCACGCGGCCGGACGGGGCGAAGGACCGCAGCACGGAGGCCTGCTCGGCCAGGAAAGCGGGGTCCGGGCTCAGCTTCAGGACCACCGGCTCCCCCATCCGGTCACCCGCCACCACGACGGACGAGGCACCCGGCGGCATCACGTCGCCCAAGGTGAGACCCCAGCGCGCGGCGGCCTGTGCCGCCTGCTCGGGCACCCGGGCGCACCACTCGGCCACGGAAGGGCCGAACCGCCGGGTCAACCGGGCGGTGATCTCCTCGATGTCCACCCGTGCCACGTTAAGGACGAGCACAAACGAATAAACGCCCGTGGGCGGCGCCCGGGAAGGACGCCGCCCACGAGTGTGCAGAGCTATTCAGTTGTCGTGCCAGTCAGCCGTTGGTCACAGCGCCGGGTAGGCGTTGGCCATGAGCTCCTGGAACTGGGCCGAGAACCAGTGGCCCGACACCGGGGCGCCCGCCAGGGCACCCGAGGGGTTGTTGCCGTTGCGCACGTTGCCGCCGTAGGTCGGGTCGCACATGCGGTCGAAGCCCTTGCCCTCGTTGTTCGGGATCTCGGTGCTCGAACCGTCGGACTCACCCGGCGGCTTGATCCAGACGTAGGCGTCGATGTTCGGCTTCGGCGCGGCCTGCGGCCGCTCGCCCAGACCGGCACCGGCCTGGTTGCACCAGTTGCCCTTCTGGTAGCGGCGGTCGATGCGCGACTGGTTCACGTAGTCGTCCGCGTTGGTCGCGGTCGACTTGCCGGTGGGCCGGTTCGGGCCACCCCAGCCGTTGCGCGAGGTGTCGATCAGCATGCCGATGCCGCTGTCGAAGCCCTGCTTGACGAGTTCGGCACGCATCGCCGTGGCGAAGCCGAGCTCACCGTTGAAGTCGTTCCAGTCGACCCACTTGGCCTGCTCCTTCACCGGGCGGCCGCCGACGACGTCGTCGACCGTCCAGTACGGCTCCTCCAGCGCGGAGTAGTTCGCGGTGTTGGTGATGAAGCCGTGGATCTTGTCCTTGGTGGCGCCGTTCTTGCCGAGCAGGGACGCGAACATCTTCGCCGAGGCGTAGAAGTTGTCGTACTCGGGAACGGTGTCGCCCCAACCGATCCAGCCGTGGTGGCCGGAGTCGATGTAGTTGTAGACGTTCGAGATCGCGCCCAGCTTGCCGATGGCGTACGAGACACCCTCGACGTAGTTGCCGTTCGCCTTCATGATGTCGCAGTTCGGCGTGGCCGTCGCACGAGGCGTCACGTTCGTGACCAGGTTCGGCAGCGAGTCGATCTCGATGACCGCGACGATCCGCAGCTTGGAGTACTTCGGGTCGCCGACGATGCTCGTGATCTTGTCGATGTACTCGGTCTTGTAGCGGTCGATCTCGTCGGCCTTCAGCTCACCGTTCGAGGCCAGCGCGGCGCAGTCGCGGCCGGGCAGGTTGTAAACGACGAACTGGAAGACCAACTGGCCATCCGCACGCGCCGCGCGCTGCTTCTCGGCCTCGTCGAGGTGGTCGGCCAGACCCATGCTGCCGGTCGTCGGCGAGTCGTTGCCCTCGATCGCGCTGGTCCGGTCCATCCACACACCGGTCGGCTGGTTCGCGATCCGCGAGCCACCCGGCTCGGCGGCGGCGCGAGCCGACCACTGCGGGTTCACGTAAACGCCGGCACCCACGTACGGGTTGTCCACCCGCGGACCACCGGGGTTGTTGCTCGTGGTGGTGGTCGTCGTGGTGCTGGTGGACGTCGAGGTGCTGGTCGACGTGGTCGTGCTGGTCGTGGTCGTGGTGCTGATGTTGCCCGTGCACACCGTCCCGTTGAGGCGGAACGTCGTGGGCGCCGGGTTGGACCCGTTCCACGAACCGTTGAAGCCGGGCGTGACCGACGCGCCGGTGCCGAGGTTCGCGCTCCAGGAGGGGTTGCGGACCGTCACGCGGCTCCCGGACTGGGAGAACGTGCCGTTCCAACCCTGCTGGACCGTCTGACCGGCGGCGAAGTCCCACTCCAACGTCCAACCGCCGGAAATGGCGTCACCCAGGTTGGTGACCGTGACGTTGGCGCCGAATCCGCCTTGCCACTGGCTACTGATCTGGTACGAAACCCGACAACCGGCGGCGGCGTTGGCGGTGGCCGTCGAAGCCACCACCCCGGCGACGGACAGGGCCGCCACCGAGGTCACCGCCAATGCCCCGGTCAGTTTCCGGGAACGTACGAACGTGCGCAGACTCATGCATCGCCTCCTTGCGAGCAACCCGCCATCTGGGAGCGCTCCCAGCGATTTCGCCGAATCGGGATTCGACGCGAGACCGAAACAGCTTCCTGGGAGCGCTCCCAGACGTACCGTAACGCACGACACCTCGTGTTGACGAGGGGTTGACCTGAACATAATCCGTGGCTATACCCGAGCGCGTACCCTGCCCCAGGGCCACTGACCTGCGCTTACCGTACTTCAGCCGCCGATGGGATTGCTACGTCAGCTTCAGCCCGAATCGATTCGGAGCGCGAACGGCCGCTGGCCGGATCACCTGTTCGGCCGATTGCCGACGCGGTTCGGGAGTAAGTTCCGCGGCGAATATTCGACCCGGTCTCGCACCAACGGAGAACAAGGCATTTCGAAGATCACCGAATAGCTGTCGAATATTCGACGGCGGCTACCGCCTAATGGCGGCCGGCGCCCTGATCCGAAAGGACCCGGACGGCTTCGTCCACGGCCGCCAGCCGAGCCCGGCGGACGGCCTCGGACAACGGCCGCAGCGCCTCGTCCCGGGCCCTCGTCGCGGTCGCCGACACGGCTCCGCCCGGCGCGTCGGACGCCGCCACGGTGAGGATCGCGGCGACTTCGGCGGCACGCTGGAGCACCCGCAGCGAGCGGGACGGCATCCCGGCGGGCCACTCCACCGCCGAGTGCTCCGCGGACAGCGCGGCGATCTCGGCCCGCACGTTGGGCCGGTGCCGCGCCACGTCCAGCGTCACGAGAGCGGTGGCCGCCTCCCGCATCGCCGACGACAAGCCGTGCTCGGCCTCGCCGATCGGCACGTGCTCGCCGGCGGGCGCGGTCGGCAGGTCGAACACGGTCCACCGCAGGACGCCGTCGGCCACCAGCTTCGGCACCAGCCCCACGCCCACCTCGGGCAGCACGGCGGCCTCGCCCGCGCGCAACGCCGACTTGCCGAGCGGCCCGTTCGCGCCCAGCCCGCGCACGTCACCGGGCACCGGGATGACCAGGCGGGCCGTGGTCGCGGACGCGCGGCGCAGCGACGCCAGCAGCAGCGCGGGGCCTACCGGGGCCTCGTCGGGGCCGGGCAGGTCGAGGGCCGTCGCGGTGCCGTCGTCATCGGCCACCACTTCGTGCAGCCCGGCCCAGAACCCCAAGGCGTCGAGGACGTCGTCGGCCGCGGCCGCACCATGCAGCCAGGCTGACGTCCAGACGACCAGCGTCGCACTCGCACAAGACACGCCTACCGAGGGTACGCGGGCCCCGGCGACAGCTCAGGACGCCGGGCCGACGTGTTCCACCAGCAGGGACCGGAACTTCCCGACCGCTTCGGCGTCGGCGAACGCGCGGTGCGGCACGGCGTAGACGGCGGTCGTGCCGGTCCGCAGCACGAAGCCGCGCGCCGTCTCCACCCAACCGGGCAGCTCTGCCCAGCTCAGCTCGCTGCGCGCGGCCTCGCCGACGGACATCCGCAGCGAGTGCGCGTCCGCCGTGCCGGTCACCGTCTTGGCCGCGAGGGGATGGTTGTGGAAGTTCACCGCGGTGCCCACCGGGACGAGTGCGATGATGATCACAGCGAGCACGAGCCCGAACACGCCCGCCCACGTCATGCCCATCACCAGCACGACGACGCCCAGCACGCCGAGCACCGCGGCGAACCACGGCGCCCACCGGTACAGCGGCACGGCGATGCGCAGCGCGTCACGCCAGTCGGCTGGGCGGGGCGACCAGCTGAAGTCCACGCTCATCGACCGGGCCGTTTCACGGGCTCGCAGCACCGGGTGGCGCAGAACGCGCCGTCGACCGTGCGGCCCAGCGCCGGGAAGTCCGACAGCTTGCGCACCGGCGCGTCCGCCACGTGCTCGGCGACGAGTTCCGCCACCAGCCGGGCGAACCTGGGGTCGTCGTTGGGCGTGGCCGCGCGGGCGAAGCCCATGCCCAGCTCCTCAGCGCGCTCACGGGCCTCGGTGTCGAGATCCCACACCACTTCCAGATGATCGCTGACGAACCCGATCGGGCACACCACCACGTTGCGCACACCCTTGTCGAAGAGGGTGTCGAGGTGGTCCACGATGTCCGGCTCCAGCCACGGCACCTGCGGCGGCCCGGACCGCGACTGCCACACCACGTCGTGCTCGGCCACCCCGACGGCCTCCGCCACCAGCCGGGACGCCTCCGCGACCTGCCGGGAGTAGAGGTGACCGCCGTCCTCGGGCGGCCCGGCGGCCTTGTCCGCCGACACCGGCACCGAGTGCGCGGTGAACACCACCCGGTAGTCGTCGCCGGGCAACGTGGCCGCGGCGGCGCGCACGGCGTCCGCGAACGACTCCACGAACAGCGGGTGGTCGAAGAACTGGCGCAGCTTCACCAGCTCGGGCGCGTCCTCCACGGCCGCGCGGGCGCGCAGGATGTCCTCGTCGTACTGCCGGCACGCCGAGTAGCCGCCGTAGGCGCTGGTCGGGAAGACGAGCGCGCGCTTAACGCCGTCCGCCTTCATCTCGGCCAGCGTGTCCTCGACCATCGGGTGCCAGTTGCGGTTGCCGAAGTAGATCGGCAGGTCGACCAGGCCGCGCACGGCCTCGATCGCGGCGCGGTTGAGCGCGTTGATCGGCGAGACGCCGCCGAAGTGCTGGTAGTGCTGCTCGACCTCGTCCAACCGTTCGGGTGGGACGCCCCGGCCACGGGTCACGTTCTCGAGGAAGGGGCGGACGTCGTCGGGTCCTTCCGGTCCGCCGAAGGACAGCCAGAGCAGCGCGTCGTAACTCACCCGGACATCCTCGCGCCGCCGCTCGACGGCCGCACAACCGGGTACGGGTGATCGGTAGCCGGGCCGGTGGCGCGTGACGTTGGGCGAGCGCGTGACGTTGGATGAGAGCGTGACGTTGGGCGAGAGCGACCGCCGATTCGCGTCGATTTGACATGGGGCCCCTTACCTTGATCTTTAACCTGTCGCCTTGG
>NZ_LWLC01000040.1:0-66259 GCF_001905065.1 Saccharothrix sp. CB00851
TGCGGCCGAACTCGGCCAGGGAGAGGTCCGCCACGGCGAAATCGATGCCATTGCGAGTCGTGAACTTGTCCGATGCCACTTGGGTCACGCGGTTCCCCCTGGTTTTGGCGGCGTGGATGGCGGTCCTCTGTGGAAGACCCATGGTTCAGGCTCCCGCTGCGGCGCGGAGGGCGTCGGCGCGGTCGGTGTTCTCCCACGGCAGCTCGATGTCGGTGCGGCCGAAGTGGCCGTACGCGGCGGTCGGGGCGTAGATCGGGCGCAGCAGGTCCAGGTCGCGGATGATCGCGGCCGGACGCAGGTCGAAGACCTCACCGATCGCCTGCTGGATCTTGGTCGGGTCGACCGTCTCGGTACCGAAGGTCTCCACGAACAAACCCACCGGCGCCGCCTTCCCGATCGCGTACGCCACCTGCACCTCGATCCGCGTGGCCAGACCCGCGGCCACCGCGTTCTTCGCCACCCACCGCATCGCGTACGCCGCCGACCGGTCCACCTTCGACGGGTCCTTGCCCGAGAACGCACCACCACCGTGCCGCGCCATACCACCATAGGTATCGACGATGATCTTGCGACCGGTCAGGCCCGCGTCACCCATCGGACCGCCGATGACGAACCGGCCAGTCGGGTTGACCAGCAGCCGCACGTCGGAGGTGTCCAGGCCGAGCGCGTCGACCTCGGGCGCCACGACGTGCTGCCGGATGTCGACGCCGAGCAGCTTCTCCAGGTCGATGCCGTCCGCGTGCTGCGTGGACACCACGACCGTGTCCAGCCGCACCGGCTGGTCACCCGCATACTCGATTGTGACCTGCGTCTTGCCGTCCGGACGCAGATACGGCACCGTGCCGTCCTTGCGCACCGCGGTCAACCGCCGCGACAACCGGTGCGCCAGCGCGATCGGCAACGGCATCAACTCCGGCGTGTCCGTGCAGGCATACCCGAACATCAGGCCCTGGTCGCCCGCACCCTGCTTGGCGATCTCGTCCTCGGCACCCTCGACCCGCTTCTCGAACGCCGTGTCCACGCCCTGCGCGATGTCGGGCGACTGCGAACCGATCGCCACGTTCACACCGCACGAATAACCGTCGAAACCCTTGGCCGACGAGTCGTACCCGATCTCCACGATCCTGTCCCGCACGATCGACGGGATGTCGGCATACGCCTCGGTCGTCACCTCACCCGCCACGTGCACCTGACCAGTGGTGACCATCGTCTCCACCGCCACCCGCGAACGCGGGTCCTCGGTCAGCAACGCGTCCAGGATCGAGTCGCTGATCGCGTCACACATCTTGTCCGGGTGCCCCTCGGTCACCGACTCACTGGTGAACAGCCTGCGGGCGTGCTCAAGCATGCCTCTCCTCGCGTTCGACGCCGTGTGGGCATTCGGATCGCGGCCAGTTTCGGCGTTGAAGCCGAGTTCAAGTCAAGCCACCGAAGCCCAGGCGGAACGCCGGAGCCTTACGCCCGTCCGGCGCCGAGGTTCTCGGCGTAGGACGCGATGCTCGCGAGGACCGCGTCGTCGTCCCACACCGCGGCCACCTCCGGCCGCGCCTGGTCACCGCGCACCTGCCGTTTGGTCCATGAGTACAGGGGCGCCGGTGCCTGCCTCATCACGCCCGCGGTCGCGAGAGCGGTGTCCAGCAGTTGGTCCGGGTCCACCACTTCGTTGACCAGCCCGATGGTTCGTGCCTGGTCAGCGCTGTACAGGGCACCTCGCAGGGCCAGATCGACCAGCACTGCGGGACTTACGGAATGCCGAAGTATCTCGATGCCGAGGTCGGGGAACGGGATGCCGCCGCGCAATTCCGGCGTGCCGATGCGGCCACGACCTCGGCACATGACGCGGTAGTCGCACGCCGCCGCGTAGATCGCGCCACCCCCGACCGCGTTGCCGTTCACCGCCGCGACCGTCGGGTGGGGGTGGTGGAACAGCGCCGCGAAGCTCTCCACCAACGCCTCCCGGAACTCACCGACGAGGCCGGTGTCCGCCAGCAGTCGGTGCAGGTCGATGCCCGCGCTGAACATCGCTCCGGCACCGGTCAGCACCACCGCGTCCCCGTCGGCCGCGGCGGTCGCCAGGGCACCGGTGAGGTCACGGCACACGTCGGGCGTCAGGGTGTTGGCCTTGCCGTGAGCCAGCCGCAGCACGCGGACGCGATCGTGCCGCTCCACCTCGACGTACGTGGTGGTCTGCATCGGACCTCCTCATGGGACGGACGGGGGTTTCCGACCCTGACAGCCGACAGCAGCGGCGAGTACCGCCGACAGGAGGAGGGAGTTCGTCGGCGAGCACACGTCCGGTCGCTACGGTAAGGGTGCGAACGCACGGTTTCCGGCCGAGAGCGTTTCGTGGTTTCATCTCCCTCCCGACCCGCCGAGACGGGACGTCATGATGTCGAACCACTCCACACCGCACGACGAAGGCAGCCGGACGAGGACGGCCGTGTTCCTGCCCGAGCCGGAGCGGCACGACGGCACCGCGGCGCTGTGGCACGTCGAGATCGACCTCGACCACCACGAGGAGATCCGCCACCACCTCGTCAACGGCCAACCGGCCATGCCGACCGCCTCACTGGTGCAGATCGCGGCCGAGGCCGCCGCCTCCTTCACCCCGGACTTGGTACCCGTCCGGTACTCGAACGTCCTGTTACCGCGACTGCTCCGCGCACCCGCCGGGCGGTGGCCGCGACGCGTCGTCGTCACCGCCACCCGAAGCGGCGACGACGTGGAAGTCCGCATCGACAGCCCGCCCGTCAACGCCGTCCCGACGGTCGAGCACGCCCGGATGTCGGTGCACCTCTGCGTGCCCGATACGTCGGAAATGGGTGATTGGCCGGACCATGAGCCGGAGTCGGCGGTGGACACCAGGTTCGACGGGTACCTGCTTCCCGGCGACGCGCTGGAGGCGCTCCTCGGCTCCGCCGGCCCTCCGGGAACGCTGTCCGAGGTGAAGTCCATCGACATCCCGGTTCCGTCGGATGATCGCGAGCTGGCCCGGTTGCTCGGCCCTCACGTCGACCTGCGCCGCTTCTCCACAACGGACGGTGAGCAGTACACCGCCACCACTGCGGACGGCACCGTCCTGGTGCGACTGCGCGGCGTGACCACCGCCAGCCGTGACCTCTCCACCATGAGACGTCACCGGACCGGCGCCAAGACACCCGGGCGGGCTGTCGCTCGGAAACGCCCCGCGGGAGGGGCGCCCGATGGCGGATGAGCCGTCCGCAGGGCGCGCCCAAGGGAAGATCATCCCGTTGTCCTCACCGTGGTGGACCCTGGTGGCCGCAGCCACCGCCACCTTCCTGGTGATGCTCGACGGCACCGCGGTGGTGATGGCGTTACCCGGCTTGCGCGCTGAGCTGGACATCGACTTCAGCGGTCAGCAGTGGGTTGTCGCCGCACACGTCGCGCCGCTGGCCGTGTTCCTGTTGACCGCGGGCGCGCTGGCGGACCGCTTCGGCCACCGGTCGGCGTTCCGGTTGGGAGCTTTGCTGTTCACCGCCGGCTCGGTGGCCGCGGGCGCCGCGGGGACGTTGCCCGTGCTCGCCACCGCCCGAGCGTTCCAGGGCGTCGGCTCCGCCTTCCTGCTCGCGGCGGCCTCGACGCTCGCCGCACACGTCTTCCCCGGGCCGGCACGTGGCAGGGCTGTTCGCCTCCTGTCCACCGCCGCGGTGCTGGGCTTGGCGTTCGGCCCCGTGGTGGGTGGCCTCCTCGCGGAGGTCGACTGGCGACTGGTCTTCCTGTCCGTCCTGCCGGCCGGCGTGATGCTGCAGGCGATCGGCAAGACGCAACTGCGTGCGGTCCCACCGATCGCGTCGAATGCCCTCGACTGGCCGGGGTTCACGTTGTCCGGCGCCTGCGTCGCGCTCGTCGTCCTCGGCCTGCTCCGCGGCCAGGCACTCGGCTGGACCAGCACCCCGATCCTGGCGATGTTCACCGCGGCGACGTTCCTGCTGTTCGTGTTCCTGCTGGCACAACGCGCCCGTGGTGACAAGGCCATGCTCGAACTGGCCCTGTTCGGGAACCGCGCGTTCCTCGGCGTCTCCCTGACGACGTTCGTATCCGCCGCCATCGGCCTGGCCACCGTCTTCCTGACGACCCTCCACCTCCAAGCCACGCTCGGATACTCGCCGCTGATCACAGGCGCATGCCTGCTACCGCTAGCGGTGGCATTGATCGGCGCGGCCCTCGCCACCCGAGGCCTCGTCACCAAGATCCCGCCCGGTATCGCAGTCGGCACGTCGGTCTTGCTCATCACGATCGGCGCGGGCCTGCTCGGCCTCATCACCCCGGACAGCACCTGGCTCGGGGTTCTTCCCAGCACGCTCCTGGTGGGCGCGGGCATGGGAATGGGCACCCCACTTCGCCACAACCTCTTCGCCCGCGCACTGGATCCCGCGAAAGCCGGCACCGCGAGCCGAATCAACGAAACCTCCCACCACCTCGGCCTCACCGTCGGTATCGCGGGCCTCGGCGCCCTCTTCCAGTACCGCTTCATCACCGGCCTCGAACAAGAAGGCATCACGGCCGCCGCCCGAACCGCCATGACAACCGGGATCGTCCGTCAAGCCTCCGCCGCGTCCCTGGGTTTCGTCGCGATCACTTGCGTCGCAGTGGGGGCAGTCTTCGTCCTTATCGCATTCACCTACGTCCAGCGTCATCATCTGCACGGCCCTGCAACGTGCGAATCGTGACGTTCGCCATCGGCACGCCGGAGGAGACCGAGGTGGCGCAGAAACCATCCTGCCCGCTGGGCGTATGCGCGGAACTCGTGACCGCGGGTCCGCAGTAGGTGGAATCCTCCACGAAGCGGGCGTCGAGTCCAACCGCGCGGCCGAGAGCAGCAGGGCTGCCAGGACGTCCGGTGCCAGAGCCGACAATCCGACTGCCGGCCAGGGATTCTCGGACGCGGGCACCCCTCACCGCGTTGATCGGCTTTGCCCCCCGGCCGACCGGTGGGCTGGCACGCAGGGCGGCTCGTGCTCGTCGGCTGTCCATCCACATCGGACTGGACTATCGGTTCGGCGTCCTACTCGCGGGAGCCGGCCTACAGCGCGAAGTCGGCGGTGTTGAGGAGGACTTGGCTGATGCCGATCAAGTCTATTCACAGCCCTCGTACCTCTGCTGCTGCCCGAGCACCGCTGGGTCGCCCTCGTCGACGGCCGGGTCGCCGGCTGGGCCGCCGCCGCCCCGGTCTCCACCCGCGAGTGCTACTCCGGCGTCGCGGAAACCTCCGTCTATGCCACGAACTGGAACGTGCTCCCACGCTGGCGATATCCCTCCTTCGGATGGGTCATGATTCACCGTTCTCGTGCGCTGGCCCGTCTGCACGACGGTGGCTAGTGCGTTGACCACATAGGTTCGCCGGGTTGGTCAGGCTGCTCGTGGTCGGCCCCAGCGTTGGTGTCGTTCGCTGCGGATGCGGGCTCGATCCCGGCGTTGGGCGTCGAGGATGTCGGGGTGGCGGGCGTTGGCGTTGCGCCGGCGCAGGTGTTGTTGGAGCTGTCTGGCCAGGACGGTGTGGTTGGGGTGGTCGGAGTTGGCGATGACAAAGGTGCGCAGTGGTCCGAACTGGGGCTCGATGGGGTGGGCCCAGGAGGCGTAGGTCGGAGTCGGGCAGATCTCGACGTTGTTGCCGGCGGCCCACGTGAGGATCTTCGGGGTCTTGTCGGCCGACAGGTTGTCCATGATCACGTAGATCGGTGCGCCGTCCGGTCTGGCCGCCCTGATCGACTTGAGGGCGCACTGCGCCCCGGTGGCGCAGGTTCAGCTGTGAGCGGCTTCGTAGGCGTCGATGACGTCTTGTGAGATCCGGCCGCGGTCCCCCACTTGCCTGCCGGTTCGGCGCGCCCATGCCCGGACGAGGGTCGGGTCGACCGTCTTCGTGGCGCGCGGGGCGGGTTCGGTGTGGTTGCCGATCACGATGCGCTCGCGCGCGGCGTCGCGGATCTCCTGCGGGGTGCGCGTGGAGTCGATCGAGGAGGGGGCGTCCAGTTCGGCGATGGTGAGGTTGTCCGACTCCAGGCCTTCGGCGACTTGGCGGAGGTGGGTGTGGTGGCTGAAGACGACGATCTGCCACCGCCGTGCGAGCCGTGCCATCACCTTGAGCGTTGCAGCGGCTCTGGCGTCGTCGAAGGTCATCAGCACGTCGTCGAGGACGACCGGCAGCGTCGGGAGCCCGCGGGTCCGCCTGTCGTCCTGCAACGACTCGATGCCGGCCAAGCGGAGGGCGAGGAACGCCTGGTCGGCCGTCCCCTCCGACAGCTCGTCCGGTTTCCGGGGTCGCTCGTCGGTGCCGACGATGCGCAACGACCGCCCGTTGGCGTCGCTGTGCGTGTGCAGGGCGACGTAACGCCCTCCGGTCAGCTCTTCGAGGATGCGCCCGGCGGTCTCCAGCAGCGGTGACGAGTGCTCCCGCTCGTAGGCCTCCAACTCGTCGCGCAGGACAGTGCGCTGGATCTCGGCCACGAGGTACTCCTCGACCTCGTCGGCCAGCACTGCCAGTCGTTCGTGCGCTTTGGCGTGCAGTTCGGCGGCGCCGGGCCGGGTGATCAGAGCCTGGTGCCGTTGAGAGAGCTCGCCGTAACGGCGGAGTGCTTCTTCGTGGGCCTTATCGGCGTCCTCGTACCGCCGGCCGGCCGTGTCGGCGTCGATCCGCAGTTGTTCCTCGTCGACATCGCTCAACTCGGCGACCAATTGCCGTGGGTCGGTTCGCGGCACTGCGGTGCGCACCACCTCACTGTGCTGGTCGACGTCGGTCAACAGGCCGGCCAGTTCCTCGCCTCGTTCAGCCGCGGCGTCGAGGTCCACAGCGTCGGTCCGCTGACGCAAGTCGTCCAGAACGGCGATGGCCAGGCGCCGTTGCTCGATGTGCTCTTCGAGCTTCCGGCGCAGCGAGTCGAGCCTGCGAACGAGGTTGTCCGCGGTGCCCTTGGCCTGCATCGCCGCCTGGACCCGGGCCGAGAGGGTGTCGAGCACGTCGGTGACGTGGTCACCCTCGACCCCCAGGCGTGCGGTGAGTGCCGCCAGTTCGTCCACGAACCCGCAGTGCCGTTCAGCCAGCTGCCGTGCCCGTTCCCGCAGGCCGGTCGCGGTGACGTGCGACGTGCGGGCCCGCGTGACGATGTCGCGCCGCCGGTACCACCCGGTGGGGCTCAGGTCAGGGAGGTGGGCGGTGGCCAGGGTCGTCCGCCACCGGTCCGCGGATTCGTTCCGCCGCGTGCGTGCCCGTTCGAGCTCCCGCTCCGCCTCCTGCCGGATGGCCCGTACTTTCCGCGCGACCGCACGGGCCTCGCGTGCGTCGTCGTCCTCGTCCAGCAGGTGTCTCGCCGCTTCGAGCAGGCTGTCCAAGTCCGCCTCGGGCCGAGGTCGTCCCGCCCGGGCGACTACGTCCGCCAGGTAGTGGCGCCTCTCCTCGACCGCGGGACGCAGGTCCTCGGCGGTACGGGTCGCGGTGACCGCCCGTCCTTCGGCCACAAGCGCACCGGCCAGCGACTCGTGGAACACGAGCGCATCGGTGACGGGCGGATGCGGAACGCCAACCGGCGCCCAGATGGCCTCCCACGCCTGGCGGGCTGCCGTGCACGCACGTTCCGCCTCCGCGACCTTCGATCCGGCGACGATCGCTTCGGCACGGGTCTTCGCCAGTTCGGCGGTCAGCACTCCGCGTCTCGCCGCCACTTCGGCGTGCTCCGCGAGCAGGTCGCCGACGCGATCGGCCTCGCGGACGGCGCGTTCGACCTCCACCGGCAGACCGGGCGCTCGTGCGGGCGGTTCACCCGCGAGCCAAGCGCGCACGACCTCGGTGATCAGGTCGTCGCGAGCCGCACGGGCAACCGTCACCTCTGCCGGGTCTGGGACGTGGTGCAGTTCGTCGTCCGACAATTGCCTCTGGATGTCGGTGGACCGCCTGTCGAGGCCGTCCAGTTCTCGACGAGCCGTGCGGATGGCATCGTCACAAGCCGTGATGTCGTCGCGCGCGCCCATCACCGACTCGCGGGACGGCAGTGTCCCCAGACGCGTGTGTGCGGGCAGGCCCACCGTCGTGAGCAGACGAGCGTGCTCGTGCCGCGCATCCGCCACGGCTTGAACAGCACGCCGGAAAGCAGTGACCACCGAGTCCTCGGCCTCGATGGCACTCACCGCCTCACGCAGGGACGCGACGACCTGCGCGTCCGGTGCCTCCGCGTCGGATGTGGCCGGTTCGCGGTCGCCCGCGGTTTCTACCTGGCGTTGTCGCTCGATCACGACGGCGTCCGCCTGAACGAGCGCCTCCGCCGCGGCGTCCAACTCGGAGACGCGATCCTCGCCGACCCACAGCGTGTTCAGCAGTACGTCGACCGGCTGGTCGACGTTGCCGGTCAGTTCGACCAGCAGCGCTCGGGTGCTCGCGTCGCTCTCATCGGCGTCAGCTAGGCATGCCCGGGCCTGCTCCGCGTCGTCGAGTCTGGCCGTGGATTCCCGCTGCAGACGCTCGACCAGGCTGCGGTCTTCGAGGATGGGGTCCTCGGAAGCGGTGTCCGCCAGCTGCGCGGACGTCGCGGCGATTTCGCCCTCGACGCCGACTATCTCGCCTTCGGCACGGTGGAGCCGTTCCGCGGTCTCGCCGTGGAGTGCGAGGTCGTCGGCATCCAGACAAGGCCCTGCCGATCGCAGGGCCGAGATCCTGCCTTCGGCCTGGGCCAGCAGCCGAATTCTGCCGATCACCCGCAGGCGTGCCTGTTGGCCGGCCATTTCGGTGAAGGCGGCGTCCTTGACCCGTCGGGCTCGCTCGACGTCCTCGCCGACTTGGCGCAGCACTTCGCGGATGGCAGTCACGTCGGCGGCGAGCGCGGTGGCCTCCTCGACGTCGTGCACCGCCTGCTCGTACTCGGCGATAGCACGACGTGCCCGCACACCCTTGTTTCCTCGATGCTCCTTGTAGAGCGAGTCGGCACGCGCCGACAGCGAGTCCAGCAGGTGGTGCACGGACTGCCCGCTCCGGGCTCGGAAGATCAGGGACGCGAGGTCGCCCTCACCCTTGAACAGGTACTCACCGCCCTTGCGCAGCTCCTCGTGCGACAGGCCGAACGAAGTCCGCCACCGGCCGCGGTCATCTCCGTCCCCCTGCCACAGCACGGGAACCTCCGCGCCGGTGGCGGTGTCGATCATTCCGCTCGCACGTCGCTCGACGGGGATCTCGGTGCCGTCGGGCAGGACGAGCACCGCGCTGATGGCCAGCTCCTGGCGGCGGTAGTGAAAGGCGCGCTTCGAGGACTGCGGTATCGACCACAGCAGGTCGGCCAGCGCGTCGAGCGCGGTGGTCTTGCCGGTCTCGTTCGGGCCGAGCACCACGCTCAGACCGGTGCCGAGCTCGATCGTCCGATTGTGGAAAGCGCCGTAGCTGTCCAGTGTGAGCCGCCGAACCCTCATCGGTCCTCCCCTGTGGTCAGCTTGGCGACCAGGCCGTGCAACGCCGCCGCGGTGATCCGCTTCAGCACGGCGGGGTCGTTGAGGTCCAGCGGGCTGTCCTTGCGCAGCACCCGGCCGAAATCGCGCTTGAGGGGTGCGGTCAGCCGGTCGACCAAAGGGCTGCCGTGACCCAGGTCCCCAGCCCTGCGGAGCACCGCTTCGATCAGCCGATCGTCCACGTGGTCGCCGGTCTGCGGCATGCGCGCGTGGGAGACGGCTTTCTCCACGGTGACGCCCGAGCGGACACCGGACGCCCGCACCTCCTCGACCAACCGCTCACGGTCGCTCAACGCACCCGCCGCACGGCTTGTCCCGATCACCGTCACCCTGGCGACCAGCGGACGACCCTGGGCGGCGACGCTGGCGTCGGCCAAGCTCGTCTCCACCGCGTCGAGCACTTCGTCGAACGTCCCGTGACCGGACGCGTCGACCTCGATCCGCTCCCACCGGGCCACGTCGAGTGCGACGAACCTCGGGACGGCGGGCTGGTCCCGGTCCAAGTCGACCACCAGAGCGCCCTTCGGGCCGGTCTCGTTGGCGTGCCTGCCCTGCAGGTTGCCGGAGAACGCCGCGACCCACGGGCCGTCGTTCACCAGTCGCCGCTGATGGACGTGGCCGAGCGCGAAGTACTCGTACCTGGGCTTGAGCAGGTCAGACGGGGTGCACGGTGCGTAAGTGTCGTGGCCCTCCGCGCCGGATACCGCGGTGTGCAGGATTCCGACGTTCACCAAGCCGTGGACGCGGTCGGGATAGGCCAGCGCCAGGTTCGTCGTGACGGCACGCGTGGCGAACCCCTGACCGTGCACGGCCAGGCCAAGGTCTTCGTCGATCACGGTCTCGGCCTTGTCCACATCCAGCACGGTCACGTTGTCGGGCAGCCGCACGGCCTTGGTGACCACGCTGGCCGCGTCGTGGTTGCCGGCGGCCATGAACACCCGTACGCCGTGTTCGTTCAGGAAGTCCATCTGCTCGGCGAAGAACCGGCCCGTGGCGTAGTCGGGCCAGTCGCCGTCGTAGATGTCGCCGGCCAGCACGAGCGCGGCCGCTTTCTCGTCGACGGTCAACCGCACCAGGTTCTTCAACGCCTGCCGCGAGGCGTGGCGCAATTGGTGGGCGACGTCCTCCTTGACGAACCCGTTCAACCCCCGCAGCGGGCTGTCGAGGTGGATGTCCGCCGCGTGCACGATCCGCACTCCGGTCACCGTCGCACGCTCCGGAGGATCGTGGGGATCACGGGGCGCGGCGCCGGGTGGTGATCATGCAGAGGGATCATGGCTCGCACATCGCGGCCCTTCACGGCAGCGCTACATCGACCAATAACACGATTGAGTGAGCAACCCTCGCGTAGTGGCTCGTTGCTGCGACAAAACGAAAGTGTCACCGATGTAGTTCACCCGTTCGGTCGCTAACGCTGGGTCGAACTGACGCGACGTAGCCGCTGTCACCGTTCAGAAGGACCGTCCGTGCGGATACGGCGCGAGCTAAGGGGGCCGAGTGGGGCTGTTGGACCGGCTGCGGCAGCTGTTCGAGAGCAAGCCCGCCGTCATGGCGCCACCGCGACCCGTGCCGCCGTTTGCAGCGCCCGTGCCGCCGGTGGCACCCGCCCCGCGTCCGCCGCGGCCCGGACCACCACCGCCGACCCGGCCGCAGCCGCGACGTCAGCCCTCCGCGTCCGCCCCCGCCTGGGTGCCGGCCGGCTCCACGTCATCAGTGGCCGGCAGGTCACTGCCCGGTGGGATGCTCTACATCGGGAAGCTGTCCCGGGGTGACGCGGTGCCTGACCGGAACGTCGAGGTGATCGACCCGACGCTGCCGATCGACTGGCGCAGGCCCGACTTCGCCGGGCGGGACATGGACTACTGGCCCGCCTACCACTCGATCACGCCGCGCAGCCGGGCCGCGTACCTGCTCTGGCTGGAGGGCGGCAGGTGGGCGCCGGACGCCTGCATCGGTTACGTGTTCCTGTACTTCTACGGCCTGGAACGACGGGCGCTGGTCGACGCGCAGCAGGACCCGGCCGCGCGGGCCGACCTGCCGCGCATCCTTGGCGAGGTCGTCCGGCTCCTGACCGTGTACGGCGGCAATTCGTCGTTCCGCCAGTACGCGACCGCCTTCCGAGAGGTTCTCCGCGCGCTCATCTCCAGGGGAGAAGGACCTCCGCCGGACCCGGCCGAACACGACAAGTGGCTCCCGCCGCTCACCCTGCGCTTCGGCATCGGCCGCTTCGCCGCCGAAGGCCTCCCCGTTCCCGTGGAGTGGGCGTGGTCGTGGGCCATGCTCCACCCCGAGATCTACCCGCGAACACCCGCGACGCGCTGCCCCGACGAGTTCCACGCGCTGTTCGCCACTCGCTACCGGGCCCGCTACGCCGATGGCCTCCGGGTCCGTCCGCTGAAGAGCCGAGTGGAACTCTCCTACCGCCCCGCCAGCGGTGGGCTGACTTCGACGACGTGGCACTCGGACGTGCCCGACGTGCTCACCGCCGCGGCGCCGACGAAGGTGCTCAAAGCCCTGGTCGAGTCCTGCACGGACGACCTGGACGCCTACAGCCGCCTGATCGGACGGCAACCGGAAGCCGCGGGCACGCTGCCCGCGCTGGCGCTGCTGCCAACCGAGCTGTTCACCGGCGACCTGGCGGGCCTGCGGCCGGTGCGCGCACTGGTCGAGCGCACGTTGCCCGCAGACGTGCCGCGGGCCAGGTTCGAGATGTCGGACCTGGTCGCTCTCTGGCCCGCGAAGGCGTCAGGGAAGTTCGCCAAGGCCGACGCGGTCGGACTGGCACAGTTGCTGGACAAGTTCGGCATCGGCATCGAACCCGACGTGCGCTTGGGCGGTCCGGTGCAGAGCGCGGGGCCGGCCGTGCTGTTCCGCATCACCGCCGCACAGTCCGCGACCGCGACACCCGAGTACACCGCCGCCACGACGCTGCTGCACCTCGCCGCCGTGGTCTCCGCGGCCGATGACGTCGTGTCCACCGCCGAGCGGGACCACCTGGTCTCCCACCTGGAGTCGAGCCTGCACCTGACGCCAGGGGAGCGGATCAGGCTGACCGCCCACTTGGACTGGCTGTTGGCCTCGAAGCTGAAGCTGACCGGGCTCACCAAGCGCCTGGGAAGCCTGACCGACGCGCAACGCGCTCACGTCGCCGAGTTCGCCACCGCGATCGCGGCCGTGGACGGCGTCGTCTCGCCGGGCGAAGTCGACACGCTGCGCAAGATCTACAAGCTGCTCGGGCAGGAGCCGGACTCGGTGTACACCGAACTGCACGCTCTCACCGCCGCGTCCACCCGTCCGGCACCGGCCACCGAACCCGTGGTCGTCGTGCCCGCGGACACCGGCCCGACCGGCTACCTCATCCCGCCACCACCGAAGCCGGAGCCACCGGTCGGCGCGGTGCGCCTCGACCCCGCCCTGGTGGAGGCCAAGATGCGGGAAAGCGCCGCCGTGGCCGCGCTGCTCGCCGACGTCTTCGACGACGAGCCGGCAGCAGCGGCACCACCTCCACCAACACCGGTCGTCGCGGTGGACCTCGTCGGCGACCTCGACGCCGCCCACTCGACCCTGCTGCGGGAACTGGCCGGACAACCGTCCTGGAGCCGTGCCGACTTCGACGCGCTCTGCGCCGGGGCAGGCCTGCTGCCCGAGGGTGTGCTGGACGTGCTCAACGAAGCGGCGGTCGAGGCCGCCGACGAACCGGTCGTCGAGGACGACGGCGACCAGCTCGTGATCAACGACTACGCAATGGGAGAACTGCTCGCATGAACGACACGCGCATCCGGCCCCGCGACCGCGACGCGATCATCCAATCGCTGCGGGCGGGCGTCGTGCCTCGCTCCGGCCAGCAGCACGTGCAGGTCGGACGCGCGCGCGAGGTCGAGTCGTTGCTGCGCGACCTCGACAGCGTCGCCGACGGCGGCTCCACGGCCCGCTTCGTCATCGGCGAGTACGGTTCGGGCAAGACGTTCTTCCTGAACCTCATCCGCGCCGCCGCGCTGAAGAAGCGCCTGGTCACGATGCACGCCGACCTCGCGCCCGACCGCCGCCTGCATGCCACCGGCGGCCAGGCCCGCAGCCTCTACGCCGAGCTGGCCCGCAACACCTCGACCTCGGCCAAGCCGGACGGCGGCGCGTTGGCGGGCATCGTCGAGCGGTTCGTTTCCCAGGCGCTCACCACCGCCCGTGAGCAGGGCACGTCACCGGAGAACGTGATCCGGCAGCGCATGGCCGAGCTGTCCGAATTGGTCGGTGGCTACGACTTCGGCACCGTCGTCGAGGCCTACTGGCGTGGCCACGACACCGGCAACGAGCAGCTCAAGATCGACGCGGTGCGGTGGCTGCGCGGCGAGTTCACCACCAAGACCGAGGCTCGTGCCGCACTCGGCGTGCGCACGATCGTGGACGACGCGAGCTTCTACGACCAGCTCAAGCTGATGTCCCGCTTCGTGCGCATGGCCGGCTACAGCGGTCTGCTGGTGTGCCTGGACGAGATGGTCAACCTCTACAAGCTGACCTCGTCGCAGGCCCGTTCCGCCAACTACGAGCAGATCCTGCGCATCGTCAACGACAGCCTGCAGGGCATCAGCACCCACGTCGGCTTCCTGTTCGGCGGCACGCCCGAGTTCCTCATGGACACTCGCCGTGGCCTGTACTCCTACGAGGCGCTGCAGTCCCGCCTGGCGGAGAACGCCTTCGCCGCCAACGGCCTGGTGGACCACTCCGGTCCGGTGTTGCGGCTGACCAACCTCACCCAGGAGGACTTCTACATCCTGCTCACGAAGCTGCGCCACGTGCACGCCTCGGGCGACCCGCAGCAATACCTCGTGCCCGACGAAGCACTGCACGCGTTCATGCGCCACTGCTCGCAGAACATCGGCGACGCCTACTTCCGCACCCCGCGCACCACGATCCGCGAGTTCCTCAACCTGTTGTCGGTGCTCGAGCACAACCCCGGCCAACCCTGGGAACCGCTCGTCGGTGGCGTTCGGTTCGAGGCGGAGCTCAACCCCGACCTCGAACCACTGGAGCCCGCCGCACAGGACGAGTCGAGGGTGGACGATGAGCTGGCCACCTTCCGCCTCTGACACCTCACCAGGGTCCTCGCACTTCTTCCGCCTCCACCAGAAGGTCCAGCGTTGGATTCACCGGCAGGGGTGGCAGAAGCTCAACGACGCGCAGGAGCAGGCGATCCCTCTGGTGCTCAAGGGGACCGAGGACGTGATCGTCTCGGCGGCCACCGCGTCGGGCAAGACGGAGGCGGCGTTCCTGCCGATCTGCTCCGCCCTGCTCGACGAGGTGGATGACGGCGGCATCCGGGTGCTCTACGTGTCACCGCTCAAGGCGTTGATCAACGATCAGCACCGCCGCCTCGACGAGCTGTGCGAAGACCTCGACCTCCCGGTGCACCGCTGGCACGGTGACGTTCCCGGCTCGGCCAAGGCCAAGGTGCTCACCAAACCCGACGGCATCCTGCTGATCACGCCGGAGTCGTTGGAAGCCATGTTCGTCCTGCGCGGTATGGAGATCGGCTGGCTGCTGCGCGCCCTGCGCTGGGTCGTGATCGACGAGATGCACTCGTTCATGGGCACCGAGCGCGGCGCCCAGCTCCAGTCCCTGCTGCACCGCGTCGAACTGGCGACCCGGCGTCGCGTTCCCCGCATCGGGTTGTCGGCAACCCTGGGCGATATGGAGTCGGCGCGTGATTACTTGCGCCCGGGTAACGGCGGCGACGTCCACCTCCTGACGGCCTCGCATCAAAGTGCCGACATCAGCGCCATCATTCGTGGGTACGTCAACGAGGCACCGACCACCGAGGACGATGAAGCCGACGGGGGGACCTCCGTCGAGCGCATCAGCGAGCACGTGTTCACCAAGCTGCGAGGCGGCAACAACCTCGTCTTCTTCGACCGGCGCGGAGACGTCGAGCTGTACGCCGACCGCCTGCGCCGCCGCAGCGAGGAACACGCCGTGCCCAATGAGTTCTTCCCACACCACGGAAGCCTCGCCAAAGACGTGCGCGAGCACGTCGAAGGCCTGCTCAAGAGCAATCGGCCGGTTACCGTGCTGTGCACGTCGACGCTTGAGATGGGGATCGACATCGGCACGCTCACCTCGGTTGCCCAGGTCGGGGCCCCGCCCTCGGTGGCGAGCCTGCGCCAGCGCATCGGCCGGTCCGGACGCCGTGGCGAGCCCGCTGTCCTGCGGATGTACGTGACGGCCCAGGAGATCAACGCCGACATCGCACCCCAGGACGAGCTGCGCGCCGAACTGTTCCAGGCAGTGGCGATGATGAGCTTGCTGTCCGAGCGCTGGTACGAGCCCGCGGACACGTCATCGCTGCACCTCTCCACGCTCATCCAGCAGATCATGTCCGTCATCGCCCAGCACCAAGGCGCCCACCCGGTCGAGCTGTTCCAAGCGCTGTGCCTGTCCGGACCGTTCGCGCACATCGACAAGACAACCTTCGCCACCCTGCTGCGCGACCTCGGCCAGGCGGAACTCGTTCAGCAGGAGCCCGATGGCCTGCTGCTGCTCGGCCGGGTGGGGGAGCGGATCGTCAATCACTACTCGTTCTACGCGGTCTTCGCGGAGAAGCAGGAGTACCGGCTCGTGCACGGCTCCCGAACCCTCGGCGTACTGCACATGACCACACCCACCGAAGTCGGTTCACTTGTCATCTTCGCGGGCAGGCGCTGGAAGATCGTCTCGGTGGACGATCAGGCGGCACTGATCCAGGTAGAGCCCTCGCGGGGCGGACGGGCACCCAAGTTCGCCGGCGGTCGTGCCGAGATCCACGACGAAGTCCGACGCCGGATGCGCAGGTGGTACGAATCGGACGACGTTCCCGGCTACCTCGACGCTACCGCGCAACGCCTCCTCGACGAAGGACGCGCGGCCTACCGCCGCTTCGACCTCGCCCGAAACCCCGCGCTGGCCACGGGCAACGACACCATCGTCTTCCCGTGGCGCGGCGATCGCATCGTCAACACCCTGACGGCGTGGCTGACTCGTGCGGGCGTGCCGGCGGTCGGGGACGGCGTCGCCTTCACCGTGCCCAAGTGCACACCGGCCCAGCTGCGCGCGGTCCTCCAGCAATTGCTCTTCGAAGACGACACAACCGCCGAGGACATCGCCGCCGCCCTGCCCGACACGACGGTCGAGAAGCACGACGTCCACCTCGGCAAGCCACTGCGCACCCGTGGCTACGCCGCCGGGTACCTCGACATGACAGGAGCCCGTTCCGCACTGACGGACCTGATCGATCGGATGCCCGAGTACGAAGTCGACGTCATCACCGGGACCTCTTCCGTCCCGGCACCGCTCTTCACCACCCCGACGGCCTACGCGGTCGTGGACGTCGAAACCACCGGCTTCGCCGCTTGGGGCAAGGACCGAGTCATCGAGGTAGCGGTCATCCGCGTCGCTCCCGACGGCACCGTCCTGGGTGAGTGGAGCGCACTGGTCAACCCACAACGCCCACTTGCTGCGTCCGAGATTCACGGCATCACTGAGGACGACGTGGTGGGCGCTCTCGCGTTCGCCGACATAGCACCCACCCTCGCCGCTCACCTGGCGGACGCCGTCGTCGTAGCCCACAACGCCTCGTTCGACCTGAACTTCCTGAACGCCGAGTTCGCCCGCACCAGCACCCCGCTTACGTCGAGCGCGACGCTGTGCACGATGAAGCTCGACGACCGCGTCCACCAGGCAGGTCGCCGCAAACTGCACGACTGTCTCACCGCGATCGGCATAACCACTCATGGCACCGCTCACCGAGCCCTCGCCGACGCCAGAGCCACTGCCGATCTGCTGCGTCACTACCTGATCCACACGCCTCACGATGTGCGAAACCTCGTCACCGGATCTGAGCGCAGCACCTTGTAGTCCGGGAGCTGTCGAACCGGCCATGCTCGTTGAGCTGCTGTTTCTGCTCATCGAGCATGGCCGGAGGTGTTGGTGGTGGGTTATTCGCGTCGGCGTGTGGGTGTGTCGGATCGTGTGCGGTACACGGCGTACTACTGGGATGTGTGGGGTCGTGAGCGTTCGGCCGGCACGTTCGACCACGTGCGTGATGCCGATCGGGCGTGGCGGCGGGCCGAGGTGGACGTGGTGTCGGGTCGGTTCGCCGATGCCAGGAGTGTCCGTCAGTCGTTCGAGCGGTGCGTGACCTCGATGTGGCGGCGTGTCTGTTGACTGTGGCCAGGGCCGTGGAGGAGGTCGAGCCGCGGTTCCATCCGACCGGCGGTCGCTTCCTGGTGAAGGAGTATCCGAAGGACCGGGACTTCCGGCGGCTGCGGCTGCGTCGACAACTCGTCGGCCAGGTGGCGGCCTACGTTGAGCGATCACGCCTCGAACCCGGCGACCTGCTGTTCCCCTTCCCGGAGCGCGAGGCGGTCACGGAACCGAGCTCATCCGACGAGGGCTCGATCCCGGGCGATCATGGGACACTGTCGCGCTACTCCGCGCGCGGATGCCGATGTGGAACGTGCCGTGCCGCCTACGCCGGCTACCGGGCCCGGCGACGTGCGCAGGGCAAGGATCGGCCTCGGTGCGGACGGCGGGTTGATACCGACGGGCACCTACCTCGCAGGTGGTATCTCAGGACCATCTGGAAACCGGCCCTGGCCGCGGTTGGGATCAGGCGTCGGGTGCGGATGTATGACCTGCGCCACGCGCATGCCTCCTGGCTGCTCGCCGGCGGTGCCGACATCCAGACCGTCCGCGAGCGCCTGGGCCACGCCAGCCTGCGGTCTACCGAGAGGTACCTGCACACTCTTGCCGAGTCCGACGCGGCGGCGCTGGTGGCGTTCGAGTGTGTTCGTCACCGTCATGCCAGCGTGGCGGATCCCACGGTCAGCTGACGGTCGGGTGATCAGCACACGGGTCTGGCGAGGAACCGGAAGGTGAGCTTCCCCCGGTAGCCCGGTGGCTTTCCAGGCATGGTCCGATAGGGCCTGAAGGGAGTCGTCCGTGGCACCACCGAAGAAGTACCCCGACGAGTTGCGGGCTCGGGCTGTCCGGTTGTACCGGGAGTCGGATCCGAAGCCGGTGATCCGGCGCCTGGCCGAGCAGCTGGGCGTGCACCACGAGGCGTTGCGGAACTGGATACGGCAGGACGAGGCCGACCGCGGCGAGCGGGACGACAGGCCCACCGCGACCGAGTCGGAGGAGCTGCGCCGCCTCCGTAAAGAGAACGCGGAGCTCAAGCGGGCCAACGAGATCCTCAAGACCGCGTCCGCGTTTTTCGCGGCGGAACTCGACCCGACCCGGCGACGGTCGTGAAGCTCGTCGAGCAGCTTCGCGGCCGCTTCGGGGTCGAGTTCGTCCTCCGGGTTCTCGGTGTCGCCTCGTCCACCTACCGCGGCTGGGTGGCCCGACAGGCCGCCCCGTCGGATCGCGAACGCGAGGACCGGGCGATCACCGACGAAATCACCGACATCCACACCGCCTCGGGCGGCACCTATGGCAGCCCGCGGGTACACCAGGTCCTGCGGCGTCGGGGTATCCGGGTGTCGCGCAAGCGGGTCGAACGGCTGATGCGCCAGGCCGGCCTGCAGGGCGCGTTCCTGCGCAAACACTGGCGGACGCCGTCGACCAGGCAGGATCCACGGGCCGCACCGGCGCCCGATCGGGTGAACCGGGACTTCACCGCGCCCGCGCCGGACCGGCTGTGGGTGGCCGACGCGACCCGGATCCGCACCGGCGAGGGCGCCTTCTGGTTGGCCGCGGTGCGCGACGCGTTCTCCAACCGGATCGTGGGCTGGAAGACCAGCGACCGCTGCGACACCGACCTGGTGCTGGGTGCGCTGGAGTACGCGATCTGGTCCCGCGACGTGCGCGACGGGCAGTTGATCCACCACAGCGACCGCGGGTCGACCTACACCGCCTTCCGGTTCGCGGAACGGTTGCAGGACAACGGGATCCTGCCTTCGATGGGGTCGGTCGGCGACTCCTACGATAATGCCCTGATGGAGAACTTCCTCTCCACGCTCAAGATCGAGTTGGTCTACCGCCGGTCCTGGCGCACCCGTGACGAGGCCGAGAACGACCTGTTCCGTTATATCGACGGGTTCTACAACACCGAACGCATCCAGAAGGACCTCGGCTGGCTCAGCCCCGACGAGTACGAAGCCGCCTGGCACACCGCTCAGGCCCGGCCAGCTACCATCCCGGCGGCACCGACCGTATCCAGGTAACAACCGCCTCGGGTTATCGGGGGAAGCTCAACCTGCCGAGGGCGAGCGGCAGCCGATCCGCTCGGACAGCACGTGGATCCTCGAGCCGGGTCTGTCGCGGCCGACGGATTCGGGCTGGTGCTGTGTCGCGCAACCTTGATCGGTAATCGGTCCAGGTGAGGTGGGTGAGTCGGTGGCGAAGCCGGCCTCGGGACGGGCCCGGAGGTGGCGATGTCCACCGATCTGACCGCTCAGTGAGATCTGGTGGGCGAGGTGTCCCTGACCACGCAGGACCTGCTGCCGCTGTTGGTGCTCGGTGTCGCCTTGTCCGGCCGGAACTCCGCGACGACCAAGGAACTGTCGTGGGACGTCGGCACCTGGAGGAACACGCGGTCGCGGTGAACCTCGTCAAGCGCCGCAGGGGCAAGGCCCGAAGCCCCGAGGCAATAACGGTCGTCCTGTGGGTGGTGTGGTTGATTCATCATGATCTTGACGCTTGGCTTCGGCGGGGATAGGCCATGGAAGGGTCAGTAGCGGATGTGACGGGCTGGCTCGAAGGGATCGTCGCCGCGGGCGACGGCGTATGTGTCTCCATCGACCTCGACGATGCGACGGTCGGTGGTGCCGGTTATGCGGACCAGGCGCACGGCGAGAAGAGTTTTCTTACGTGACACCGGGAGCCCTGAGCTGTGGGCCACGCTTGGAGAGTTGTTCTGGTGGCCAAGGACTACGATCCCCTCTGCTGCGAGTTGAGGCCGGATATCCCGGCGCCTTTTGAGACTGTCGGCCTGGCGAAAAGGTGCCGACAGCGCGCATCCGGGTGGGTGCGAGGACCGTTTACGCGGGTCGTGGTCGTGGTGACCGGTGACTGGCGGGTAGGCTTCACGGCGCGTATGGCGGTCCCGGGTCAGCGCTCGATCCGCGTAGCGCGCTTCGGTCAACGGCCTGGGGCGGTACAACGCGCCGACGGCCGCCCCCTCGGCAAGGTGGTTTCCCATGACGGCTGGCAACGGACAGGACGCGGGTGGCCGGGATCGGCAAGAGGCATTGCCTCGTCATGCCCTCGGGGGTGACGAGATGAACGACCTGGCGTTGCAGTTGGGCGACCTGGCGCGCTATTTGCAGGGGCAGGACAGTGTGGAGGACACCCTGCGCGGGATCGTGCACGCGGCGGTCGGCACGGTTCCGGGAACGCAGTACGCCGGGGTGTCGGTGGTCGAGAGCCGCAAGACGATGAGCACGCCGGCGGCTTCCGACGACCTGGTCTACAAGGTGGATCAGGCGCAGGTCGACTTCCGCGAGGGGCCGTGCGTCGACGCGCTGTACGAGCACCGCACGGTGCGGCTGCCGAACATGGCCGTGGAGCAGCGCTGGCCGCGTTTCGCCGCTCGTGCCGTCGAACTGGGCGTGGGCAGCATGTTGTCGTTCCAGCTCTACGTCACCGGTGACGACCTGGGTGCTCTGAATTTGTACTCGCGCGACGCCGATGCCTTCACCGACGAGTCCGAGCAGGTGGGACTGTTGTTCGCCACGCACGCCGCGGTGGCGATGGCCGACGCGCAGAAGGTGGCGCAGATGTCGCGGGCGGTAGGTACCCGTGACCTGATCGGCCAGGCCAAGGGCATCCTCATGGAACGCCACAAGATCACCGGGAACCAAGCCTTCGCCGTGCTCACGCGGGCCAGCCAGCACACCAACACCAAACTGGTCGAGGTGGCCGAACCTGGTGAACAGCGGCGAACTCCCCAAGATCCGATAACGCCTGGTCACCTCGAATAGCGTTTCCGAGGACTCCTCCTGTGTCGACGTAGATCAACAAGCGACACGATCAGGCTCCGGAGCACTCGGGTTACTGCGCGATGCTCCGTGTGGGAAATCGCCGACACCGGCCACGCCCTTGTAGTCCACCTGGCCGTCGCAGCACGTGGTCTCGTCGTCAACGGCGGAACCCGGAGTGGGCAGTGTCGGCTCTTCACCGATCAGTTCGAGCACCTGACTGAGCCTCGGTCGAGCGTGAACCCGCGGTGGTTCATCAGCACCGCGCAGTTGCCATCGCATGTGCGGCGAGAGTTGTTCGCTTGTCGTACGCCGGTGTTGTGCGGTTGAGGGTGGGTCAACCGGGGGTCAACCGGTCGACACCGTGGTGTGTCCGGGTCGGCGGGACAGAATGGCCCACACCGTCTTGCCGACCGCGTTGCGCACGGTTCCCCAGCGTCGGCACAGCCGGTCCACGAGCACCATCCCGCGACCGCGTGTCACCCGGACCGAGGATCGGCCCACCACCGGCAGGTGCGGCGACAAGTCGGTCACTTCCACGCGGATCAGCGCACGGGTGCGTCGCAACCGCAGGTGGAGGGGGGCTGGCCGTGCTGGTAGGCGTTGGTCACGAGTTCGGACACCACCAACTTCGCGTCGGTGATCTCGTCCTCGGTGAGGTCGGCCAGGACCTCGCCCGTCCAGCGCCGCACTCCGGCGAGATCAGGTACCTCGCCGACCAGTTCGAGTACCGGGTCGGCGGGCCGGGGTCTGTTGGCGGGGTTCTCCTCGGTGATCATGGCGGTCCTCCTTGCCGAACGTGGTGTCGCGGCTTGTTTACCCAGCGACAAGATCGTCATCACGGCTCGGTGATCACCCGATGCGGTGCAAGAACGCTCACGGTTCACTTGTGAACACTTCGCACTGTGTCAACGACATCGGGGCCGCATCCTTGCTTGCTGGCGCAAAGAAGCGTTTTTCGCCGGGTAATTGGCAGCATCGACCGCGTCGGCGAATGATTGAGTCGGCGGCATGGTGGAGAAACCGTGGAAGGGGCGCGGCGTGTTCCGGGTCAAGTGCGGGATAGGACGCCGCGCACGAAGGCGGCCTGGCCGACGTGCTGGAGGTCGTCCTCGATGACGCTGAGCAGCCGCACGGCCAGGGTCACGGGTGGGTCCCAGGACTCGTCCACGACCCGGGTCAGGTCTTCGGCGCTCAGGGCGCGCACGTAGGTTTCCGTGCGTTCATGCACCGCCCGGTGGTAGCCGAGCAGCAGGTCTGAGGGTGCGGTGACGGCGGCGACCTGGTCGCTGTCGTGCCCGTAGCCGGTGTCGTCGGTGGACAGCGGCAGGTCGAAGCGCTCGGCCCAGTCGTCGGCGGTCCAGACCTGTTCGGTGCCGGCGACGTCGGCGACGTGGTCGTCCTGGACGCGGGTGAGGTGCCAGACCAGCCAGGCGATCGGGTTCGCCGTGCCGCCGACCCGGTGGGTGAGCTGATCGGGGGTCAGGCCGTCCAGCATGCGTTCCACGGACTCGCGGACCCGTCCGAACCCGTCCAGCAGCACGTCCACTGCGGTGACCTCGCCCATGAGTGCCTTTCCTCCATCGGTCCGGTTCCACCGGCCGGCCCCGGCGGATTCGCTGATCCAGCGGGTGGCGGGTCGGGGCGGGGTTCGCGTTCTCCTCGTCCCGACCCGCCCCGTCGGGTTTCTAGTTCTGTTGGCCGATGGCTTCGCTGATGTCGTTGGGGGAGTTGAAGTCGTCGCGTGGCAGGTTGCGCAGGGCGTCGAGGGTGTCGTCGTCGGCTCCGTGGGAGCGGGCGGTCTCGACAATGTCGTCCTTGGTGGCGGGGTAGTCGACACCGGAGAGGAACTTCTGGACTTGGATCGGGTTGAGGGTCATGGTCGCCGAGTACCCCGGCGTCGGTCGTCTGCACTTCCGCTTCGCCGTGGATCACCGGTTGGTGTGGGCCGCGCGGTACCGGGAGGTGCCAGGTTGGCGCGGCTGTGCGGTGCGTGGAGGTCGCCGACCACTTGACCGGGTGAACATCGTGGGCGTGCACCGGATCGGCGGTACTGGCGTGTGGTGACGACCGCGCCGAGTACGTGGTGTGCGAGCCGTCCGCGCGAGGGGAGCGGCGAGTCGACGAGGCGTGAGCATGACGGCGTGCCGGACGCCGTGCAGATTGGGGCCGGGTTGAGTGGGTAGGCCCTGTGCATGGCTCCCACGACGTTGACCGCGCTCGCGTTGACCTGTTCCCTCAAACCTACGCCCGAGCCTTCGAGCACCGACAAGCTTGCCCGGCAGGTGCTCGACGAGCTGGCCGCGCACGGTGTGGCGGGCGACCTGATCCGGGTCGTGGACCACGACGTGCGCCCCGGCGTGGAAAAGGACATGGGCGAGGGCGACGAGTGGCCGATGATCCGGGAACGGGTCCTGGCCGCCGACATCCTCGTCTTCGCCACACCCACCTGGGTGGGTCACCCGTCCAGCGTGGCGCAGCGGGTGATGGAGCGGCTGGACGCGGAACTGTCGGAGACCGACGACGAGGGCCGCCTGCTGACCTACGGCAAGGTCGCGGTGGTGGCGGTGGTCGGCAACGAGGACGGCGCGCACAAGATCATCGCCGACTGCTTCCAGGCGCTCAACGACGTGGGCTTCACCATCCCGGCCAGCGGCGGCACGTACTGGAACAACGAGGCGATGACACCCAAGGACTACATCGAGCTGGAAAAGACGCCCGATCCGGTGGCCTCGACGAACAAGAAGCTGGCGAACAACGCCGCGCACCTGGCGCGGCTGCTCAAGCAGGCCCAGTACCCGCCGGTCCAGTGAGGAGTGTCCGCGTGAGCGAGCTGGAACTGGTGCACGGGTTCACCGGTCCGATGCCCACCGGGGTGAGCGTGTCGCACACCGGTCGGGTGTTCGTGAACTTCCCCCTGTGGGGTGACGAGGTGTCGGCGACCGTGGTGGAGCTGCGTGACGGCGTCGAGGTGCCGTTCCCCGATCAGGCGTGGAACTCACCGTCGGGTGATGACGACGAGGGCGCTTTCGTGTCGGTGCAGAGCATCGTGGTGGACCCGGCCGACCGGCTGTGGGTGCTCGACACCGGCAGCCCGCTGTTCCGGCCGACCAAGCCCGGTGGGCCGAAGCTGGTGTGCGTCGACCTGGCCACCGACACCGTGGTCAAGGTGATCACGTTCCCGACCGACGTTGTCCTGGAGACGACCTATCTCAACGACGTGCGGTTCGACCTGCGCCGCGGTGAGGCCGGGGTCGCCTACATCACCGACTCGGCCGACTCGGGGCCCAACGGGATCATCGTGGTGGACCTGGACAGCGGCGAGTCGTGGCGCAGGCTGCACGACCACCCCTCCACCAAGGCGGAGCCGCTGGAGACGTTCCGCCCGGTCGTGGAGGGCGCCCCGTTCCTGGAGCGCCCCGCCGACGAAGAGCCGAAGCCGGTGGCGATGGGCGCGGACGGCATCGCCATCAGTGCCGACGGCGCCCGCCTGTACTACTGCCCGCTGGCGTCGCGCCGCTGGTACAGCGTGCCCACGCACGCCCTGCTGGACCGGTCGTTGCCCGACGACGAGGTGGGGGAGCAGGTGGTCGACGAGGGCGACAAGGGCGGCGGCGCGGACGGCTTGGAGACCGACGACGCGGGCCGGCTGTACCTGACGAACTACGAGCACGACGCGGTGCTGCGCCGGCTGCCGGACGGCGCGTTCGAGACCGTCGCGCACGACCCGCGGCTGCTGTGGCCGGACACGATGTCGGTCGCCGACGGCTACCTCTACGTCACCGCCAACCAGCTGCACCGCCAGGCCAAGTACCAGGGCGGGCAGGACCGCAGGCGCAAGCCTTACCACCTGTTCCGCGTGCCGATCGACGCCGGACCCGTCCGACTCCGGTGACACCACGAACCAAGGAGTGATCCGCTTGACCACCACGACGATGCCGATGCTGGAGACCTACCCGGCCGAGATCAACCTGGACCGGACCAAGCTGGCCGCGGCGATCGACGCGCTGATCGCCTGCGCCCAGGCGTGCACGGCGTGCGCGGACGCCTGCCTGAGCGAAAGCTCGGTGGCGGAGCTGACCAAGTGCGTGCGCACGGACCTCGACTGCGCCGACATCTGCTCCACCACCGCGCGGGTGCTGTCGCGGCACACCGGTTACGACGCCAACATCAGCCGGTCGTTGCTGGAGGCGTGCGCGATGGCGTGCAAGTCCTGCGCGGACGAGTGCGAAGGGCACGCGGACATGCACGAACACTGCCGCATCTGCGCCGAGGCGTGCCGCAACTGCGAGCGGGCGTGCCGCGACCTGCTGGCCACCATCGGTTGACGGAGGTGGCGAGATGTCCGCCCATGCCGGGGAGAAGGCGCAGAAGACCGGGACGTTCCACTGCGCCAAGTGCGACGAGAAGGTCCACGTCACACAAGGCGAGGAGATCCCGAAGTGCCCCAACGGGCACAGCGAGTTCGAACGTCGAACCCAGGAACCCGGCAACAAGTGACGCGACCGCCCGTGCCCGACGGAGGTGACAGGTGGTTGAACCCGTCCGGCTCGGGTAAGCGGCGGTCACCCGGCGTTTCGAGGAGGACTCCGTGACCGTTGAGCGCGAGCGCGACACCGACCTGGTCCGCGTGATCACCGCCGACCACCGCGAGGTCGAACAACTGTTCCAGGAGCTGGAGTCCGGGCAGGGCACGCCCGAACACCGGCGGGCGCTGGCCGATCACGTGATCACAGAGCTGGTGCGGCACTCGGTGGCCGAGGAGCAGCTCATGTACCCGGCCGCCCGCAAGGTCCTGCCGAACGGCGACGAGGTGGCCGACCACGAGATCGAGGAGCACGCCGAGGCCGAGCGGGTGATGAAGGAGCTGGAGGGCGTGGAGCCGACCGACCCCCGCTTCGACGAGCTGCTGATCGAGCTGATGCGCGAGATCCGCCACCACATCAAGGACGAGGAAGAGGACCTGCTGCCCCAGCTCGCCGCCCGCTGCTCCGCCGAGGACCTCCAGGAGCTGGGGCGCAAGGTCATCGCGGCCAAGAAGATCGCCCCCACCCGCCCCCACCCGGCGGCCCCGGACAGGCCCCCGGCCAACCTCCTGCTCAACCCGGGCACGGGGTTGATCGACCGGCTGCGCGACGCGCTGTCCGGCCGCAACCGCTGACCACCGGTGCTGGAGCGCAACACCCGGGTGTCCGGCCGGGGTGGTGGCGTTTCGGCGCCGGTCGCGCGGGAAGCCGTCCGTGGACGGCGATGGAGGGGACGGTATGAAGGCTGTGGTGTGGCACGGGGCCGGGGACATCCGGTTGGACGAGGTGCCCGACCCGAAGATCTCGGAGCCGAGTGACGCGATCGTGCGGATCACGCGTAGCGCGATTTGCGGCACGGACCTGCACCTGGTGCGCGGCACGATGCCCGGCATGGTCGAGGGCACGGTCCTCGGGCACGAGGCGGTCGGCGTCGTCGAGGAGGTGGGTCCCGCCGTGCGTGGGTTCACCCCTGGTGACCGGGTCGTGGTGACTTCCACGATCGGGTGCGGCACGTGTTCCTACTGTCGGGCCGGTTACTACGCGCAGTGCGACACCGCCAACCCGAACGGGCCGTCGGCGGGTACGTCGTTCTTCGGCGGGCCGGAGACGACCGGCCCGGTGGACGGGTTGCAGGCGGAGTACGCGCGGGTGCCGTTCGCCATGACGACCCTGGTGCGCGTCCCGGACGCGGTCAGCGACGACCAGGCCATCCTGCTGTCCGACATCTTCCCCACCGCCTGGTTCGGCGCGCGGCTGGCCGAGATCCGCAAGGGCGACAGCGTGCTGGTGCTGGGCGCGGGCGTGGTGGGGCAGTTCGCGATCGCCTCGGCCAAGCGGCAGGGCGCGGGCCGGGTGTTCGTGGTCGACGGCATCGCCTCGCGGCTGGACAAGGCCCGCGAGCAGAACGCCGAGACGGTCGACTTCAACCGCGAGGACCCCGTCGCGCTGGTCAAGGAGCTGACCGGCGGCATCGGCGTGGACCGCGTCATCGAAGCCGTCGGCGTGGACGCCCAGCGCCCCAAGACCGGCCCGGCCGCCGGGCAGGCCGAACAGCAGGCGGAGGAGTTCGAGCAGGAACGCCGGCAGGCCGCCCCTGACGCCAACCCCAGCGGGGAGCAGTGGGTGCCCGGCGACGCGCCCAGCCAAGCCCTCCACTGGGCGGTGCAGGCGGTGGCCAAGGCGGGCAGCATCGGGATCATCGGCGTCTACCCGCCCGGTTTCAGCAGCTTCCCGATCGGCGAGGCGATGAACAAGAACCTCACCGTGAAGATGGGCAACTGCAACCACCGCCGCTACCTGCCCGAACTGCTCGACCTCGTGGTCAGCGGCACGGTCGACCCCACCGCGTTCATCACCCAGCACGAGGACCCGGTCGACGCGGTCGAGGCGTACGAGACCTTCGACCGGCGCGAAGAGGGCTGGCTCAAGACCGTCCTGGACGTCGCATGAGCGCCACCGTCGCGGACGCGCTCGTCCGGAGGCTGCGGACCTGGGGCGTGCCCAGGGTGTTCGGCTACGCGGGCGACGGGATCGACCCGATCCTGGCCGCCCTGCACCGGGCCGGCGGCGATCCGGAGTTCGTGCCGGTGCGGCACGAGGAGATGGCCGCGTTCATGGCCACCGGGCACGCCAAGTACACCGGTCAGGTCGGCGTCTGCCTGGCCACCCAGGGGCCCGGCGCGATCCACCTGCTCAACGGGCTGTACGACGCGAAGCTGGACCACCGGCCGGTGGTGGCGGTCGTCGGGCAGGTCGTGTCCACCGCGCTCGGTACGGGTTACCTGCAAGAGGTGGATCTGCACGCGCTGTTCAAGGACGTCTGCGGCCAGTACCTGCAGACGGTGTCCTCGCCCGAGCAGCTGCCGGTGCTGCTGGACAACGCGATGCGTACCGCGATCTCCGAGCGGGTGCCGACGTGCCTGATCGTGCCGCACGACGTGCAACGGGCCGACGCGGTGGAGGAACTGCCGCACACCCACGGCGTGGTTCCCTCCTCGGCGGTCGTGGCCCGGCCTCGGGTGCTGCCGCGCACCGACGATTTGCGCCGCGCCGCGGACGTGCTCAACGCCGGTCGGAAGGTCGCGCTGCTGGTCGGGCGCGGTGCGGCCCGCGCGGAGCGCGAGATCGCGCGGGTGGTCGAGGTGCTGGGCGCGGGGGTGACGGCGTCGCTGGTGGGCAAGCCGGTGATCCCCGAGGACGCCCCCTGGCACACCGGGGTGATGGGCCACCTGGGCACCACCGCTTCGGCCGAGTTGATGTCGGGCTGCGACACGCTGCTCATCGTCGGCAGCAACGACCCGTGGACCGAGTTCTACCCCGAGCCGGGACAGGCGCGTGCCGTGCAGATCGACATCGAGGCGCGCGTGGTCGGCAGCAAGTACCCCGTCGAGGTCCCACTGGTGGGGGACACCACCGAGACGCTGCGGGCGCTGCTGCCGCTGCTGCGCCGCAACCCCGACCGCCGGTGGGAACAGCAGGTGTTCACCTCCGTGGCCCGGTGGCGGCGCATCGCCGGGAAACGCGCCCAGGCCCCCGCCGACCCGCTCAACCCGGAGCTGGTGGTGCACGCCCTGTCCGGGCATTTGCCGCTCGACGTGCGGGTGGCGGTCGACGTCGGTTCGGCCACCTACTGGTTCGCCCGCCACCTCGCCCTGCCGGTCGGCGCGCCCGCGCACACCTCCAGCTACCTGGCGTCGATGGGCTGCGCCCTGCCCTACGGCCTGGCCGCGAAGCTGGACGCACCGGACCGGCCGGTCGTCGCCCTGGTGGGTGACGGCGCGATGCAGATGAACGGGCTGCTGGAGCTGATCACCGTCGCCGACCGGTGGCGCACCTGGGCGGATCCGCGGTTCGTGGTGCTGGTGCTGCACAACCGCGACCTCAACGAGGTCACCTGGGAGCAGCGTGAGATGGAGGGCGACCCGCGCTTCCCGACCTCGCAGCGCGTGCCGGACTTCCCCTACGCCGCGTACGCGGAGCTGCTGGGACTGGGCGGGATCCGGGTCGACTCACCGGACGAGGTGGGCAAGGCGTGGCACGAGGCGTTCCACGCTGACCGACCGGTGGTCGTGGAGGCGATCGTGGACCCGGCCGTGCCGCTGCTGGCCCCGCACCTGCCCGAGGAGAAGGTGGACAAGATCCACAAAGGACTGGACCAGGAGCCTGAGGGTGACGCGGAACGGGAGCACCTGCGACGGCAACGCGCCGACGAAGGCCACCGGCCGTGAGTGCTGGTGGGCCGGGCGGCACCCGGCCCACCACCGCTCACCGGCCACCGCGACCCCGGACGGTGCCCACGATCGCGCCGGTCCAGGGCACGACCCGTTTCGCACCGGGCGACACGGGTATCGGACCGGCATGGACGACATCACCGGAGCCGGTCCCGAGGAAGAAGCCGTGCGCGCCGGCGAGGCGAAGCCCGCCACCGAGCAGGAGGAAGGGCTCGGTGAACCGGACTCCTCCTCGCCCGACGACCAGCGGGACGACGCCGAGGACGACCGCGACGGCACCTGACCGCCACGGCGTAGCGCACCGGTCGGCCCATCACCGGCGGCGGTGATCCCCTCGCAGCCTGAGCTGCGAGGCGGCCGTCACCGCTCGCCGTCCAGGTACTCGAGGTGGACGTGTTCGACCAGAGCACACTGCCTCGCCGCCGCCCGAGCCCAGACCGTGCCGGGTGAGAGCAAGCCTCCTGCTTTCCCGCAGATGCCAACGGACCACCAGGCGGGGCTTCCGGCATGCACGGGCGCTGCCGGGCACGTGACGTCCTGCACGGCCCCTTCTCCCCGGTTACGGTCAAGAGAACGTTGTCGACCGGCCGAGGGCCCCCGGCCGGCAGCGCGGTGACGCAGTGGAGGTGCCATGCCGTTCGAGGACGCCACCGAGGGCGTGACAGTGCCCGTGACGGTGGCGTTCGTCGAACTCGACGGCGGTGCGCACCGGGACGTCGGTCTGCTCGCCCGTGGTTTGGCGAGGCTAGGGCACCACGTGGTCCACTACGCGCCGACCCATCAGGCACCACCCGGCCCGGGGCGGTACGAGCAGGTCCGCATGGCCGGCGGCGAGGACGGCACAGCGGGGTCGAGCGACCGGTGGGAGCTGGGGCGGGCCGATGTGGTGCACGCCTTCGGCGTGCGCTCCACCGCGACCGCCCGCGCCATGATCGCGGAGAGCGCAATCCCGTTGGTGGCCGACTGGTGCTCCTACGCCACCGCCGCGCACCCTGTTCCCGAAGCCGACCACTACACGGTGACCGGCAAGGCCGCGGCGACCGCGCTGGCCAGCCGGGGAGTGGCGAGATCGGACATCGGCATCGTCGTCGACACCGTCGACGACGAACTCCGGCGGACGCAGAACGAGACGAGTGCTGCGGCCGGGCGCCCACGACTGCTGTGCCACAGCCGTTTGCGGCCCGAGGACGGCACCGACACCGCGATCGCCGCGCTGCGATGGCTGCCCGAAGCCGAACTGGTGGTAGTCCACGGCGGAACCGTCACCTCCGGGGCGCGAGCAGAGGTCACCCGGCTGCTCGACGGCGCACGCAAGCTCGGCGTCGCCGATCGGATGCGGGAGGTCGACCGCCACTCCCTGATCGCCGAGCGCCTGATCGACTCTGCCGACGTCGTGGTGCACGTCCCCCGTGTACCGGGCCCGGTGACCCCGGTGCTGGAGGCGATGGCGCGCGGGAAACCGGTCATCGCTTCGACCACCGGGGACCTGAGCGACACCGTGATCGCGGGGGTGACCGGGCTGCTGGTCGGCGCGGGCGATCCGGCGGCGCTCGGCCGCGCGGCCCGGCGGCTGCTCGGTGACCGCACGGCACGGGCCCCGTTCGCCGTCGCCGCGCTCGACCGGGTCGAACAGCGCCACACACCCACGCGCGTCGCCACCGACCTCCACCGGATCTACCGCGACATCCTGGACCGTTGTCGCATCGGCGCTGGTGGCACGCGAGAAGCGCTGCTCGCAGTGGCGTCGGACCCGGTCCTGGAAGCACAGACCGACCCGTCGTGGAGCGGTGAGGGCCGACGGTTGCCCATCGCACCATCGCGGTCCGGTGGACGGTGCGGTTGACGGTCGTCGCGGCGGGTAGTCGACACGGTGATCACACGGGACCGAGGGAGGGCACGTGGCCGACCGGATCGCGGACATCTGGGGTGCCCGGACGCCGCACACCAAGGACGCGCCGTGGCCGGTGCGGGTGGACCTGCACCTGGACGCTGGTGTGGCGGAGTCCGACGTGGAGCGGTGGGTGCAGTCGGCGTGCGTGTTGTGCAGCAACGGCTGCGGGTGTGACATCGCGGTCAAGGACGGGCGCATGGTCGGCGTGCGGGGTCGCGCCGGTGACGTGGTCAACCACGGTCGTCTGGGTCCCAAGGGCCTGTACGGTTCGTGGCAGTGGAACGGTCGTGACCGGTTGACCCGTCCGTTGGTGCGGCGCGGCGGTGTGCTGGTGGAGTCCGATTGGGACACCGCGATGGACCTGGTGGTGCGGCGCTCCCGCGAACTGCTGGACGAGATCGGCCCGTTGTCGCACGGCTTCTACACCAGCGGGCAGCTGTTCCTGGAGGAGTACTACACGCTCGGTGTGATCGGCAAAGCCGGTTTGGGTACGCCGCACATGGACGGCAACACCCGGTTGTGCACGGCCACTGCGGCGGCGGCGTTGAAGGAGAGCTTCGGCTCCGACGGCCAGCCCGGCAGCTACACCGACATCGATTCCTGTGACGCGTTGTTCCTGTTCGGGCACAACATGGCCGAGACGCAGACCGTGCTGTGGGCGCGCGTGCTGGACCGGCTGCAGGGCCCGGACCGGCCCGTGGTGGCCGCGGTGGACCCGCGGCGCACCAAGGTCGCCGAGGCCGCGGTGGAATCCGGGGGAGTGCACCTGGCCCCGCTGCCCGGCACCAACCAGGCGCTGATGAACGGCCTGATCCGCGAGCTGATCGTCAACGGGTGGGTGAACCACGACTGGGTGGCCGCCCATACGCTGGGTTACGACGACCTGGCCGCCACCGTGCAGCCGTACACGCCCGAGCACGTCGCCGGCATCTGCCGGGTCGACCCGGAGGACCTGCGGCGCGCGGCGCGGATCTTCGGCACCTCCGGCCGCGTGCTGTCGACCGTGTTGCAGGGCTTCTACCAGTCGCACCAGGCCACGGCGGCGTCGTGCCAGGTCAACAACCTGCACCTGTTGCGCGGCCTGATCGGCCGGCCGGGGTGTGGCATCCTGCAGATGAACGGGCAGCCCACCGCGCAGAACACCCGCGAGTGCGGCGCGGACGGCGACCTGCCCGGCTTCCGCAACTGGGACAACCCCGAGCACATCCGCGAACTGGCCGAGCTGTGGAACGTCGACCCGCTGACCATCCCGCACTGGGCGCCGCCCACTCACGCCATGCAGATCTGGCGTTACGCCCAGCAGGGCTCCATCAAGTTCCTGTGGATCTCCGCGACCAACCCGGCCGTGTCGTTGCCGGAGTTGCCGCGCATCCGCGAGATCCTCGCGCAGGAGGATCTGTTCGTGGTGGTGCAGGACGGCTTCCGCACCGAGACCGCCGAATACGCCGACGTGGTGCTGCCGGCGGCGTTGTGGGGTGAGAAGCAGGGCACGTTCACCAACGTCAACCGCACCGTGCACCTGTCGGACAAGGCCGTCGACCCACCGGGTGAGGCGCGGTCGGACCTGGACATCTTCCTCGACTACGCCCGCCGCATGGACTTCCGTGACCTCGACGGCGCACCACTGATCAAGTGGTCCGAGCCGGAGGAAGCGTTCAAGGCGTGGCAGGAGTGCTCGCGGGGTCGGCTGTGCGACTACACCGGCCTGTCCTACGACAAGCTCCGTGGCGGCAGCGGAATCCCCTGGCCCTGCAACGAGGACCACCCCGACGGCTGCGACCGGCTCTACGCCGACGGCGTCTTCCCCACCCACCCCGACGTGTGCGAGGACTACGGCCACGACCTGCTCACCGGCGGCACCACCTCACCCGAGCAGTACAAAGCCCAACGCCCCGACGGCCGTGCCTTCCTCAAAGCCGCCGAGTACGCCCCACCGCCGGAACAGCCGAGCGACGACTACCCGTTCCTGGTCACCACCGGCCGCACGGCCTACCACTTCCACACCCGCACCAAGACCGGCCGTTCCCGGCAGCTGCGCCGCGCCGCACCCGAGCCCTGGGTGGAGCTGTCCGCGGCCGACGCCGCCGCCCTGGGCGTGAACGAGGGCGACCTGGTCCGCGTCGAATCACCCCGCGGCCACGTCGAGGCACCCGCCCGCGTGGAGCGCGGACGCGACGGTGTCGTTTTCGTCCCCTTCCACTACGGCTACTGGGACACCGACGGCGACGAGCACGCGCGTGCGGCCAACGAGCTGACGCTCACGGAGTGGGACTCGGTGTCCAAGCAGCCGCTGTTCAAGATCGCCGCCGCGCGGGTGACCAAGCTGGCCGACGCCACCGGCCCCGCTCCCGCGCCCACCACCACGGCCTCCGCACCGAACGACCCGGCGAACGTCCCGGCGACCACCGGTGAGGACGACGTGCGCGAGGACGCGACCCCCGTCGACCCGCCCTCGCCGCCGCCGACCCCGGACCGCACCCCGAACGTGCTGCCGCACGTCGCGTCGAAGGGCTGACCCATGCACCTGGCCACCTACCTGGGACTGCTGCACACCTCGCTGACCACGCTGGCCGACGCCTTCCGCGAGGTCGGCCGCGGTCACGGCGAGGAGCCCGACGTGTGGCACACCTGCCAGGTCCTCGCCGGCCGCGTCGACCGGCAGGCCGAGGCGCTGGCACCGGTCGTGGAGCGCTACGGCGAGCACCGCGAGGAAGAGCCCGAGCGCCTGCACGCCGCCGAACTGGAATCCACCCGCAGCGGCCCCGTCGGCCTGCTGCGCGACCTCCAAGACCTCTACACCCTCGCCAGCCTGACCGACATCACCTGGACCGTCGTCGGCCAAGCCGCCCAAGGGCTGCGCGACCGCGAACTGCTCGACGTCGTCAACACCTGCGAGCAGGACACCGCCCGCCAACTGACCTGGCTGCGCACCCGCATCAAGCAGGCCGCGCCCCAAGCCCTCATCGCGGCCCGGTGAGCGGCCTGGACGAGGAGCCGGGCGGCGTGCTCGGAGCCGCCGAACGACGAGCGGGCCGCCTGGGAGCCGCGGGCTACGCCTTCGCGTTGTGCCTGGCGGTGCTCGCCGCGGTGGGCGGGGTCGCCCTGCTCGTCAAGCAGCCCTACCTGTTCCCCAGCCTCGGTCCGGCCGTGATGCTGTTCTTCGAATCGCCTCTGCAGAAGTCGGCCGCACCTCGGAGCACCCTGATCGGGCACGGCGTGGCGATCCTGGCCGGGGCGGGCTGCCTGGCCCTGTTCGGCCTGACCGAGCACCCACCGGTCATCCAGGAGGGCGTCACGGGTGCGCGCGTCGGCGCCGCGGCCCTCTCCGTCGCCCTGACCGCGCTGGTCCTGCGACTGCTCGACTGCCCCCACCCACCCGCCGGGGCGACCACGCTCATCATCAGCCTGGGCCTGCTCACCTCCACGCGCGAACTGCTCGCCATCGCCGCGGGGGTGCTGCTGGTGACCGTGCTGGGCGTGGCCCTCAACCGACTCCTCGGCGTGCGGCAGCCGCTCTGGCGCTGACCACGTCCCGACATCCGCGACCGCGTCCCGCCCATGGTTGCGCGGAACGCTGCCGCACGTCTCGCGGGTGTCAGGTCCGGTGCTGTTCCGCCACGTCGGCCGGGTCGGCCTCCATCGTGGTCACGTCGTCGCCGAAAGCCTCCATGGCACCGGCTCGGGGCGATCCGGTGTCGACGTCGGTTTCGTGCACGGGAGTGGCCGCAGCGCGCTGCTCCACGGTGTCGGCCTCCGTGGCTTCATCGTGCGCGGGGCCCTGCTCCTCGTCTCGGCGTCGTGTCGTCATCGTCGTCCTCCTTGAGCGGGAGCGGTCACCGGTGTGCGCACTTGAGTAGCCCACTTGCGCGTGGTCAACCGCGTCGGCGAGGGAGAGGCGACGGCCCGGCCGGATAGGCACCATGGCGCCGGCCATCCTCCAGGGTGAAAGTGACACGGCCGGGGCCCTACCGTCGTGCGGGCTTCGGCTGGACGACACAGACTGCGCTCATGGGTGAGGAGAAGTTCGACAAGGGTGACGAGGTCACCTGGTCCAGCCACGGGCAGACGGTGCACGGCGAGGTGGTCGAGGAGATCACCGAGGACACGGAGGCGGCGGGTCGGACGGTGCGCGCCTCGGAGGACGCCCCGCAGTACCGGGTGCGCAGCGACAAGAGCGGCAAGGACGCGGTGCACAAGCCGTCCGCGTTGAAGGACGACTCGTGAGCGGCGAGTTCGACGACGCCGTGAACATGACCGCGACCGAGCTGGAGCGGTGGCTGGCCACCGACGAGTCGAAGTCGGTCGGCCAGTCCGACGGCGGGGAATCGGTCGGGCACGAGTCCGGCAGGCGCATCGTGGAGCTGCTGCGTAAGAAGAAGGGTGAACTGACCGACGACGACCAGGCGCACATGCGCAAGGTCGTCGGCTACGTCCACCGCCACCTCGCGCAGCGACCCGACGGGGACGTGGAGCACACGCGGTGGCGCTACTCCCTGATGAACTGGGGCCACGACCCCCTCAAGGACTGATCCGCGGCCGCACGTTCCGCTGCGGGTGCGGGCTCAGCGCCGGAAGCGGCGCACCGAGACCGGGGACCTACGACGGCACTCGGCGAAACGATCCAGGACCGTCACCTGACCGGGGCGGCGCCGCGTGCGGTCGTGCGGCGGTTGGGCGCCGTGGTGACGGGTACCCGGCGTGGGCGTCAAGCAGTCGGCGCGGCATGCGCGGCGGGCACCGAGCAGAGGCGGCGAGGCTTGATGGACCTGTACTTCGACGACACCATGACCCAGGCGTTGCGGAGGTACGCGGGATCGGTCACCTCGGCCTTGGGGCTCAGCGGTGACTGCTGGTGCGTGCACGGCGAGCATCCCGTGGGCCTCTACCTGGCCTTGGACGGCCGGTTGGCGTCGTTCCCGGACCACGACGTGGCACTGCTGTGGGACGAGCGCCGTGGCTGGTCGGTCGCGGTCGAGGTCGGCGAGGATTTGGTGGTCCTCGAACGCCTCGACGGCCTGGCGGTGCCCAGGCCCGTCGCGGTGGCCGAATGGGTCGCCGGACTCTTCCTCCGGTCCGCCGCTGGTCCACCTCTCGTGGGTGACCTGCGCCCGTCCGCGTCCGGCGACGGCCGCTCGGTGCCGCGCGTCCCGGTGGACCAAGTGCCGCTCCCGAGGTCTCCGGCGGCGCGGTGACCGGCACGACCGCATTGCCGGTAACGCTGCGACTCCGGACAGCGTGCGACATGCCCGATCCCGGTAGTCACGCCTACGACGTCCGGCGCGGATGATCACCGACCTCGACGATTGGCGGACATGCGCCGCCCGCCCGGAACGGACCTCGACCGGCATGTCCTCGTGGTTGGGCGCGAGTTCGGGCGGGTACCGGGGTTGCAACGAGCGGGAGGTCGACGGCTACCGATCGACCGCCCCCGCGGCGACCGAACGGAGTGGACGCGATGAACGGCACGAAGAAGCACGGTGGTCGGCCGCCTTTTCGCAAGGCGTACTCCTTCGCGTTGATCACCTTGGCGTTGTTCCTGCTGTCCTGGGCCGCGCAGTTCATCACCCAGATGATCGAGGTGTCCAACACGGCCGAGGAGCACGGCCAGGCGTTCACGTGGTCGGAATTCATCCCCCAGTTCCTCTCGGCGACCTTCGAGAACTGGCAGTCGGAATTCCTCCAGCTCGTCTGGCAGGCGGCAGGTCTGTCCTTCTTGTACTACTGGGGTTCCTCACAGTCCCGTGAGGGCGACGACCGGTTGGAGGCCAAGGTCGACGCGCTGCTGCGGGAACGGGGTATCGACGTCGACGCGATCGACAGCGAGGTCGTCGATCGGTTGAGCGCCGCCCGGTCCTGACCACACCGGTGCCGATCCGGTCGGATGGCGGTGGTCCTGGGTCGTCGACGTGGCCTTCCGCACCGGGATCCACGCCGCCACAGATCCCGTCGCGCAGCGCCGGAACCAGGTCAGAGGGTGGGGAACAGGGCGAGTTGGCCGGTGGTGGTCCACTCCAGCAGCAAGAGGGTGGCGTCGTCCTGGAGGCTTCCGTGCTGGTGTTCGAGGACGGCGTGGACGATGCGGCGCAGGGTTTCCGGGGCGGGCAGTCCGGCGGCTTCGTGGCGTTCGGTGAGGTCGACGAGGCGGTCCAGGCCGAAGAGGGCGCCGTCGGGGCTGCGGGCCTCGGTGACGCCGTCGGTGTGGAACAGCACCCGGTCGCCGGGTTGCAGTTGCTCGGTGGCGGGTTGTGCCGCTGGGGATCCGCCGAGGTGGCCGAGCCCCAGCGGGGTGCGCACCGGGGCGTCCAGGGCCTTGACCATCTTGCCGTCGCGCAGCAGGACCGGGGGTGGGTGGCCGGCGTTGAGGTACCGCAGCAGGCCGCTGTCGAGGTCCAGTCGCCCCAGCACGGCGGTGGCGAAGGTCATCCGGTCGGGTCCGTTGCGCACGGCGATGGCCTGGTCGGCCAGCCGGGCCGCCTCGACGAGGCCCAGACCGCCGCGGCGGGCGTTGCGGGTGGCGGCCAGCGCCACCGCGGTGGTCAGGCCGGCGTGCAGGTCGTGACCGGTGGAGTCGAAGAGGGCCACGTGCGCGTGGCCGGCGTCGACGGCGTAGTCGTAGCCGTCTCCGCCCACCTGGTCGTAGGGCTCCAGCGCGGCGGTGACGACCATGCGGTCGCAGGCGAAGGTCTGCGGCGGCAGCAGCTGCCACAGCAGTTCGGAGGCCACGGTCAGCGGCTTGGTGCGGCGCACCCGGTGGAAGAGGTCGCTGTAGTGGTGCTTGCTGGTCACCAGGTGGGCGATCAGGCTGACCAGCACCCAGCACTGCTCGCGCAACCAGGTGTTGTGCGGGTCGCCGTCCGCGGGCAGCACCACGCGGGCCACTCCCAGCCGTTCGGTGCCGTTGAGCACCGGCAACCACAAGCAGGGAGGCGTGCCGTCCGCGGCGGGCACCGCGAGGACCTCCATCCGCCGGAACGCCACGCCCGCGGTCGAGGAGTCCACCGGCAGCGACGGCCCGACCTCCGACCGCACGGGGTGCAGCCGCTGCTGCGACAGGTCCACCAAGTACAGCTGCACCGACACCCCGACCATGGCTGTCGCGCCGTTGACGATGCCCGCCAACTCGTCAGCGCCGGCCACGTGCGACTCGTCGACGATCCGGCTGAACACCGCGTGCCAGGATCCCGCCTGCTCCGTCATCCGCCGAGAGTAACCACCCGGCCACCGCCTTGAGCCGGTCGACGACGGCTGCCCGCACGGTCGTCGCCGGCGGAACTCGGCCGCCGACGCGTCGACGTCCACAGCCGGTCGGGACGCCGAACGCTCGTCGGTCACACCCGCCTGACCGCTCGTGCCTGCGTCCTGGTCCGATCGGCGGTATCGGCCGAGGTCGAACCCGCCTGGGCCGGAAGCCGGGTGCGAGATGACAGCGCGGACGCAGTGAGGAGTCCGGTGCAGTGACTCGACCGCGGTACGACGCAGGCCTGGGGCAGGTGCGGCAGGCCGTCGGACAGGTGGTGGGCTCCTACGGCTCGACCTGCCCGGCTACGGCAGCCACAACCTGCGTCACGTCGGGTGGGACGAGTGGTTTGAGAGACAGGCAGGCTGGCGGGTCTTTGTGATCTTGATGCCAGCGTCGAACGAGGGGCATTGGTCAGTCGACGAGGTAGTGAGCTTCGATGTAGGCGACGGTCGAGTCGTACGGCTCTCCTACCGGCTTCAGCATGTACCGGCGGAAGACGGCGGCGGTGGCGCGGCGGACGCCTCGGTTGCGGGCGTCGGCGTTATCCCATGACCGAGCGAGGGTCTGGGTGACCACCTGGTCGATCTCCTCTGCCAGGTTCCTCTCTGTAACTGTGAAACCGGGTGGTGCGTGGTCGTGGATGATCCGCGACAGAACGCCCACGTGATCGTCGTCCAGTACGACCACGGCCTCGCCGGGATGCTTCCCGGCGTCCACGATGGCGCGGGCGATCCGGAGCGCTTCGGACAGGAACGCAAGGGCGTCTTGGGCGTTCTGGATGATCCGGTCCCGCAGCAGCTTGATCCGCTCCGCAAGTGCGGTGTACTTCGCGGATCCCGGCTCGACGCCACTGTCGAGGGCGGCCTTGATGCGGGACAGGATCTCCGCCGCGGACGGCGGGGTGTCGCCCTTGCCGCCGTCTTTGCCCGGCTTGGTGCGGACGAGGGCCAGTAGTTCCTTGAGGATGGCGATGCCCTGCGCGTCCAGAACGAGGGGCTCCTCGTGAGAGGCGGCTACGGAGAAGGAGTGGACGTGGGCGTTGATGATCTCCAGGACCATCGGCCCCAGCTCGCTCAGCCGTTCCTTCCTCTCTTCGTCGGAGGACTTCTTGAACAGTGTGGTGTACACGGATCCGAACAGTCCGAAGCCGTCCCGGTACTTGGCGACCCGCTTGTCGGTGTTGATGAGCGGGTACAGGCGGGCCAGGAGCCGGTAGTCCTTGGTGAACACTTCGGCGGCGCCGGGGTTGGCGTCCAGGAAGGTGTTGATGGCTCGCACGGACTCGTATCCGTGGACCGTGAGGTCCAGGTCGTCCACGTCCACGAGAAGGTCTTCGATGCGGGCGAAGGTGGTGCGGAACTCGGCGACCAGCTCGGACAGGTCGGTGACGAACCCGCCGCCCTTGCCGGCCCCGTCCGAGGTGGGGTCGACGACGGCCCGCTGGACCTCTTCGGCCAGGCCGATGTAGTCCACGACCACGCCGGAGGTCTTCACGAACCCGGTCGGGGATACCCAGGTGCGGTTCGTGCGGGTGATGGTCTGGAACAGGGTGTGGGCCTTCAGCGGCTTGTCCAGGTAGAGGACGCCCTCGTTGGGGGCGTCGAACCCGGTCATCAGCTTCGCGGTCACCACCAGGAAGCACAGCGGGTCGTCCGAGGTGAGGAACCGCCGCTTCTGTTCCTCCTCCTCGGTCTCCGAGAGCTGGAACGGCCGCATGGCGGGATCTTCGTCCTTGGAGTCCGAGACGGAGATGTTCACCTCGGCGGTGATCCGGTCGTGCTTTCCGACCTCGGCGAGGACCTGTGACGCCTCGAAGCCGGCCAGCAGCTCGTTGATCTTGTCTGTGTAGGCCACGGCCAGCTCGCGGTTATAGGCGACGACCTGGGCCTTGAGGCCGTTGCGGTAGGCGCCGGCCAGGTAGTGGTCCACGACGTCCTGGCAGACCGTGTGGACGCGGTCGGGGTTGGCGAACACCGAGGTGAGACGCCCGAACTTGCGAGACAGGGCCTCACGGTCGGGGTCGTCGAGGTCGAATTCGTCAGCGAACTGGTCGAATTCGGCCTGCAACGCCCGGTCGTCCATCTCGAAGGAGACCGGGTGCGGGTCCAGTATGACCGGGACGGTCGCCTCGTCCCGCAGCGATCGGGACACCGAGTACCGGTGCAGCACTCTGCCCGGGTCGGTCTCCTCGCCGAAGAGGGCGAAGGTGTCGGTGGCGAGGTTCCTGACGGGGGTGCCGGTCATGCCGAAGAACTTCGCGTGCGGCAACGCCGCACGCATCTGTCCGGCCAGCGACTTCGATCTGGCGGACTGGGTGCGGTGCGCCTCGTCGACCAGCACGATGATGTTGCCCCGGGTCGACAGGTTCTTGCCGGCATCGGCGAACTTGTGCACGGTCGTGGAGATGACGCCGCGCACGTCGTCGGCCAGCAGGGAACGCAGCTCCTGGCTGGTGGTTGGCTGGTGGAAGTGGGCGTCCCCCATCGCGGAGGTGAAGACCCCGGAGGTCTGTCGGACGAGCTGGGTCCGGTCGGAGAGCAGGATGATCGTGGGCGACTCGGTGTGTGTGTCGGCCAGCAGCAGCGAGGCGGCGAACACCATCAGCAGCGTCTTCCCGGACCCCTGGTGGTGCCAGATCAGGCCCTTCGACCCTCCCGCCAGGACCCGCTCGTGGACCAGGTGCGCGGCTTCCATCTGCGGATAGCGGGGCAGGTACTTCTTGTCCGTCCCGCCCCCGGAGGTGTCGAAGAGGGCGAAGTTGGCGAGTATGTCCAGGACCGTGGCCGGGTTCAGCAGCAGCTCGACGGAACGCTGTACGTCGGCCTGCCCGGATAGGTTCTCGTCGTCGGCGGTGGACCGGAACGGCTGCCACAGGTTCGTGGGTGCGCCTGCGGCACCGAACCGCAGTTTCAACCCGTCGGAGGCGACGGCGAAGACGTTGGGGGTGAAGAACCACGGGTAATCGGAGACGTACACCTCGTTGATCTCACGAGCGGCGTCGGCCCATCCGGACTTCGCGGTTGGTGACTTCACCTCCATCACTACCAGGGGCAGTCCGTTGACCCAGTACACGAGGTCGAACCGGCGGGAGGTCTTGCCGGGGACGGTGATGGTCACCTCGTCCGACACGACCAGCGTGTTGGCGGTCGGGTGCTCGAAGTCGATGACCTTCAGGGCGTGCCACACGCCGTCGGCGTCCCGGAACTCCTTATGCCCGCGCAGCAGGTGCAGCACCTGCTCGTTGGCCCGCACCAGCCCACCCTCGACGGCGTTGACCGTGGCGAGGACCTCTTCGACCACCGCGTCCACGTCGAACCCGCCGATCACTCCGGGGTTGAGCCGGACGATGGCGTCCCGCAGCTGACCGGTGATCACCGTCTGCGTCGTCTCACGCGGCAGCGACCTGCCCGCTGTGAAGCCCCAGCCCATCGGGAGGGACCACTGGATCATCAGGCTCTGGAACTCCCGCTCGCGGATGCCTTTCGCCATGGCTCAGACCTCCATCTCGGCGGACTCGATGTCGATGGTGCGATCCAACAACCCCGCCAGCAGCCTTGCCCGCACAGAACGGAGACGGTGTGCCTCGGCCCGGGTCGCGGCGACGACCTCGCTCATCGTGTCGAGCTCCGCAGCGATCCGCTCCTGGTCTGCGACGTCTGGAAGGCGCACCGGCATCCGAACGGCACGCATGGCGGTGATGTGCTTGATGTTGGTGCCTCCCGCGATGTCGAGGAACGTGCCCGACTCATAGGCCCACAGGCACCAGTGGTTCACGAACCCCGGGACGCTGACGCCTTCGATGGCTCGATACCGCATGAGCGTCTTCTGGAAGCAGATCGGTTCTGGCAGTTCTCCACGCCACATCGCCGGCATGCCGACTGCGGACTGGCTTGCGCTGCCTTCCGACACGAGTACATCGCCGGGTACGAGGCCGAACGCCTCGCGTTCCTTCGGGTCGAAGTTCATCTCCAACACGTCGGTCAGGTCGAGCGTCCCGTAGCCCACGTTGGCGGAACGCAAGTACGGTGTCATGTAGGGCCCTGCGGCGTACTTCGGTGCCCGCTGTCGCCCCATCGCAATCTCGAACGCCTCGTCAGCACGGACTGCCGGAGCATCCTGGTCGTTGACCAGTTCGGCGCGAAGTCGTCGCAGCAGCACACTCACCGCCCTGGCCTCGGCGTCGAGTGCGGTGATCTGGTCGTCGACCGCGCCAATGACCTCGACGATCCGCTTCTGCATGGGTGCGGGCGGCAGGGTGACGGTGGCGGCGTAGAACTCCTTCAGGCGGACGTTCAGCAGGCCGTGGGAACGCGCACCCTCCCGGAGGGTGCCAGCGAGCGAGCCGAAGAACTGGTCCGAGTTGAGGGCAAGTTCCAGGTACTCGGGAAGCCCAACCCCTTCCTTGGCCTCGAACACGAAGTACAGCGGGGAGACGATGCCAGGCTCGTCGCTGAGGTTGCGAGCTACCGTGCCGTAGGCGGCCGACTTCGACGTGCTCTTGTTGTAGACGAACTGCCCCGGCGCGACAACGTAGTAGCCCGAGGTGTCGTTGCTGGCGACCTTCTTCGTGAAGAACGATTCCTGAGCGATCAGCCCGTGCTCGGAGGAGACGGTCAGGACGTTCTCGTTGGTCCCGTCCACGTTCTTCGTCGTGACACGAGTGACGACTTCCGACAGTGAGATCTGCCGCCAGTCACTCATCGAAGCCCTCGATCCCGGCGGCAGCGAGGACGGCGAGCATGCGCTGCTCGGCCTTCTGGCGCTCAGCTCGGGCGATGTTGTATGCCTTGATGAGAGTGCCGAGGTCTTCCTGCTCGGCGGCGGCTTGCTTGATGTAACGGCCGATGTTGAGGTCGTACCCGTTTGCCACGATCTCCGTGGTGGGGACGAACCGCGCCGATAGGCCGCCCTCTCCGTCAGGGTCCGCCGGGTTACCGTCGGCGTCGAAGCTTGAGTGGTAGGCGGTCACGACGTCGGCGATGTCGGCGTCGGTGAGGATGTTGCGGTTCTTGGCCTTGGTGAACCGCTTGGAGGCGTCGATAAACAGCACGCCGTCCTTCCGCTTCGGGGCTTTGGTACCGGGTGCACGGAACACCAGGATCGCCGTGGGGATGCTGGTGTTGTAGAAGAGGTTGGCAGGCAGGCCGATGACCGCTTCGAGGAGGTCATCGTCCAGGACGCGCTGGCGGATGGCTGCTTCCTGGCCACCGCGGAAGAGGACGCCGTGGGGCAAGACGACGCCGGCGCGCCCTTTTTTCGGGTCCATCGACGCGATCATGTGCTGCACGAACGCCCAGTCGGCCGACGACTGCGGAGCGACCCCGCCGAGGGCGCGCGGGTCGTTGGTCCAGGGCTTCCACTTCAGGCTGTAGGGCGGGTTGGCGACGATTACGTCGAACTGCGCGACGGACCCGTCCGGCTTCTTGAAGCGCGGGTCCTTCAGAGTGTCGCCGACCTCGACCTGGAACTGGGTGAGGTTGTGCATGAAGAGGTTCATGCGTGCCACACCCGCGGTGTCCGGTACGGCCTCCTGCCCGTGCAGGCGGAGCGTGTAGCCACGCCCGCCGCGGGCCTTGAGGAGGTTCGCGGAGGCGATGAGCATGCCGCCCGACCCGCAGGTCGGGTCGTACACGGACTCGAAGTTCTTGGGGTCCAGGACCTCGACGATCAGCTCGACGACTTCGCGCGGAGTGAAGAACTGGCCGGCGCGGGTGCCGGACCCGTCGGAGAACCGCTTCAGCAGGTACTCGTACGCCCCACCGAGCACGTCGTGGGACATGTTGCCCTCGTGCATCTTCGGGGTACGGTCCATCGCCTGCATGACCGCCGCCAACACCTCCCGCGACAGCACCTCTTCGGAGGTCCAGGTCATGGACCCGAACAGGCGGGAGAACTTGTCGGGGTTTGCCGTCTCGATGGCCTGCAGGGAGGCGCGGACTCGTTGACCGAGGCCCGGCTGGGTGACGGTAGCGAGGATGGACGTCCAGGACGCGCGGCGCTCCCGGACGGTGCCGGGATAGATGAGCGGGATCTCGAACGACTGGTAGTCGCGGTACTCGATCTCGTGGGCTTCCTCGGCGGAGAGGCCGTCCAGGCCCTGGTTGTCGGCCAGGAACTCCTGGTGCTGGTGCTCCCAAGTGTCCGACAGGTACTTCCAGAACATCAGCGGGAAGACGACCGAGGAGTACTGCGCCTCGGGCATCGCCACGCGCAGTTCGTCGGCGGCGTCCCATAACCGGTTCTCGATCTCCTGCTGGGTCACTGCCATCAGTCGGGGTGTCCTCGCTCGTGAAAAGGCGACCCGAAGGCCGCAGTAGTACCGCTGGTCAAATGGTTCGGCTGTGTCCGGCATGCGCACGTCGGTCTGTGCTGCCGGTGAGCGCAACAGGCGCAGTATTCCGCGCGTATCGCCCGCCAACGATATCTCTTCAGCGCGACGAACTAAGGGGTGCTGCAAATGGATTAACGTCACTCGTGCGATAGTAGGAACGAGCTAAATTGAGCAATACTCGTCTGTCTGGAACTTTCATACACGATGAATAATCTTCATAAGGTCGGACACGACTTCTATAGAGAGGAATGCTCGACTGTGTGATCGTCGCCGCACGTCGGACGATGTGAGGGCAGTGATGGTTGTGGGCACCTGTGCGATCGAGGGCGGGGGCGCGCGGTGTGGAATTGCCCAACGTCATGGGGGTGACCCCTCCGCGACCGCTCCGCAACGGGTCCCGGTTGTGGCTCACACGTTCCGACGGCTGAGACCGGACCGGGCGGTTTGATCCGGACGTCGCCGCCGGACGGCCCGCGAGGGCACGGGCCCGCCGGGACGGTGGAGATTCGCGCAGTTCGCGCAGCAAACCTTCAAGTCGTCAGATGGTGCCGAGCGGCCGGACTGCGGCTCTGCCCTGGGCGCTCGGCGTATCGGGAGGGCGACGACCGGTAGGCCTGGAGACACCTCTGGCGTGCCGAAAGTTGGCGATCGAGTGTTTGCAAGGTGACCACACTTGGTCTTGCGTGCCCCGTATGCGGTCACTTGTGTGCGAGGTTTGTCGTAGGTGCGGTTTGGTGCTTTTACCTGCGGTTTCGTGCGGTTGAGCGCAGCTGGGGACGTCCAGGGTCATTGTGTTGTGGGGTAGCTGCTGGTCACGGCGGTGATCAGGTCGTATGATCGGCGGTTGGCGCGGCGGAGGGCGCGGGCGATGTTGGTGTCGCCGTTGGCGCGGTGCCAGCCGATCGCGGTGTTGCGCAGGGTCGCGATGACGGCCGGACCGGTGCCCGTCCGGGCTTGGTGCGAGTTTTCACGGAACGTCACGTCGCGGACGTGGTGGACCTGGCTTTCGATGGGCCATTCGCGGCGGACCCAGTCCTGCAGATCGGCCAGCGGGGCGTCGCCGGCGGGCAGGGACACGGTGAAGTAAGCGGTTTCGCGGGTGGCCTTCGTGCCGGTGGTGCGGCTGCGGGTGATCCGGGCGGCCTGCTCGGCGTGTGGGAACGCGATGCCGCCGGGAGTGTGCGGGGTGACGGCTTTGACGGTACGGGTCTCGCGGCGTCGGTGACCGCGGTCGCGGGTGCGGTCACCGACCGGGATTTCGGGCCAGGGCAGGGATTGAGTTGGGCGAGCAACCTCGGTTGGTTGCCCTTGACCGCGCTCACCACGTCCGTTCATGCCTCGTGCTGGTCGTATCTGGGCTAGACGAGCTCGACCGAGCCGTCGTCTGAGACGATGTACAGCTCCGCCTGGTCTGCTCTAACCACAAGATCCGAAGCATACTCACCTCCCACGCGCCACCATCCGCGACAGGCAGACGTGAGCGTCCTCACAGACCGCGGTGCGTGTGCTGTGCAGGTCCATACGCGCAGTCCGGAGTCGTGTTCACCTGATTCGTCTCTACCTGCTTCCGAAGGTTCGGAGGAGTTCTCCATCCGAATGACCAACCTGAGCAGGTCAGGTGCGCCGTTCGGCGACGGCAGATGGGATCGGCCCGGCGGATGGTCGCTCGTTCGGGTGAATGATGTAACCCGGCCTACGTTCTCGGCGACTGGACGGGTAGGACACCGTGGTGCGTCGGAGTCGTCCGGCGGTGACGCACCGCGTCACCGCCGTTGTGAATCGAGGACGTCGATATGGCCGTCCGGCTCGCGACCTTCAACGTGGAGAACCTGTTCGAGCGGGCCAAGGCCCTCGACGCCACGACGTGGGCGGAGGGCGAGCCGGTCCTGGCCGCCTTCGGCCGGTTCACGACCCTGTCCGCCAAGACGGTCTACACAGAGGCGGACAAGCAGGACATGCTGCAGGACTGGAAACCTTGCGCGTGCTGGTCGCCGATCCAGGCGGGCGGTTGGTGCTGAACCCTCGGCCGTTCGAGGCGTGGGCGTTGTTGCGGGAGAACCGCGGCGACTTCCTCAAGCAACCCGCCGGCGGTGACGCTGTCATCGTGGCCACCGGGCGTGGCGACTGGATCGGCTGGGTCGATCTGATCACCGAGCCGGTCGACGAGACCGCGACCCGCATGACCGCCAAGGTGATCAACGAGGTGGCAGCCGACATCCTGTGCCTGGTCGAGGCCGAGCAGCGGCCGTCGCTGGTGCGGTTCAACACAGCCCTGCTGGATCGCCACTACGCCCACGCCATGCTGGTCGACGGCAACGACCCACGCGGCATCGACGTCGGCCTGATGACCACCGCCCGGGTAACCATCGAGTCGGTGCGCAGCCACGTCGACGACCCCGACCCGCAGTCCGAAACCGGGCGGGCGTTGTTCAGTCGGGACTGCCCGGTCTACCAGCTGCGGCTGCCCGGCCGCCGCGAGCTGTTCCTGCTGCTCAACCACTTCAAGAGCCAGTCGTTCTCCAGCGGCGACCCCGATCCGCTGCGCCGTAGGCAAGCCACCAGAGTGCGGGAAATCTACGACCAGCTCCGTGCCGACGGCGCCGACCTCGTCGCCGTGCTCGGCGACCTCAACAAAGCCCCACCAACGACACCCCACCCCAACACTCCACCCTCGAACCACTGCTCGGACCCGGCACACCATTGGTCGACACCGCCGACCTGCCCGGGTTCGACACCGGCCCACGCCCCGGCACGTTCCAGTCATGCAGCCTGCGCAACCGCCTGGACTACATTCTGGTCTCACCCGAACTCGCCGAACTCACCACAGGGAGAGGAGTGTTCCGCAAAGGACTCTGGGGCGATCCCGACAACACCAACCCGCCGCAACAGTGGGAGATCTACCCCGAGATCACCGCATCCCGCCACGGCGCCTCCGACCATGCCGCAGTCTGGATCGATCTCGATCTCTAAGCCATCACGTCACGACGAGCGCCTCGGTAATTCTGCCAGCACACCTCGCCGCTGGTGGGACTGCAGAACGAGCGTTCTATCGCTGATTGCGTGATCACCCGGAGGCGAGTTGCAGCGGAGAGCAGACGAACGAGGTAGAGCGGTTTGAGGTCTATGATACCGAAGAGGTGACCGATGTGCTGGTGCAACTCCACTTCAACGGAAACAACGCCTGGGCTGACTCCTGGGGCAAGAGCCGCGCCGGCCACCTTCTCGACGACCTGGAAAGCCTGCTGTCCCCGGAGCAGAACACTGCAGACTTCATCACCGGCTGGATGATCGCCAACGGGTCTAACGGCCGAGCCGCCGAGAACCTGCACAAGATCGTCGCTGGGCGACGGAACTCTCGAGGTGGACGTCGCCGTTGACTTCTGCCTGTGGCCGTTGCGTCCGTGCTGAGACCGCCAACGGGATCGAACGCTGTTACTGCCGTAGGAATCATTTCTGGTTCTGACGATCGCGCTGCTGACCAGCGGAGTCCTGTCATCCTTTCATAGGTGGGTTTCCAGCCGATGCTATGTCACGACCACCTGCATGCGCCCGGCATACTCCAGAGCGTCGGTACGAGCGGTTGACGCCTCCGCAGCGTCGCGCAGTGCACCATGCCGTCGGTGCCAGCGTGGTGGGACGCGGCGGGCATCGAGAACGGCGTGTATCAGGGGTTGGTGGGTGGTCCGCTGTCTTACAGTCCGCCGCGAGCCCTCAACCCGGCAACTGGCAGATGGCGGACGCGAGCGCGATCGGGCAGGCGATGAGCGGCAGGTGTGCCCTCGAACAGTCGGCGGGTGGGAACCCCTTTTGGAACACGGGGGGTTGCGACGACGGCCAGCAACTTGCGTCGGCCGAACCCGGTCAGGTAGCCGTCGTGCGGCTGTACGCCCGATCCCGGTTGGGCCTGCGTGCCGACCTCGGACGGTTGGCCGCGGCTCCCCGCGTCGCTGCGGACCCTCCTGCCGTGTCGCAACGTCCAGGGAATCGTGTTCACAGGTGACCTGCGCGTGCCGGTCCTCACGGTCAGCGGGCTTGATGGCGCTCTGCGAAAAGGGCCAGCCATGTTCTGTGAAGTTCCCCAGCCGGCGGTTGGAGCGTAACCGCGATCAGCGACGGAGTGGGATCACTCCATCGGGTGCTGCGATGGGCATCTGGGGCCGAGCTGCCTCGGGTGTCGTGAGCAGGGCGACGATGGTGACGGGTCCGCCGCAGTGGGGGCATTCGCGGTGCGCGGCAGGTTGTGGGAGGTGTTCGACGAGCGCTGGCTGCATGGGTGTGCCCGCCGGCGTCGGGCCGCCACCGACGACTCGTGTTTCGGGGACGAACTCGCCGCGTTCGCGTCGACCGGCGGCTGTGCTCTTGCAGCGCTTGGAGCAGTAGACGCGGTGACGGGCCTGGCGGCCGGTGGCGGTGAAGGTCTCCCAGCAGATGGGGCAGGTCTTGGTGACGGGCTCAGCCGGCATGGTTCACCGCCTTGCGTAGTTTGTCCGAAGTGGACTGGTGGGAACGCAGCCGGTAGGAAGGTCCGTCGATGCCGACCACGGCGGCGCGGTGGAGTAGTCTGTCGAGCATCGCGGCGGCGACGGTGGCGTCACCGAAAGCCGTTGCCCAGTCGGCAATCCCGACGTTCGTGGTCCAGATCGTCGAGCTTTTCAGGTAGCGCTGGTTGATCACCTGGAACAACGCCGAGGCCCCGTCGCCGGGCAACGGGAGATAGCCCAGCTCGTCGATCACCAGCAGTTTGGGGCCTGCGAAGAAGCGCATGCAGTAGGACCAGCGCCCTTCGACGGCGGCCTTGTGGCAACGGGCGGCCAGGTCGGCCGCGGTGGTGAAGTAGACCCGGTTGCCGGCCTCGGCCGCGCCCCGCGCGAGCGCGGTGGCCAGCATGGTCTTCCCGACTCCCGGCGGGCCGACCAGCAGGACGTTGGAGGCGTCGTCCAGGAACCGCAACGTGGCCAGGTCCCGGATCAGCTTCTCGTCGACGGCCAGCAGCGCGTGTCGCACGGCCCAGTCCAGCGTGGCGCGCACGTCGTCCTCGGTCACCAGCGTGCGCGCCGCCAGCCCGGGGACCGTCTGCCGGGCACCTCCCCACAAGGCGACCGACACCAGGTCCGAGGCGAAGGACCGGAACCGGTCCAGCTCCTCCCGCAGCACCAGGTCGGCGCGGCGCGCGGGCGACAGGTCCAGCACGTCCTTCGCCTTGGGCTCGACTTCGGGCCACCGGTAGCCGTCCCCGTCGGCGACGAGCAGCCCGGCGGCGGCGAACACGGGCAACAGGTCGCGCAGCGACGTCGGTGCGGGCACGCCCAACTGGGCGGCGACGTCGACGGGGTCGAGTTCGCGGTGCACCGGCTCGGGTAACGGTCCGTCCAGCCACCCCGCGCCCCGGTGGTGCCGTTTCCCCCACTGCCGTACCGCGTCGATGGTGGTGACGCCGTCCGCGTCCCGCGCCGCCCACGCGGCGAACAGCAGATCGGTGACGTGGTAGCCGAACAGGTGCCGCCAACCACCGTCGCCCACCGGCACGGCGGGCCGGGCGCGTGCCGACCACCGCGGCGGTTCGACCTCGGCCACCGGCCAGAAGCACAGCCGCCACACCGCCTCGACCTCCTCGTCCGCCGAGGGGCCCGCGCACACCCGCACCCGGTACAGACCCGGCCCCGCCAACCGGAGGTGCTCGTCCCCCGGTCCACCCGTTACGTAGGTCAGGCCGACCGCCCCGGACCGGCTCCGGTAAGGGATCTCGACCACGTCCTCCCACTCGGCGGTGTCTTCGGGCGGCGTGCTGTCGTGCAGCTCCATGCGCACCGCTACCGGCCCGTCCCCGGCGGCCGCCTCTAACCAGCCGTGCCCGGTGCGCGCGATCGTCCCGCACGGCTGGACGCGTGAGGCGTGCTGCTCGAAAGGGCCGTCCCCTCCGTCGCCGAGCCAGGTGTCGCGCACGGTCAGCGTGCCGAACTCGGGCCAGTGGTCGTCGTCTTCGTGGACCCGCCTCATCCGGTCAACATATCGGGCAGCCAGGTCGGTCCCGGTGCGAACCCGACCGGGTCCGCACCGGCCGTGTCGAGGGTGTTCGTCAGCCCGCGTAAGGCCGGTTGAATACGGTCGGGGCGTCGTCGACGTAACGGCCGTCGACTGCAGCGCGTTCATGGCGCGGAGCGAGAGGTCGGGCCAGGGAGCCGACCGTTGCCCTCGCGACGGGCCAGCGCCCCGTAGGACTGCTGCTGCGCCACGGTGGAGATCTGGTAGCCGAGCCTGATGGTGCTCTCTGAAATGGGCCAGCCCCGCTCTTGTTAGTTCCCCAGTCGGGTGTCCTTCCGGCGCGTCGTTTGCGCTGGTCAGTTGCTTCCGGACGACGGTCTTGGTGTTGGTCACCGTGGACCGTTCGGCTGGAGGTTGGATGCTCTCGCTGGAGGAGGACGTGGAGGCGCAGGCGCTGCGCGAGCAGGGTTGGTCGATCTCGGCGATCGCCCGTCACCTGAAGCGGGACCGCAAGACGATCCGGCGTTACCTGGCGGGCGAGGTAGTCCCAGGGCGCCGGCGGCGGTCGACGGCGGACCCGTTCGAGCCGTTCGTGGCGTACTGCCGGGCGCGGTTGGTCGACGATCCGCATCTGTGGGCCTCGACGCTGCTCGACGAGATCACCGAGTTGGGTTACGGCGGCGGGTATTCCACCTTCACCCGGGCGTTGCGCCGTCACCGGCTGCGACCGCACTGTGAACCCTGCCAGGCGACCAGGGGTCGTGACGTCGCGATCATCACCCACCCGGCGGGCGAGGAGACTCAGTGGGACTGGGTCGAGCTGCCCGACCCGCCCGCCGCCTGGGGACTCGGGAGGCACGCGCATCTGCTGGTCGGGGCGGTGGCGCACTCGGGTCGGTGGCGGGCGGTGCTGGCCGAGGCGGAGGACTTCCCGCACCTGGTCGAGGCGCTGGACGCGTTGGTGCGCAAGCTGGGCGGGGTGACCCGGGTCTGGCGGTTCGACCGGATGGCCACGGTTTGTTCGCCGGCGTCGGGACGGATCACGGCGGCGTTCGCCCAGGTGGCCAAGCACTATGGAGTCCGGTCGGTGGTCTGTCCGCCTCGGCGGGGCAACCGCAAGGGCGTGGTGGAGAAGGCCAACCACTCCGCCGCGCAGCGCTGGTGGCGCACGTTGGCCGACGACGTCACCGTCGCGGCGGCGCAGGCCGACGGACCGCTGTCCGGCGAGTTCACGATGACGGTACCCGCCGCAGGATGATGCCGCGGCGCGGTCCGAGATTGCGGTTGCCGCCGACCGAGATCCCGACTTCGCCATTGCACTGCGCGTCGAGTTCAACAGCGCGACCAAGGGTGCCGATTGCTCGGCTTGATCAAGAAGTTCGAACCTGCTCTTGGGTCAGTCGCACCGCTCGCTCACGCACCTCAGCCGAGTGCTGTGACGTTCCTGCCGTGACTCCCTCCCCCACAAGCAATGGGTTCCCACCAAATGCCAATCGTTGAATGGGTAAACGGGAACCAGCATCGTGGCGTCTTCGCTTGGACCCCCTGCTTGGGTATGGACCTGGTTTTCTCTGAGACGTGATTGATGTTAATGACGATGGATTGTGGTTGGCTGCGTCGTTACATCGTCACAGCACTGTCGTTGTCAGTCGGTACTTGTTCTGAGTTCGGGTCTATACGATGTCGAGGTCGACGGGCACGTTGTTGTCCTTGAGATGCGCTGCGATGCGGTCGTGAGCAGACTCGGGCAATGCGATGGCGAGGAGTCGACGGGCTCGGGTCGCGGCGACGTACAACACTCGCAGGCTCTCGGCGACGTGGTCTTCGTGTACACCGGAGATCCATGCGTCGATCACGGCATCCGTGCGCTTGTCCTTCGGTGGCACGATGACGAGGACGGCGTCGGCTTCCTCACCCTTGACCTGGTGGATCAGAGAGGTGCGGATTGGCTCGGACTTGCTGTTAGACGATGCTCCTCCCGCTTCACGCGCGGTCTCCGATTTCAGTGCTGGACTTGGGCGAAGTGACCCACGGTTGTCCTGGCGAACGATGTCCGGTTGTGGTGGATGGTGCTTGAGCAGTTTGTTGACCGCGGTGCACCAGTTCCCGAAGGTTCCCTGGTCCAGGTCGGGTAGGGCGGTTGCGAACCTGGCGGCGGTGGATCGGAGTGTCTGGTTGTCGATGCCGAGTCGGTCGCACAGGCTCTTGGTGCTCTTCCCGTCGGTATGGGCGTACCAGTAGTCCAGCAGGCACCGTTCAAGGATGCCGTAGGCGCTGTCGCGACGGCGTCGGCCTTGGTGCGGGGCGGAGAGGATGGTGGCGGCCCAGGCGACGCGTGCTGCCGGGGTGTCGGGCGGGTTGCCTGTCGGGCCGGCTTGTCGGGGGAGGTTGGCCGCGGAGTGGGCGAGAACGAGTCGGTTGTCGGTCGGGACGCCCATGGCGTCGGCGCGGTCGGTGAAGACGGCGAGGGCGTGGTCGAGCGTGCCGTTGCCCGTCTTCACCAGCACGATGCCGGCGGGCTCGTCGTGGTGTCGGCCGATGGGATCGTCGGGTGGTCGTGCGAATCGTGTGGGCCGCAGTGTGGCCGCCAGGTTGCAGATGGCGCTGCTGCTGCGCCAGTTGCCCGTGAGGTCGACGCGAGAACCGAGCGTGATGCCGAAGTCGCGTACCTTGTCCGGTCGCGCGCCCCGGAACTCGTAGATCGCTTGATCGGGGTCGCAGACGAACACCAGCGGAAGCCCGGTGTCACGGAGCTTGGCGAAGATCGCCAGGTCGATGTGCGAGCAGTCCTGTGCCTCGTCGATGACCACTTCGGTGAACCTCGTGGACAGCGTGGCGATGGGGTGAACGTCGGGTTTGTTAATCGCGTGCAGGGCGAGGATGCGAACCTCGTGGCCGGTGACGTATCCGAGGTCGATGTACCTCTTGCGGGTCTTGAGCGCTGCCTTCTCTGCGGCGTCGAGCAGTCCTTGCTTCTTCAGCGCTCGGTAGAGGGTGAAGTTCTTGGAAGGTTGAAGTCGGGCCGTGCAGGCGGTCGCGGATTCGTCGCGGCTGAACTGGAAGTCGCTCAGCCGGGGCCGGTACCTGGGTTCGCCCGGGATGTCGACTTTCGCGTTGATCCGGTCCCACGAGTCGAGCCGCTCCCAGACTTTTCCTCCAGGCAGGAAGGGGCGGACGAGGTAGCGCCACAGGAAGGTGTCGATGGTGCCGATGAAGTTGGGGAACGCGAGGAGGTCGTCACGCCTTGCCTCACGGCACCGTCGGACGACCTCGTCGCATGCCACGTTGGTGAACGAGACGACAGCACGTCCGCGCCTGCCGCGCATGGCGCCACCGGACAGGTGCCGTTCCACGATGACCTTGGTCTTGCCGGCTCCGGGACATGCCTGGACGTACAGCGGGGCCGGTCGTTCGATGGCGTCCTTCTGCCGGAGCAGGGCCTGCTTTCGCCTTGCCTCGATGGTCGTCACGCGTGTGCCTCGGAGATCCAGGTGATCGCAGCCTTCAAGTACTCCGGCACCACGAATTCGGGACTCGTGGTGCTCAACTCGGCCACCGCCTGGGCGAAGTCGCCCTTGCGCAGCTTGTGCTGTGCGAACTCCCGCTGAAACGCCGTGATCCTCTCGGAGCTGGTTGCCAGAGCGTCGATCCGTTCCCAGTCGTCCTTGCCCGCGCGGGGACGCTGCCGCATGTAGGCATCCCTGATCACCGCGTCGTTGGCGGAGCCGGCACGCAGGAGTTCCGGTTCCAGGGTCGGATGTGCCACGAAGACCTGGAGCCTGTCCTCGGCCTCCAGTTCGACCGCGAGCTTGGTCAACGCGATGCGTCGATCACCGGGTGCCGCGGGGTCGTCGTCGGTGATGACGGCGACCTGCTCGGCGACCCGGCCGCCTTCGTGAGGAGTGAGCAGCACCCGGATGTAGGGCTCGAAGTCGACACCGTCGATCGCGACGATCGTGGTGCCGACGAATCGTGCCCAGCTCGCCCGATCGTCATGGTCGTCCCGCTTCGGCTCCGAAGCGCCCAGGTTGCGGGCGGTCTGGAAGAGCGGCGTGGTCGGAGGACGGCGCAGGACCTGGCGTGCGAAGGCGGGCACGAGCAGAGCTTCGGCTATGCCTTCGACCAGGACGACGCGCGGGCCGAACAACATGGCACTGCGGGTCGCGTCGAGGTAGCGCTTGAGCTTGCCCTCGCCACCGTTCAGCTCCAACGAAGCCAGCGGGATCGCCTTGGTCTCGTAAAGGCTCTCGTCTCTGCCCGGAACCGAAGGCTCGGGTTGTGAAGGCGCCGATCGGTCGACGATGAACGCGTGCTTGTCCCGAGACAAAAGCGGATGGCGTTTGATCACCACCAGGTCCTCGATGTCGGCCGAGGCGGCGACGAGAGGGGAGTGCGTCGTCACGACCACCTGGATGCGCCCGGCGTATCCGAAGGTGTCGGTCCGGGCGGTCGACGCCTCAGCGGCGTCACGCAGGTACTCCAGCAGCAGGGCTTGGAGTTGCGGGTGCAGGTGTGCCTCGGGTTCCTCTACGAGGAACACCGTCAGGTCGTGGTCCTGGGCTGCGCGCAACTCCGCCACGACGGTGGCGATGAACAGCAGGTTCGCGTAACCCAGTCCCGAGTCCGCGATGTTCCTGGGGTCGAGACCGTGATCGTTCATCCGGATACGCAGCGATCGCGCGATGGACAGCAGGTCCGGGTCGACGAACGAGACGTCGGAATCCTGGGGACTGGCGCCCGCCGACACGTCGGCCAGCGGAGCCCTCACCGCCTGCTCGACGCCCTTCAGCACCTCGCCGGACACCGGATCCTTCCGGAGACTGGCCAGCTTGTCCTTGACGGTGTTGACGAAGTCTGTCTCGCTGACGTTGTGCTCGGCCAACAGGTAGCGCAGCACGATGCGCAACCGGCTGCCCGAACCCGAGTTCAGCTCTCGCTGGGCATCGCGCAGCGGTGGCAGGTAGACATGCCGCAATCGCTCGCGGGCCTCGGGTTCGGGGTCGCGATCGCTGGACGTCTCCTGACCGGCGACCCACGTGGTCCGGCCTCGAGTCTCGGTCCCGACCGGAGGCGTGTACGTCACCTGATAGCGGACCGTGGACGAGTCGGCGAGGACTCCCTGGCTGTAGGTTCCCAGCTGTTCGGGCGACGTCATGACGTACCTGGCGGCCAACTCGGCGGCTGCGGCGTCGGGAATCCTGGAGACGTCGTCGACATCCCAGTACCGGTCCCTGCGGCCGTCGAGCGGGTCGGTCAGCAGACGGATCGCATCCAACAGATTCGACTTACCAGCGTTGTTCTCTCCGATCACGACGGTCAGACGCTCGCGTAGCGGCACCGTTACGTAGCGGAGTGAGCGGAAGTTGCGAGCCTCCACTGCGGCAAGTCGCACATGGACTCCTGAGAGCATTCGGTCAGCACTCGTCTCACGGTCGAGTACAACCTGTCAGATGGGATGTCTCGATCTTCGATGTTCAGTCGCATTGCGTTACACGCAACCCGCGTCGTTCACTCGAACGTGTGACTCATGAGGACTATTCGCATCTACCTGCCATGGTTCGCCCTCGTCATGAACGAGCTCGCGCGACGAATCCGGACTGGGCCTCTCCCCTCCCGGATGCGGCACCTGATGCCGGAAAAGACGGCAATACGTCGGCTGTCGGAGTTGGAGGAGGAGCCGTTCTGACCGTTGCGCCAGCGCAACGCTGGCACCCAGGCGCAGCGGCGATAGGTGCGTGTGTCGGGTGATCATGCAGGTCGAAGCGGGGGCGGGCCGAGGCCACGTCGGGTTCTGGTTCACGTCACCGACGAGGGTAGACGGTAGGCGAGCTCGTACAGGGCCGTGTCTTGTCCCTCGTTGGCGGCGATGCTGGCTGTCGTGAAGGCGATCGGGGGTGTTCCCTCGTGGGCCCCGACGTGATCCGCCTGCTGGTAACAGTCCTTCTCGGACCTGATCGCATCGATGTAGGGGCCGGTCACGTCATGATGATCTTGTCGGCATTGTTGCTCGCCAGTCGTGTGAATGTGGTGCAGGTGGCTGCCTGTCGTCTGTGCGATCGCGCTCCACCTGATTCCCGGTGACGATGAATACCTGCCGGTGCTGGAGGTGGTCGAGGTGGGACGCGCTGCCGCTGTTCCTGCTGATCAGCCGATCATCGCGCCGATGCTTGCCACCCTCGGTGAACCTCCCGCAGGCCCAGGGTGGGCGGTCGAGTTCAAGTGGGACGGCTACCGCGGCGTGGCGTACTGTCAGGGGGACCGGGTGCGGATGCTCAGCCGCAACCAGTTGGAGTTGATCGACCGGTTCCCGGAGCTGCGGGTTCTGCCGGAGCTGCTGCACGGGCGAACGGTGGTGCTCGACGGCGAGATTGTTGCCCTCGGGCCCGACCAGCGCCCTGACTTCGGGCTGCTGCAGCGTCGCACTCGCAGCACCGTGGGTGTCCGGGCGTTGCGCGTCGCACCGGTCGCCTACTACGTGTTCGATCTGCTGGTCCTGGATGGGCGGTCGACGCAGCACCTGCCGTATCACGAGCGGCGGGCGATGCTCACCGCGCTGCAACTGCCCGGTGAACATCCGATCCAGGTCCCGCCGAGCTTCCCCGACACCGAGCCCGCGACGATCCTTCATGTCGCGGAGCAGCACGGCCTTGAAGGCATCGTCAGTAAACGCGCTGCGTCGCGCTACGAGCCGGGTCGACGGTCTCCCGCGTGGATCAGGACGCCGCTGCGTCGGTCCCACGAGGTTGTCGTCGGTGGGTGGAAGCCGGGTCAGGGGCGGCGCTCGGGCACGGTGGGGTCGCTGTTGCTGGGTGCGTACGACGAGGTCGGGTTGGTCTACGTCGGACACGTCGGCACTGGCTTCACTGACAAGTCTCTGGTGGACATGCAGCGGAGGTTGGAAGGGCTGCGGCGCTCCACCAGTCCCTTCGGCACGCCGGTCCCGCGCGAGTTCGCCCGGGACGCGCGGTGGGTCGAGCCGGTGCTCGTCGGTGAGGTCGAGTTCCGCCACTGGACCACCGACCACCGGCTCCGCCACCCGTCCTGGCGCGGCCTGTGCCACGACCTCGACCCGGCGGACGTTCATCATCCCACCCGCTGACAAGCCGACAGGGTGGGCACGGTGTGTGATTCATCTTGACGTGGAATCGAACCCCTGCCTATGAGGTGTGGGTGGGTGGTCGGTGATCGAGGGGTGGTCGCGTGGAGCGGCACGAGTACGAGCGGATGGTCGATCGGTTCCGGCGTCTGGTGGCGCCGTTGCCGGCTTGGCGGGTCGAGGAGCACGACGGGATGCCGGTGCTGGTGGACGCACTCTGCGGGGGTGATGTGCTGCTGCGGGTGGACAGCCGCTGGAACACCTACCTCATCCGGTACTTCGAGGCGGTCGACAAGGACCGCATGCTCGCGCTCGTCGCACTGTTGGAGGTCGTGCCACCGGACGAGCCGGTGCATCGGGCTGCGGTCGCGTTCCTGACCTCCCTCCGTCTCGGTGACGAACCCGAGTCCACGCCTCGACGGTCGTAGGTGGGGCACCTGGTGGGGTCGTCAGCCGGTGAGGACGAGCGGGGTGGCGGGGAGGCGGCCGTCGAGGACTTGTCGCAGCAGGTCGGGCAGTTGGGCGGGGAGAAGTTTGTCGGTGCAGTGGGTGAGGTCGTCAAGGGTGCGCCAGCGGCGCTCGATAAGGCCGAGTTTCTCGTTCTCGGTCGGTTTGAGTGGGACCTGGGGTGTGGTCGTGGTGGTACGGGCGAGGTAGACGTGGTCGATGCGGTGGTGCTGTCGGCCGCGGTAGTGGAAGCGGCTTTCGCGGATCCAGAGTTTGGGGCCGAGGGTGATGTGGTGGATGCCGGTTTCCTCGGTGAGCTCGCGGCGGGCGGCGTCGGTGGGGGTTTCGTTGGGGTCGAGGCCGCCGCCGGGTAGTTCCCACCAGTGGTGGTCGGGTTGGTCGGGGTCGCGGGCGTGGATGAGCAGGACCCGGTCAGCGGGGTCGAGCAGGAGTACGCGTGCGCCGATGCGTGGGGTGGTGCTGGGGGTGCCGGCCATCCGTGCGGTGTCCCTCGGGCTGTGGCGGTCGGGGCAGCGGTGGCCGGTGGGGCGGCTAAAGAGGGTGAATTCGGGTTCGTCGTGCTGGGTGGCCACCGTGGTGGGGTCGGACGTTAGCAGCCTGGTGGCGGGGTTGAGGTTCAAGGTGACGGCGAGTCCGGAGTGGTCGGTGAGCCGGGTGCCGTCTGCTTGCGGCATGCGGGTGTCATGGAGGCAGGCGCAGGTCAGGAGTTGTCGGCTAGGTCGGGGGTGGCGTGGGCGTGTGGTAGCGGGTGAGGTCGCGGTAGAAGTCGTATTCGAACGGTGCGGCCTCGCTGACGATCAGGACGCCGAGCTCGCGGTCAACGTGGTGAGGCAGGGTCACGGCGTAGCCGGCCGCGGTGAAGCTGTCGGCCAGCTGCTTCGTGCCGGGGGATGGTTGGTCACGGAAACCGTTGAAGCGGGCTTCTGGTGATGTCGTCCGGTCTCGCGGCGAGGGCCCGAACTTGTTGCGCGGAACCTGCCGCCCCGGCGACCGGCGTCGGTTCGGCGCTCTGCGCACGGCGGTCACGTGGGGGTGGCGTGATCCGCGTGGGCGAGCGGCGTGCAAACCGGGCCGGGTGGTTCAGGTGGTGGAACCGGCGTCAGGCTGTTTCGTTCCGGTGGGCACGGCCTCTCCGGATACAGCGCGCCGTGGCGATCCGGGCCATGCCCGGGTCTGGCGGTACCGGCAATGGCCGCGGGCGGTGTCGTGGCAACGGCTCAAGCCACGAATCGGCGAGGCCTGGTGCGGAGTTGTTCATCGCTCGTCTCCTGGACGTCAGGAGTCGGTGGCGCGGCGAGCCCGGCGCGGATCGCCGACACCGTGGGCCGGGTGGAAAGACGGACCCGTACGCGGTCCAGCGGTTTGGTGGACTTCGGCGGTGCGGTGACGGTGTGTTCGGGCTGTGTGTCGCAGCCCGCGAGCCTGTCGAATGCGAGCAGTGCCTGTCGGAGAGCAGCTCGCAGCCTGCCGACTTCAAGAGGTGTCAGGACCAACTGATCGGCGTGGGTGCCGTCGATCGAGATACCCGTTGCGGCCAAGCGGATCGCCAGTCGTGCACGTCGGCCGTCCCGGTCTCGGCAACGGACGGTCCACAAGGCGGGATCCTGTTGCCACCCCATGCGAATGAGCAGGCGCAGCACGACGTTCCCTTTCCGGTGTTGAGTCATGACATGCTCCTCCCGGTGATCGTGGGTTGGTGCCAACGGCGACGCTTCAGGCGATTCAGGCCGCGTGCCGGACCCAACTCCAACGACGCGGCGGAACCGGGGTGTCACGGCCGACGAGGTGATCAGGATGTGTCGTACTCCGCTCTGGAAAGCCTGCTCATGATGAAGTCCAGGGTGTCGTCGAGTGCTTGGTCGTGGTCGCCGAAGGGCAGCAGTCGGTGTGGCAGGCCGAGGTCGTGCAGGACCGCGGCGACATGGTGGTCGGCCAGTTGTCTGAAGGTCTGGTCGGGGTCGCGGTGTTTGTTGTCGCCCAGCGGGATTTCGGGGTCCAGGGTGGTGCGGTAGAGCAGGTCGTAGGTCGTGCTGTGATCGCGGACGAGGGCTTCCAGGCGTGCCTGCACGCGGGGATCCGGTTGTTCACCGCGGTAGGCGAGGGCCGCGCGGTAATAGCCCAGTGCGTCGGGGACGGGGCGGTCGACCAGGACGACGTCGGCGTGCATCCAGGCTTCGAGTTCCTCGCTGATGCCCCTGGTGATGATCCACAGGGTGGAGGCCCAGGTGTGGTTGCGCAGGATCGGCAGCCCGATGCGTTGGGCCTGCTCGCCCAGGTCGGCGACCGTGGAGACCTGAACGTGCTCGCGGCGCAGCCTGTGGGCGAGTCGGGCGAGGAAGGTGCTCTTGCCGGTCGAGTGGGCGCCCAGCACCGCGACTGCGACCTGTTTCTCCACTTCGCCGGTCACCACAATCCGTCCTGCGCGTGGTCGTGCTGGAAGTCGGCGTGGGCGGCGACGCGGACCAGGTCGTCCCAATCCAGGCCGGCTTGGTCGACGAGGGTGCGGAAGAGCAACCAGGCGCACCAGGTGTCGTAGCCTGCGCGGTGCGGGCGCTGATCACTGATGCCAGTGGTGTCCAGGTCGGCGTGGGTCACGAGCGTGTCGAGGCTGTACCCGGGCAGGTCGGGCCAGACGTGTTTGGCGAGTTTGAGGGTGTCCAGCACCATCGGCGGCTGCCAGCCGGGCAGGTGCGCGCTCAGCACCCGGTACTCGGTGCCCGCGTTGTGCGCGACCAGGGTGCGGCCGGTCAGCGCCGGCTGGATTTCGTGGGAGACGCCGTGCCAGTGGGGTTTGCGTTCGACCTCGTCGTTGCCGATGCCGTGGATGCGGTGGGCGAACGGCGTGATGGGCACGGAGGGGCGTACCAGCCAGCTGCGCAGGTCGCGTCCGGTGACCGTCCCGTCGACGGGCAGGACGGCGATCTCCACGATCTGCGGCGGCCGGCCGCCGTTGCCCTCGACGTCGACCAGCACCAACGGGTGGCCTTCCAGCACGTCGGGCAACGGTGCGGCGGGTGGCGGGGCTGTCATGATGCCTCCACGGTGGTGGGCCAGCCGATGTCGGCGCGGCCGTGACGGTGCGGGTGGTGCGGCTTGGTCACGTCGTGGACCTGGAAGCCGAAACTGTGCTGCATGAGATAGCGGGCCTGCTCGTCCAAGCCGTCCACGACCACGGCCCGGTCGGTGATCGCGACCAGCCGCCGCCCAGCTCGGCCGCCAGCGCGGCGGCCGTGTTCGGGTCCGGCGGGGCCCACTCGGTCGCGCACCGGCCGAGCTGCGAGGCCGGGCAGATGTCGCACAACTCGCGGATGCCGTAGTGGCCGTTGTAGTCCGCCACGCCGTGCGCGTATGCCACCGCGCAGGAGGTCTTGCGGAACAACACCGCCCCGTCCGGGTGGCGTGCGGCGGCGGTCAGGATGCGTCGCTCCAACCGTTGCGGGAACACCTTGCGGCGCGCCCCCTCCTCGTACGGTTCGGGCAGGCCTTGGGCGCGGTAGTAGTCGCGGATCTGGTCGCGGTAGAACAGACCGGTGAACACCGTCGCATGCGCGGACCGGCCCAGGTCCAGGGCGTGGTCGAGGTGGGCGTCGGTGTCGTTGAGGCCGGGCACGATCGGCCGCCAGTACAACACCACCCGGTACCGGTCGGCGTGCTCGAACGCCGTGCGCAACGACGTCGCGGCGATGGCCGAGTTCACCGGCTCGATCCGTGGATCGTCGATACCCGAATGGGTGACCAACAGCGTCACCTTCAGGTTCCGCAACGCGTTGAGCGCGGCACAGTCCTCCGGCTCCACCCGCCACCGGGTGATCACCAGCACGTGGTTGGTCAGCCCCTGCTCGTCCAGCAGCCGCAACAACCGGAACAGGTGCGGCTTCACCGCGGGCAGCATCGGGTCCGTCGCCCGGTTGAGCAGCTGGATCGGCGTCACGTGCGGCTGGAAGAACCGATGCCCGGTCAGCAACGCGACCGCCTCCTCCTCACCCATCAATGCCACCGGCACCTTCATCCCGTAGTTGTCGAACAGGTGCCGCACGCAGTACCCGCAGTTCAACGGGCACCCGATGATCCAGTTCAGGCTCAACCCCGATTTGCGGTACTCGACCACCTCCAGCAACTCCGGCCGCAACCGCACCCGCTCCACCGTGCTGAGCAGCCGAAGACCCGACCTGCGGACGCGCTCACCTCGAACCACCGGTCGCACGACTGCACCTGCCTCCCGTAATCACCCCGAATCACCCTGGGGACATTCGACCCGGACCAGCTATGATTACGGAACGGGGCAAATTGATTACGCCGAGCATTTGCCCTCTATTTGCCCCCTGGTGCAGTGGAGTCGACCGTGAGCGATGACCGGGCCTACGACGAGGCGCCTCCTCCCGCGACGCTGCTCGCTGAAGAGATCAAGCGGCGTCGGAACGACGCCAAACTGAGCCAGCCGCAACTTGCTCAGCGGATCGGCTATACACGCCAGTACGTGTCCCTTGCCGAGAGGCCGGGCCACAACCTGCCGTCGCTTGAGGTGGTGAAGGCTATCGACGAAGCCCTCGACGCGCGTGGTGAGCTCCTTGCACTTCGTGAGCGAGCCCGAGCTGAGCAGCAGAGGCGCCGCCGCGGCAGTGGGTCGATCGAGGCGGTCAAAGTCCCCGGCTCATCGCAGTCTGTCCTGGACTCCGCCGGTGTTTCCTCGTCTGTGTTCGGCGATACGGTGCTTGCCTGCGGCGCAGGACGATTCTTCCTGGGTGCCTCGATCGATGTGAAGGCCTTTCCTGCCGACATCGACGAGCGAGTGATCAGCAGGGTCCCACTGGGTTTCGCAGACGATCCGTTCGTTCGGCGTCCTCGACGAGGCCTCGTCGTCGGCGTGGTGGAATCGGACGAAGGACCGGCACTGTACGGTCTGGACTCCCGCCAGGCGCGCCGTCGTCTGGCCAACGCATCGCCTGGCACCAAACTGCTCATGTCACGCGCATACCTGATCGACGATCTCGCGATGGCGGTCCTGTGGTCAGTGGCGAACCTTGACGAAGCGCTCCTGGATGACGACGCAGCACTCGCCGAGGCCAGCGCTCATCTGGCGATCTTCGAAGATCTACCGAGATCAGTGGGGGGACGTGACCTGGCGGCCGACCTCGCCCCGGTATCGCGGATGTGGCTCGGTTCGAACTTCTGCGCCCAGCACATCCTTCGCCACGCCGACTCGCTCTCCGAAGCGCCGGTTTTCTGGACCCGTGAGCAACGCGGCGAGGAGGCGAGCACGTGGCTGTTCTTCGCCCACAAGTTCGACTACTTGCGGAGAACCGCGACGAATCAGGCCGACTTGAGGAGGACGTTCTGCGTCCCGAACACGGCCGTCACAGGGTCGAGCCGCCCTGAACGGGTGCTCCTGCTGCTTGCCGTGGCGTTGATGGAGTCGTTCGACATCCAGGTGGACGTCGTCGTCGACCCCGAGTACGGCTCGTTGGACGGGTTCGTGGCTGACCGGCGTCGCGCGGTGGTGGCCAACTGGATGGGTGCCGACGGCATCTGGCAGGTCGACATCACCGACCACCGTCCCAAGCTGCGCGAGTTCCACGACGCGTTGAACTACGCCCGCGCGCATTCGATGGCCCGAGGCGCGACAGCTCATGAACGCTTGCGCGAGCTGGCCGAGTACCTACAGCTGGACTGGACGTGGTTGACCCGACGCTGCGCGGAGCTCGGGGAGTACGGGGCCGCTGGGCTCGCCGAACCACGGAGCCGCCTGCTCTCCCTGGAAGGCCTCGAACGGGCCTGCCGGTTCGTCGGAAGTGCCGCCGGGCGGAATGACTAGGGTGGTGATCAACCGGCCCCCCGGATCGGAGAGGACCGCTCGTGTCGCCTGAAGCATCGAGCACGCCTGCTTGTCGCGTCGTGGTCATCGGCCTGGGTGGGACGATCGCGATGACATCGACGACAGGCGGCGGCGTCGTGCCCGCGTTGTCCGCGGAGCAGTTGGTCGCCGCCGTACCAGGTCTGGCGAACACCGGTGTCGAAGTCGAGGTGGTGGACTTCCGCCGTGTGCCGGGTGCGTCATTGACCTTCGAAGACCTTGCCGCGCTGACGGCCGAGATCCGTGACCGGTGTGCTGCCGGAGTCGACGGTGTGGTGGTCACGCAGGGCACGGACACCATCGAGGAGACGTCCTACTACCTCGATCTGCGGCACGCCGTAGCACAGCCGGTTGTCGTGACCGGCGCGATGCGCAACCCGACCCTCGCCGGCGCTGACGGGCCGGCCAACCTGCTCGCCGCCATCCAGACCGCCGCGGACCCAATCGCGCGGGGCCTCGGCTGTCTGGTCGTTTTCGCCGACGAGATCCATGCTGCTCACCGGGTCCGCAAGACCCACACCACCAGCGGTTCCACCTTCAAGTCCTCCGATGGGGGACCGCTCGGTTACCTCGTCGAAGGCCGTCCGCAGATCGTCAACAGGCCCGTCGACCGCATACTCCTCCCCGACACCGGTAACCGTCGGGACGTGCGGGTGGGAGTCGTCACCGCCTGCCTTGGCGATGACGGATCACTGCTGCCCACGTTGGCCGGCCAGCTCGACGGCCTCGTCGTCGCGGCGTTCGGTGTGGGCCACGTCCCCGTCACCTGGGTGACGCATCTGGAACAGATCGCCGCACGCATCCCCGTCGTGCTCTGTTCCCGCACCGGAGCCGGATCCGTGCTGTCGACGACCTACGCATTCCCCGGCTCCGAACGCGATCTACTGTCGCGCGGACTCATCCGGGCGGGCTTCCTCGACCCACTCAAGGCCCGCCTGCTTCTCCACGGACTCCTCTCCGCGGATGCTGACTGCGATCGCAAGACCATCACGGCGGCGTTCGCCGCAGCCGGCGGCCACGGCACAGCCGACGACTGGCCGTATACGACCACGACCGGATAAGGACCTACCGTGCGCAGCCATGAACTCACCCTCGGCCGCAGCTTCGGTGTCGCCTTCGACCACGGCGACGACTTCTTCACCGAACTGGCCGCCTTCTGCGACCAGCACCAGGTCCGACACGCCTACATCCCCAGCTTCATCGCCGGCTTCAGCGAAGTCGACATCGTCGGCACGTGCGACAAGCTTCAAGATCCCCAGGCACCGGTCTGGTCCAAGGTCCACCTCACCAACGTCGAAGCGTTCGGCGGCGGCACCCTCGCCTACGACGAAGCCGACAGCAAGGTCCACCCCCACATCCACGTCTCGGTCGGCCTCAAAGAGCACAGTGCCGCTGGGTACACCAGCCACCTGCTCAACGCACGAGTCCAATTCCTCACCGAGATGCTGATCATCGAAGTCGCGCAGCCCGCCCTCATCCGCCGCCGCAACGCAAGCCTCTACGACGTCCCACAGCTCCACTTCGGCTGACAACATCGCCTCGGTCCAACGTTCTGCGACTATCTTGTAGGCCCGGAGCCTCGGGACCGACTGCGATACACCGGCGAATCGGGCGAAGCCCAGGTTGAGCTTCCCCCGATAACCCGAGGTGGTTGTTACCTGGATGCGGTCGGTGCCGCCGGGATGGTAGCTGGCTGGGTCTGGGCGGTGTGCCAGGCGGCTTCGTACTCGTCGGGGCTGAGCCAGCCG
>NZ_LWLC01000041.1:0-59873 GCF_001905065.1 Saccharothrix sp. CB00851
CAGCCTCCCAGCCACTGGCATCACAACTAAGCAGCGACACGCTACTAGTAGTTGAGTCGCATTTCGAGTTGTCTTCGCACCTGTGACGGCCACCTGGGGCGGGACCGACCGGCCCGCCCCAGGTTGGCAGGACCGACTGTTAGAAGCCGCGCGGGAAGCTCTCACGCCGCCCGTGTCCAGCCGGTCGCTCCGGCGGATCGTGCCTGCACGACTTCGCGTTCGCCATGCTGGTGCTCACCTGTGGTCGCGAACCTTCTCCGCAGACCAGCCGACGAATTCGGCGATCTCTTCGTCGGATGTACTCCGCATGGAGATCCAGTCATCCAACACCTCGCTCAAGCTGCTGGGAATGCCGTCGGTCACGGGGCGAGGTCCAGGCTCCGACTCGATCTGGTCCATGTGGAACCACATGCCGTCGGGATCGAGTCGGTCAGTCGTCGCGTCGTAACCTTCAAGGCCATCGTCGCCGTGGGCGAGTTGTTCACCGGTGCGCCAGTCGAGGATCTCCCATGAGTCCTGCCCTGTCTGGCCGCCGTCGACAATGCGATGACCTTTAGCCTCCAACGCCTCGATTTCAGCATCTTGTCGCCGCGTGTCTTGGGCTTGCCCCGACAACAACGCTCGAACGTGGGCGCGGACAGAGTCGGTACGGTTCGGCATAGGTTGGCGAGGATCGCCTACCTCGTGAGCGGCGCGCGCGTAGTTCGTGCCGGACTCAGTCATGTGCTGTCGCACTGCTCGGGTGCGAGCTCTGTTGGACTTGGTCATCATGCGCTCCCCAACGGGACTCCCACGCCGCCCCACAAGGTTGGCAGGCGATTTCAAGTAGCACGCTGCGTCGGAGACGGCTTGTCCTCGGTTGCCGGCTGTGGCGTGGGCGTTCCGGCTCGGAGTCGGGCGGGCGTGACCGCCGCGCACGAGTATATCGGGAGACCCGACGATCACTGGCTCCGAGTAGGAGGTGGCGTGCGAACTACCTGCGTTCGCGCAGCGCGGCGAACGGAACGAACTGGTCGACCAGGTGGAGCTTGTCGCGGCGGCCGTCGGCGTAGCCGATCTCGTAGTTGACGATCCCGTACCAGTCGCCCTCCACGCGGGGGAAGCGGCCGTGAAGCCGTCCGGGTACCACGCCCGTGAGGTCCAGTCCGGTCACGATGACGTGCCGTGGTGCGTCCGCCGGCCGTGGGAAGAGGATGTCCAGATTGACCCACACCGACGTGAGGACCGGCCTGCGTCCGTGGATGTCATCGCCCTCCCAGCGCGTGAATGGGCTGTTGATCACGACACGCCCGCCTACCTTGCGCCGGTCGCCGCCCGCGCGCGGTGGATGAGGTCGCCGTAGGGTTGGTCGTCCAACTCGGCGCGGTCGGGGCTGGCGTGGCTGCTGGTCAACCGCCAGCTCGCGTCGACTCCGGGTGTCGCTGCGCAGGCGGGGCAGTCCACGCGGACCTCGCCTCCGGCGAAGATCGCTCTGCTGACTCCGGGGACGACGATGTGTCGTCCGCCTTTGCAGGTGGCGGGAAGGACGGCGATCGTCGTGCCGGTCTGATCGACTCGGTAGCGCAGTGCGCCGTCCGGCGCGGGGGTTGAAGGCGGCGGAGTCACGTTGGCAAACTACCACCACGCTCGCACATATGTTCGACTCGTCTGGAATCTGGTGGCTCGCCGCCGTGCGTATGCACCGTGCGCGCCTGGCCATCTTCGTCGGTCACGCCGGAGGCAAGAAGCACTCGTACCGGGCGTGTCCGGAACGAATCCGGCGGAGACTGTCGTGATGAGGGTATGACTCAGATCGACGAGCGGACCGGTCAACGCGTGGAGCAGCAGATGGCGGACGGTGAGGTGAGCGGCGAACAGGAGCCGACCCCTGCCGAGGTGCTGGAGTGGCGCCGCGATGACGTATTCCTCCCCGAGGCGGACGCTTGCCCGGAGGAGTACCCACGCCTGCGGAACATCTCGGCCGGGTTCATCTTCGGCGGCGTGGTCCGGCCGCTTGAACCGGCTCCGCCCGAGTACGTGACGCTCCCGGCGCCCCACACCTCGCCCGAAGAGTTCCTCGCGATCGCGCAGTGGAACATGCTGTGGGAGGCAGCCCAGTTCCGGCGGCGCTTCTTCGACCTGGACGACCTGCCACAGCCGATGACCAGGATCGCCGACCTCGGCGACGTCAACGTCACCTTCGTCCCGCGGACACGGGCGCGGTACTTCGAGTACGCGCCGCTGTTCCACCTGCTGCCCAAGCGCGTCCTGGACATGTTCGAGCTCCCGTTGCTGCGAGGCGGACAGTGGCCGTTCATGGCCGACTGGTCGGGCATCGACGACTTCCTGCCGCCCGATTTCGAGGCACGGCTTGCCCGCGCCTGGGCGTGGACGGTGTAGCCGCACCTGGTGTCGGGGTCGAAGATGAAGGCGTTCTCAGGCGACGACCCGATCCGGCTGCTGGCCCACAACCTGGACTTCTGGGTGCCCGCCGTCACCACCACCATCCAAGAGCGCCTGCGGGACTTCCCCGAGATCGACAAGGGCAAGACGCCCGGCCCGGTCACCCTGGAGGACGGCAGCGTGCTCGCCGGGGCCGTGGCCGGCAACCCGCGGATGGGCGGACAGGTCTGGTTCGGCGAGGACGACGCCCGCGACGCCGTGGCCGAGACCGTGGAGGCCGCCGACCGGACCGGCCGGCTGCGCAGCATCCTGGACGCGGTCCGCTCCCACCGGGTCGAGGACGACTTCTCCAGCCACTGGTCGTACGCGCGCGAAGACTTCGAGCGCAAGCTGCACGGGAAGCGGCGAAAGGTGACGGTGAAGTTCGTCGAGCTGACCGACACCGTCCCTGTCCAGGGACCGGAGAGCGAGGTGCTGGGCAACCTGGTCACCAACGACTTCCTCACGCTGCTGGATGCCCGGAACCGGGAGATCGTCGTGCTGCTCAACAGCGGCGTGACCAGCAGGACCGAGATCGCCGACGTGCTCGGCTACGCCAACCACAGCGCTGTGTCGAAGCGACTCGCGCAGATCCGCCGCGCCGCCGAGGCGTACTTCGACGAGAACTGACCCGCTGCTCGGCTCTGCCGCGTTCGAGGCCACCCGTGCGGGTGATCATGGCCGAGGTAAAAGGGGTGCTCAGGCGGGGTGCCGCCCCACCAGCGCCTCATGAGCGCCCTGGTCCCGCTCTGGTTCGGATCTTCCTACCGCCGGTCTAATCGCCGACACCAATTGACGGTCGACTTCGGGCAAAGCGGCGAATCGCTACCCGTCAGCCTGCCCGAGTCGACCAGGGTGCGCGGCGAGTCGGGCTCGTGAGTACGAGCCGGGGCGGGGAGAACGGCACGGTGATGGCGACGCAGGAGGACGCGCGCGAGTGGGGCGCGTCCGTCGATGTCAATGTGCCGTCGCTGTCTCGGATCTATGATCACCTGCTCGGCGGCGGGCACAGTTTCGCCTCCGACCGCGCGACGGCCGCCGCGATCATGGCTTTGGTGCCGCGCTACGACGTGTTCGTCCGCGAAAGTCGTGCTTTCGTGCGTCGCGCGGTGCTGCACATGCTCACCGCCGGGATCGAACAGTTCCTCGACCTGGGCGCGGGCATGGGCGGCGTTCGCCACGTGCACGAACTCGCCCAGGCCGAGCAGCCCCAGGCCCGTGTCGTCTATGTCGACCGCAACCCCGTAGCCGTCGCCGGTCTCGAGCTAATAGTCCGTAAGGACGATCCGAGCACCGGCGTGATCGAGGCCGACCTGCGGCACGTCGAGGAAGTACTCGACCATGCCGTGACGACTCGGCTTCTCGATTTGACCCGCCCGGTGGGCGTGGTGGTCGGGTCGGTGCTGCATTGCCTGCCCGACGCCGAAGACCCGGCCGCCACTTTGGCCGGGTACCACGAGCGGCTGGCACCCGGCTCGCTACTGGCCGCCTCGCACGCCGACGGCATCGTCCTCGGGCTGGAGACGGCCGCCGCGGTCGAGGACTGTCTCGCCAAGGCCGGGATCACGCTCGTCCACCGAAGCCGGCGGCAGTTCGCCGACCTGCTGGGACCGTGGCAACCGCACCCGGACGGCGTAGCGCCGATCGGCTTGTGGCGACCAGACGGCCTGACCCTCGTCCGGCGCGAGTGCCTGTGGGGCAACGCCGTGCTCGCTAGCCGCCGTCCCGAGCCGGCGGAGCGTGCGTGAACGAGGCCGAGTACATCAACACGGTGTCCGGATCGGTCTACGGCCAGGTGCTGCAAGCCCGCACGGTCACCGCCGACACCATCGTCCTGCAGGCTTCCGAGCGTCGCGGGCGGGTGCCTCGGCAGCTTCCGCCGCCCGGACGTACCTGGGTCGATCGCGTAGACGAACTGGAGCGCCTGGACCGACTGTTGGCCACGGTGAGCCCGACCCGCGTGGTGGTGACCGGCCTGGGTGGGGTCGGCAAGACCGGCTTGGCGGTGCGTTGGCTCGACGCGCACCACGAGCGCTACCCCGACGGCGTGCTGCACATTGACCTCAACGGCTGGAGCGGCCACCCGCCGCCAGCCACACCGCAGGTCCTCGCCGGGTGGCTCCGTGCGCTCGGAATCGCCGCCGACGACCTGCCGGGCGAGGTGGCCGAGCTGGTCGCGCTGTACCGGACGGTCACTGCGGACAAGGCGGTGGCCGTGCTGGTCGACAATGCCCGCTCCGCCGAGCAGGTGCAGCCCCTGGTACCCGCCACGGCGCGCGGCACGATCCTGGTCACCAGCCGCTACCGCCTCGCCGGACTGGCCGTCACGGGCTTCCGCCACCTCGACCTCGACTGCTTTCCCGCCACCACCGGCGCCATCCTCCTGGCCGGCCTGCTCGACGAGGACCGTCAACCTCTCGGCGAGGAGCTGCTGCACGCCCTGGCCACGCGCTGTCACGGGCACCCGCTGGCCCTCACCATCGCCGGTGCCCACATCGCCGCCTACCCCCGGCGCGACCCGGCGCGCCTGATCACCCGCCTGACCCACCTCGCCGAGGCGTCCGCCGCCTTGGACCCGCACGAGCTGTCCGTCGAAGGAGTGCTGCAGATGAGCTACGAGGACCTTGACGCCACCACCGCCCGGCTCTATCGCGGCCTGGCCGAGCACCCCGGCGCCGAGTTCACCGCCGAGCCGCTCGCCGCCGGGCTCGACGTGGCGGTCAGCGCGGTCGACCGCGGACTCGGACGGCTGGTGGAGGCCAACCTCGTCACCGAGACCGGCGACGAGCGCTACCGGCTGCACGACGTCCTGCGCGAGCACGTGCAAGCCCTCGCCGACCAGGACGACCAGACCGAGCGGCAGACGGTACGTCGCCGGATGATCGAGTGGTACCTGCGGCGCGCAGCAGCAGCCGACAAGGTCATCAACCCTTTCCCCCGCCGCTTCAGCGACGTCTACGTCGACCTAGACACCGGCATGTTCGACGACGCCAAGGCCGCCTTGGACTGGGTTGACACCGAACGCGCCAACCTCCTCGCCGCGCAGCAGGTCGCCGCCGACCAGGGCTGGACGGAGCTGGTGTACCAGTTCGGCGAGGTCCTCTGGAACCCGCTGCGCCCCAACTACACCGCCGGTGAGTTGGTGCGCTCACAGTTCCTCGGGGCCAACGCCGCCGCCGACGCCGGGCACATCCTGGAGGTCGTCTGCCGCACCCGGCAGGGCTTCGGCGAGACCAACCTCGGCCACCACGAGGCCGCCGTCGCCATCTGCACCATCGCCGTCGAGCGCGCTACCGAAGTCGGCGACCCGTGGCTGCAGTCCGGCGCGCTGTCCACCCGTGCCCGCGCCCACCTCAAGGCCAACGACCCGCACGCCGCCCTGCCGGACCTTCAACGGTCCCTAAACATCGCCGAGGAGATGAACGACGCCCGCAGCATCGCCCTGCGGCACCGCCGCCTCGGCGAAACCGCCCTGCACCCCAAGATCTCCGACGCCCGGCTCGCCGCCCACCACCTGCGGCTGGCGGCCAGCATGTTCAGCGGCATCGGCGATGACATCGGCTACGCCCGCACCGTCCTGCACCTGGCGCGGGCCCTGACGCTGAACGGACAAGCCGCCGAGGCGGCCTCCGAGTTGGCCGAGATCGAGCAGGCCGTGCACGACTACGGCTCGGTTGGCTACCTGGCCGACCTGTGCACCGTGCTCGGCGAGGTCCACGCCGCGCTCGGCGACATGGCCGAGGCCGACCGCCGTTACGGCCAGGCCATCGACTACTACACCGCCGCTGGCCCCGGCGCCGACAAGAGCAAGGCCGCCGTCATCGACCGGCGAGCCGCCCTCGACCAACCGACCGCCTGACCGCGAAGAGGAGCGACCGGCATGACAGCACGCACCACGGCCAAGGGGAAGCGGATCACCGGGGAAGCCCGCGTCAAGATGGCCGCTGACCTGAAGAAGAAGTACGAAAAGGGCGCCAGCATCCGCGCACTGGCCGAGGCCACCGACCGCTCGTACGGCTTCGTGCACAGGGTCCTGTCCGAGTCCGGCGTGGTGCTGCGCGGGCGTGGCGGCGCGACCCGGACCAAAACCAAAGCGCCATAGCCCAGCGACAGCGGGCACGAGAACGGCTCGCGACACCAGCCCGTCCGATACGCGAGCGGAGATCATGATGCCCAGACGGGTCTTGCGGGGCTACCGCCTGGGAACGCCCACCGGCGAACCGGATCGCGACGCGCGGCCGGCACCGCGGGTGCAGGTCCGCTTCACGTGCCGCAGAGGGCACGAGTTCACCGTGCCGTTCTCGACCGACGCCGAGATCCCCGCCGCCTGGACGTGCCCGCGCCACGGCATCGAGCACTGCCTCCGCATCGACGACGACTCCGACTGGACGCCGCCCAAAGGCAAACCTCCGCGCACGCACTACGTCATGCTCTTGGAGCGACGCAACGTCGCCGATCTCGAGGTCCTTGTCGACCAGGCCCTTGCGGGCATTCGCCGCCAGCGCACCTCGCCCTACGGCCGCGTTCCCATCGGCGACCGGACCTACGGCTTCCGCTTCGAGCCATGACCTCGCGCTGCCCGAGGCGTCGCTCGGGCAGCGCGATGGCCAAGTCACCGCTGCGCTCGACATGCGCGCTGTTCATCGGCGTGCACTTGTCGAACGGCACGGGCACGCCGGCCAGCTGTCATCACGCGAACGCCGCCACGACCGCGACGATGAGCACGACGACCGCCATCAGGACCGCCGCGAGCAGCGTGGCGTTCACCGAAGAAGTTGTTCGCGCACTTGTCCTGTCGGTGTTGTGGGCCTGCTCTGAGCGATGGATCACCGGTGAGGGAATGCCGGGGCGGAGGTGACGGTTGCGCGCGGAGTTCAGACGTTCCCACGCCGTGAAGAAGTGCTTGACGTCGTTGGGACGTCCGGCGTGCTCGCACAACACGGCCAGCAGGACGTTCACGCGCTCTTTGTGCGCAGGCCAAAGCGCCTCGTCCGCGTTGTTCGTGGGTAGGTATCTGCTCAGAGTCGTTCGTTCCCAGGTGTGTTTCGAGTTCTTCTCCCGCATTTTCTCTGCGATGTCACGCAGGGGCAGCTTGCCTTTCAGCGACTTCAACGCGTCCATGAACAGCACCTCGGTGGTAAGAGCGGCGATGTCAGGCGGCAGCGCGTTCCGCAGCGGAAGATGTTCGGCCAGGTGTCGGTAAGTTCGCTCACAGACGGCGACATCGTCGTCGTCCGCTTCGAGCTCGCGCAGGATCGTGGCGTACACCCCCCACTCGACCAGCAGCGGGAAAACCGCGAAGGCGGCATGCACGTCTCCGAGTGGAAGGCCGGTGCGGTCGGCGAGCAGCACCTGGGTCCAGGTCTGCCCGCTCTTGGGCTGCTCGTACAGGCTGTTCAGCACGGCCTGCAACGGCCATGCATCGCGCCGTCTGCCACCGCCGGCACCGGGGCCTCGGGATCGGCCCTGGCTGAAGTTCGATTCGGGCATGTCGATCGTGGTCACCTCAGCGCACCGTCGCGGGTAGGGGCCGCCTGCTTGCTGGTCGTCGGTCGCACCGCCGTGGTGATGAGCCAAGCCGCGACACCGGCCGCGCCCGTGAGCGGTTGACCGAGCAACACGAGGACGACGACGAACGCTGCGGCGATGGTGAAGGTGCCGATCTGGACGAGGGGCGTCGCACCGCAGTTCGTGCGAGGCAGGATCGCCAAGGGTGCCGGAAGCACGGACATCGGAATGCTCTCCAAAGGGTCGGACGTCGGGTGAACGGTGAAGCCCCGATCGCGGAGCAAACCGACTGGTGGTGGCCGCCACCGCCCCGCGAGGGCTTCACCATCTTCACCGACTTTCCGGCGACAACACCGACCTGGGCCGAAATTCGATGTCCCGACCACAAGGTGGGCTGCCTCACACTTTTCGGCGCCGGGTGACGAGGGCGGTGGACGCGCCGAAAACCCATGTCTACCTGGGGAAACGTGGAGTTGGCGCAGACGGTCTACCCATTGCCGCTGGTCAGGCGATGTGGGGTGGCGTGTCCCATGTGCCGCCGCCGAGGCCGTTGAACGTCCCGGTACGACTTACTGTGGAGGCGCTCTCCGGGCACGCCAGTGGCCGTATGCAGGGCGAACGGGTTCCGAAGGCACTCTTCTCATGGACGTCGGGTGGACTTCGGGTTCAAGGGTTGGGCGTTCCTCGTGGCCGCGAGGGACGCCCTACCTGTCCCATTCCGCTGGTCAGATGCCCTGTAGCGAGCCGGGCCGCATGTGAAGTTCCTGGTCAGGGCGTCGCGTCCGTCTACATTCGACGGTCCTGAGACCGTATCGGCGCTGGTCAATCCACTTCTTGGATCGCGCCTCCGCTGAGAACACCCTGGTCCAGGCCGGTTCACTGCACTAGTGAACCGGCCGAGGTGTCAACTACGCGCTCAGGACCCCTCTGGACTCCGCAAAACCGCTGATCACAGGCGTGCGCCCGCCCTCATTCGACACGGGCCTGCCCGACCGTGACACCGAAAGGAATCCAGCGTTTCCGCAGGTCACAACGGCCTGGCTTACTTTCACGCTCTCCAGGCTCGCCGATCGATGCTCGCCACGACGGGAACAGAACCCGTCGCCGAGGACGAACTACCGGCAAAACCGCTGTTCAACCCCGGTGCCCGAGTATCGGCAAGGCCCGGATCGAGGTCAGTTGGGCCGCTGGGGGCGAAAGAGCGGGCCCTTGCTCAGCCGGTCGCGCCATCAAGTCGCGCTACGGAGCCGTCGATGGGCAGGAGGTGGAAGCACTCGCGGCGGGAGGCCGAGTCGAGCAGGTCAACGCCTCGGTCGGGGTCTACGTGGACTTCGAGAACCTGGTCTGCGGCGCGGGCCGAGGGCTACCCGGTCGCGCCAATCCGGTTCCCTACGCGGCGATCACCCAGCTGTGCCGCGACTACGGCAACGCCGTCATCCGCCGCGCGTACGCGGACTGGGCAAACCCGCAGTTCGGGCGCTATCAGCAGGACCTGGCGATGAACGGCGTCGACCTGATCCAGGTGGTCCGCTTCGGCGCCGCCCGCAAGAACGCCGCCGACATCCGCATGGCCGTCGACGCGATGGAAACGCTGATCACCCACCCCGAGGTCAGCGTGTTCGTGCTGGTCGCGGGCGACGGCGACTACACCCCGCTGGTACAGCGGCTACGAGAGTTCGGCAAGCACGTCGTCGGTGTGGGCACCGAGGCCAACGCCAGCCCACGGCTGGTGTCGGTGTGCTCGGAATACAAGTACTGGGGCACCCTGGTCGCCCAGGTCGAACCCGAGCCGGGCGACCACCTCGCCGACGAGTTCGACATCACCACCGCCGAGAACCTGCTGGTCACGGTCATGGAGCAGGCCACCGTCACCACCCCGACCGCCGGGTGGGTCAAGAACAAGATGACTTCCCTCGACCCGGCGTTCGACGAGCGCAACTACGGGTGCCGCAGCTTCCGAGACTTCCTGGCGCGCGTGGCGCACCGGGTCACCGTGGTGGGTGCCTCGGGCGGCGACATCACCCTGACCCTCACCGGCAGCCCTGACGCGGTAGACCAGGGAGAACACGCTTGAACTCACGTCGAGTCGGATCTGATCTGTTAGGGCGCGAGGTCGTCGAGGCCGAATTGCTGTTCGTCCCATCGCCGGCGCAGTTCGACGAGTCGTGCCCGGTCGGTGACCACGACCTCGGCGCCCCCTTCGTCGGAAACACGGCTGATCAAGTCGAGTCCTTCCAGGAACAGCAGGGCCCTGCGCAGTCGGTGCGAGGGATAGCTGCCTTTCTGCCTGGCGGCGGTGACCTGCGCTGCTGCGGAATCCAGGAGATCCGGGGTTCGCTGCTTCCACAGCTCGGCCAGTTCGGTTCGATCACACGCGGACCGAGTGTGATCGGTGACGTCGAGGAGCAGGTCGACGACGTCCACGGTTTCCCCGAAAACCGGTAAGCCCTCGAACTGGATGGGGTCCTCGCTTGCCCGGCGCGCGGGCCCGCGGCGGGCGCGCTCGGTGGCCACGGCATCGGCCAGGACGCGCCGCTCGGCGCCCGTGGCGGTCGGCCAGGGCAGCAACCGCAGCCTCGCCCACAGCGCGGTGTCGGCCAGCGACTCCTCCCCGGAGTGCGCGTCCCGATGCTCCTCGACGGCGACGGCCAACGTCAGCAGCACCTGACGCAGCGACTCCGCGACGGCATCGCTGCGGATGGCCCGGACCTGGTCGACGGCCATGTTGAGGTACTGCCGCAGGACGGCGTCGAAGACCACGGACCGTTCCCGCCACTGCGCGTACTCCTGGTACTTCTCGGCGTACTGTGCCGCGCTGATCAGGCCCGCGTCCCGGTCGGCTTCAGCCTGCTTGATCGCCTCGCGGTGGTGCACACGGGTCTGGATCGCACCGGACTCGATGCGTCGCAGCACTCGGTGGGTCTGCACCGCACGATCGTCGGCCAGCAACGCGGGCCAGTTGCCGCGCTGGGAACGGCGCAGCGCCTCGCGCACGTAGGTTTCGGCCGCGGTGTCATCGTCACGGCCGTAAGGCAAGGGCTTGCGCATCATGCTTTCCGAGACCTGGAGTGGGCAGACGTCGAGGGTTCGGTAGGTCGTGGAACGGTCACGGTTGCGGTGGAGGCGGTGTGTCCCAGATGTGCACCCTGTCCGTCGTGACCAGGGGCTTGTCGGCAGGCCCTTTGATGTGGGCGGGCACCACTCGCTCCTCGTGTTCGCACCCACCGTCGGCGTGGGCGCGGGGGTTGAGGCAGGTATTGCGCCGGTAAGGGCGGACCGGCCAGCGGCGGGTCCATTGCGGTGTGCGGCGGCCGTGCGAGGCTGCCGTGTCCTCGGCGCTTGCCTGCGCCGAGGGCCGGTGGCGGGTGTGCACTCGAACCAGCTGCACGGTGCCGGGCCCGAGGATGTCGGCTCGCCTGTCGCGTTTGAGGCCGTGACGTGGACGGGGCACGGTTTCGGTCTCGGTGAGCTGGGCGTTACCGGTCTGTCCCATCAGCTGCCAGGCGGTGTAGACCACGTGCGCCCACTGGCTTCCGTTGTCCGGATCGGGGCGGGACAGTGGCTGGTCGAATCGCAGGACGAGTTCGTCGTAGGTCTGCATCCGGGCGAATCCCGCGAAAGTTTCTCGTGCGACCAGGTCTACAGCGGTGAGCGTCCCGCCGCTGCGATTGTCGATGGCCAGAGGCCGGTCCAAGGGAAGGCTGTCCCAGCCCTTGCTGCCCGTGGTCCAGAAGGTCAACCAAACGCCGTCGAACTCGGGCGTCAAGGGCGCCGCGCCCTGCGGCGTGCGGGGTATCCAGCGGATCCTGCCGGGTGCTCCGTCCAGGTCGAGGTCGGCCGGACTCCACCGCGACCACGAGACGCCCACGACGGGAAAGGTCAGCCGCAGGTCCTCGTCCAGGTCGGGGGCCGCGGTGGTCCACGGGCTGGTCAACGCTGCGGCGAGGTCGACATCGTGGCTGCCGATCGGGTGGGCGAAGAGCATCAGCCCCGCTTCGGCCGGCATTCGACGGGCCCGGACCGGCTCGTGGGACGGGGTGGCCGCTGCCGCGAGCGCCAGCGAGGTCATGTCCTCGTCGACCCAGTACAACTGCGCCTGGCGCAACCGTCGCTGCTCGCTGCGTGCCATCAGCATTCCGCCCATGATGTCGATGCCAGCCGTCTCTTCGGGGGGGCCGGAGATCGTCGGGATCAGCGGGCTGCTTCCGCCGACGACGCGCATCATGAATTCCCGGCTATGGGGTGGCTGGAGCACCTGCTCGCACATCTGAATGCGCAGATCGGGCAGTTCGGAGGGATGCGGCGCGACCCACGCCCCCAGGTGGGCGGAAATGGTCACCTCACGGCACGGACGTGCGGCGCGGTCGGCAGTCATGTGGAGCCCGTTCTTGGTCAGATACGGCGCAGAGCCCAAAGGACGCGGTCCAGAAGCGCAAGATGCTCGTCGTCGGGGCGGTGGCCTTGCAGAGCGGCCCTGAGCGCGGCGGCGCGCTCCTGGTCGACGTCCAGCGGGTGAGCCAGAAACCCGGCTGCAGGGAGATCCCCGATGCTGGGCAGGTACTGCGTGAGCGCGCCGTGGTCGACGCTGGGCGCCGGAGTGCCAGCGGCTCGGACCGGTACGGGCAGCGGCACTTCGGACGAGCGGCGCTGAGTCGGCAGGATCACCACGGCGTACTCCCGTTCACGGCAGGACTTCGGTTCCGTCAGGAGCGGCCAGGTGGTCGAAGCCGTCGGGTTCGTTGCGATCGGGCCAGAAGCGGCTACCACGCAGCACCCGCAGGAACGGCAACACCTCGTCCCGTAGACCCGGCGTCATCGCGATCGCGCAACGCGACCTGGTCGAGTGCGGACTGCCATCGGCGTCGAGCACGAGCGCACCGGCCTCGCGGGCGATGACGGCACCGGCCGCGGTGTCCCAGGTGTGGTTGCCGAGCAGCACGCAAGCATCGAGGGTGCCGTCAGCGACCCAGACCAGGTCCAGCGCGGAGGAGCCATACCGGCGCAGCCCTTGCGCTCGTGCAGTGAGCTCGCGGTCCACGGCGGCGCACAGCACGTCCCGCAAACCTTCGTCGGCACCACTGCCGTAGTCGCTGAACCCGACCAGGGCCTTGTTGAGGACGTCGGTGGTGGAGGTGCTGATCGGGTCGCCATCGCGGTAGGCGCCGTGACCGTGGACCGCCCAGTAACGGTGGCCGAGGAAAGGCAGCGCGGTGACTCCGAGGATCGGCTGGTCGTGGTGGACCAGGCCGAGCGCGATGGCGCACAGCGGGTTGGCGTGCTGGTGGTTGATCGTGCCGTCGATGGGATCGAGCACCCAGTAGGTGTCCGGGTTACCGACCGCTCCGGTCTCTTCCCCCACGAACCCCGTCTCGGCGTGGCCGCGCGCGCTCAGCCGTTGGCGGACAAGGTGTTCGATGGTCTCGTCCACTTCGGAGACCGGATTGCGATCTCCCTTGTAGCGGATCTTGCGTGGAGGGTGGTTGAGCACGTGTTCGACCGCGAGGTCGATCGCAGCGTGGGCCGCCGGCAGGGCGGCGGTGAGGTCGAGTGCCGACGACATGGTTCCTTCGGGTTTGTTTCTGGCGGCACGGTGCGCCGGATGAACGAGCGGCGGATGCCTGGTCAGGAGTCGGCAGGCCACCACGGGTGTTCGCCGGTCAGGCCACCGACGTGCAAGCGCTCCGCGAGCCCCGTGGGACGCAGGTCGACGTGGTCGAGTTCGGTGTTGGTCACCCAGTGCGCTTCGCCGTGACCAGCCTGGATCGCACTGAGGTCGGTGAGGGTGACGTCGAACAGCAGCGCCAGTTCATAGACCTCGGGCTCCCCGCCTGCGCCGCGATGGCCGGGCAGCTCCACGGCAGCGCAGAAGTCCAGGTGGGCGATGTGAGAGTTGACTTGATGCCAAAGGATGCGCCGCAGGGCGTATTCGGCGGGTTCACCGGCCGGTACGAGACCGCCGGGCAGGCGCCGTGCGGTGGTGCCTGAGTCGCGGACGAGCAAGAGGCGCTCGTCGTGTCCTACGAGGCCGTAGACGGCGACGAGCGGGCCGAGGGCGGGTGAGGTGGTGGTCATGGTGCTCTCACGATCGACGGACAGGGCGATGTCAAAGGTGCACGCCGGGTGGGGCCAAGCCGAGCAGTTCGTTGACCGCGAGCGTCACGGCTGCGTCCGACGCGGCGGTGTTCATCGGGGCACCGGGGGCTCGTAGACGGCGGTGTTGAGCCGGGTCTCGCGGACCAGAACCCGCTCGACCCGCGCACCGTCCGCGCGGGGAAGGCCAGCCAAGACACTCTCGGCGACCCGACCCAGCAGGACCGCGACAGCCTCCACCGTCGGCCACGGCAGCCCGTAGGCGAACTGCTCGGCTACGTCCGCCGGGTGCTCGACTCCGAAGCAGAACACGCGGCTGCCCTCCGCGATCAGCGGCTCGATCAGGCGGTCGCGCGCGCCGAGCATCGTGGCGTGGTCGAGGTGCTCGTCGATCCACCGCCGAAGCCCGACCTTGAGCGCGCCGAACTCCACGACGGTCACCTCGGGATTCAGCTCCGGGGCGCTCACCGTTACTGCGGCCGACCAGGAGTGGCCGTGCAGGCTGACGCATTTGCCACCCAGGTGCGGCAGCCGGTGCCCGGTCTCGAACGAATGCTCGACGGTGATCTTGTGCGGCATCAGCGGACCACCATGCGCGACCAGGCGGTCGACAGGGGCGATTGCGGCAACATCACCTCGTGCATCTGCACTGAACCAAGCTCACTTTCCGCTGTGTCAGGCGGCCACATCGACTACCACCTGCGGTGGCCGGTCGGGGGTCGACCACCGCAGGCACGAACCCAGTCAACGACCCTGCCCGCCCTGATCACCAGAGCGACCGTGCGGCGGTTGCGAGGCGTCCACAGGGCGACACCCCGCCTGACCAGGGCGTTCCCGCCCTCGACGTGTGCTGGCCCTAATGGGTGCATGGAGCGGCAATGTGGCACCCGACCATGCCCGAGTTGGGTGGTCAGTTACAGGGCGGCGGTGAGGCACCGGTGAGGCGACACCGGCCGTACGCAGCGAAAACGGGCGAGTACCCTCCGCTATGGAGGGACCGGCAGGAGGGACGCGCGATGGCAGCACGAGCGCTCACTCCGCTTGCCGCGGTTCGCGAGGCTGCCGGTTACACCCAGGAAAGTTTCGCCGTCACGCTCAAGGTCGAGCGCACCACGATCGGCCGATGGGAACGCGGCGTCCAGTCGCCCCAGCCGTGGCAGCGGCCCGGCCTCGCTCGCGCCCTGCAGGTCTCCCTCGAGGAGTTGGACGACCTGCTGCGCCGCACCGCCCGTCGCTCCAGCACGGCCACCCCGGCTGCGGTCCTGGCTCCAGGATCGGTCAGCGTCGAGCTGGTTCCGCCAGTGCCGTTCACCAGCGAGAACTGCGAGCGCGAACCCGTCGCCGAGGTCGACGTCATCCACGCCGCCATCCCGCGCCTGCGCCGGGCCCTCGACCGACTGGACCTGCCCGACGACGGGCCGACCAGGACTCCAACCGATCTACACGGCGATATCGCCCGCGCCAGCGACGACCGGCTGCAGTCCCGCTACGGCAACCTCGCCCGTCGCCTGCCCGACCTCATCACTGAACTCGCCCGCGCCGGCCAGCTCGGCGACGTCGCCGGTCGCCGCCACGCCGCAGCCCTGCTCACCCTGGCGCTGCGTGCCGCCGACGGGGTGGCCTTCAAGTTCGGCTACCTGGACCTGTCCGCGCGGCTGATCGACCTGATGCGCTCGGCCGCCCAGCTCGCCGAGGACCCACTGCTGCTGGCCACGGTGGCGTACGTGCGTACCGAGACCTTCTTCGCCAACGGCGACCTGGATACCGCCGCCAGAGCCCTCGAACTCGCCGCCGACCACGTACCCGACCTCGACACCGCCTCGGCCTCGGCCGCCTTCGGCGCCCTGCACATGCGCGCCGCGGTCGTCGCGGGCCGGGCTGGCAAGCCCGATCGCGCCGCCGACCACCTGCGCGAAGCCCGCCGCGCCGCAACCGCCGTCCACGAAGGCGTTTACCAGGGCACCGCGTTCGGGCCGGCCTCCCTACGCATCCACGAACTCGCCGTCGCCGTCGAACTGCGCGATCCTCTGGGCATCGAACGGGCGGCGGCGTGGCACCCGCCCGACAACCTGCCCGCCGAACGTCGCTCCCACTACTTCATCGACCTCGCCCGCGCCCAGCTCACGCTCGGCCGTCACGAGGACGCCTACCTGTGCCTGCAAGCCGCCCGCCAGGCCGCGCCCGAGCACACCCGCACCCATCCCCAGGTCCGCCATTCGCTGTCGACCTTGCTGCGTACTCACAGCGCCCCGAGCACGGGACTGCTCGACCTCGCCGCCTGGGCTCGTGCTCGTTGATGCCCGGCCGGACGTTTAGTGCGGCGCCAGCAGATTGGGCAGGTCGTGCAGGGAGTCGATCACCCAATCGGCGTCGCGACGCACCAGCGGGTCGTCAGCCCAGAGGTAGCCCCACGGGCCACGCCTGATCAACGCCGTGCGGAACCCCGCCGCCTTCGCCGCCACCACGTCGTTGTCCCGGTGGTCACCCACGTACACCGTCTCGCCGGGTCCGTCGGGCACCATCTCCGCGACGCGCGCGAAGAACTCGAGCGAGGGCTTGGCGACACCCCAATCGCCCGACGTCGCGACCTGGTCCACCGGCAGGCCCAGCGCACGCAGCAGCTCGGCAGCGCGGGAGGTCTGGTTCCCGGCCACCCCCACCCACAAGCCGAGCTCCCGCAGCCGCGCCAAGCCGGGCCGGACGTCGGGGTAAAGGTCGTTGTCCTCGATGTGCTCACCCAGTCCGGCCTCTTCCCGTAGCCGCCGTTCGCGGGCAAGGTCGAATCCCGGCTTGAAGTACTGGAACGTCTCGGCGTTGTCCCGGCCGGCAGCGGTGACCGCACCCAGCACGGTCGAGAAGGTATGACGTGGCACGCCGATCCAGTCGGCCCACGCACCCCACTCGCGCGAGTCGTCCAGCAACGTCTCGCCCACGTCGAACACCACCGCGGTCACCATGCTCCTACTCCTACGTCACCCACGATCACCGCGCCACAGAGGTCTTGCGGCCCGCACTGCCCCGCTGACCTCGCCGCCGCGCGGAAGCCGGTCGAGCCGCCGCGTGGTCTGACGCCACACCGGCCACGCAGCCTGCACCGACGTCGGCAGATCGGGGCTGCCATCCTGAACCGATGAGCACCTCCGGTCCGGGCCGCGGTCGTGACGACTTGGGACGCGCGCTGTTGGCCCAGCACCCTCGTGGCGAGCAATGGCGACAGCTCGACGTGACCATTGCCAACCTGACCTTCGAGCAGATCACTCGCATGGGCTCGCTCGGTGAGGAGCGCGCCTCCGATCGCCAGGCCGTTCGGGACAGGATCATCAACCGGATCTCCGACCCCGAGCTGGCCGGACGGCTCGCCTCACGGTGGATCCGATGGAAGGACACCTTCGGCCTGCCGATGCCCGCCGAACTCGACGACCCGATCGCCGTGCTGCAACACCCCTACCTGCTGGCCCGGCAGGCTTCACCGGACCACTCCGGCTGGCATAAGGTGGTCCTGCCCGTGTTCGACGCCGGACTGGCGATCGCAGCGGCAGGCCACGACGACACGGGAAGCGCCGACTACGAATTGCTCATCGCTCCGTGGCGGCAGACCTGTCTGCCCTCGCGACACACCGCGACTGACGCCTACGGCCCGCACACCCAAGCCGCGCTGCGAGTCCTGCGCCATGCCGAAGCCACGCCGGCAGGGGTTGTGCGCCGGATGGGTCGAGTGTGCGCGGAAGTCGACGAGCAACGCTGGGAAGCGGCTTGTGACGCGGTCACCGAGGCGTCGATCGCGTGGGGGTTCCCGCTCCGGGCGCGCTCGCTGTACTGGGAGACCGTTCCAGCCGCCGAGGACGCCGTCGGCGAGTCACCCACAGACACGGCGGTCGTCAACGCACTGTGGGGCGCGGCGATCTCGCAGGCGTTCGCCGGACGACTCGGATCCGACACCAGCGCGCTGTTGGCCAGCCCCTGGCGGACGGCGGGACTTCCACTCCCCGGATGACCACCTCGCCGCGCTCCACGGCAACGGTCAGGCCGCGCCTCTGCCTGACACCGAGGTCGCAGACCGGCGACGAGATCATCCGGCCGGGTCGTAGGTGAGGACGAACCTGCTGTGTGTCTTGTCGATGGCTGGGCCCGCCAGTTCGCTGTCCGGGGTACCAGCCGGGTAGACGATGAGCGATGGCGTGTGCTGGTTCCGCTCGGGCGCCCAGGATCGGATCTCGTCGCAGAGGTACTCGGTCAGCTCGTCGGCGGCCGGGCCGTGACCGATCGCGCCCAACTCCCACCGCACCTCGTCGTCGGATTCCAGGCGGCGGGCGGTGAGGTACACCAGCGTGTCGCCCTCGACCAGCGCCATGCGCCACCACCCTGCGACCGGATCGCACACCTCGGGCGGGACGTCGGCGTGGACCTTGATCCGGCACACGCGCGGGTCGGTCACGGTCAGGCGGAGCCAGAGCCCGTCATGCGACTCGTTCCTGCCGATCGTGGTCCCGGACCAAGCCGTGACACGCGGCTGGTCGAGCACCCCGCGCAGCGCTTCGGGGTCCACGGCCTGATCGCGGTCCCAGTGGAGCGACACCAGCTCGTCGGCGGTGATCGAGCCGCTGAGTTCGCCCTCGCCGTCACCGACCAGGTACACGAAGCCGCACAGGTGGAGCGAATCGGACACCAGGCGGCCATCGGTGTAGGTAAAGGCGACGCTGCGTCCCTGGCCGCGCCACCGCAGCGGGGCGACCAACCGTCCTCCGGGCGCGAGCTGTTTCCACCACTGGGCGGGGATGTCCCACGGTGAGACGGTGGCGATCATGCGGTCGTACGGCGCGTGGTCGGGGTAGCCGAGCCCACCATCGCCGGTAACGACGTGCACGTCGCCGTAGCCGGTGGCGGTCAGCGCTTGTGAGGCTTTCGCGGTCACGTCCGGGTCGATGTCGATCGTGGTCACCAGGTCCGCGCGGCCGGTCAACTGGGCGAGAAGACAGGCGTTGTAGCCGGTGCCCGCACCGATCTCCAGTACACGGTTGCCCGGTCGGACGTCGAGCTGGTCGAGCATCGCCGCGACCAGCCACGGCGCCGACGCACAGGACAACGACCGGCCGTCCTCGAAGCGATGAGTGACCACCGCCTGCCACGGGTCGTAGGCGGTGGTAAGCGGGGCGTCGGGCACGAACTCGTGGCGTGGTGTCTCCAGCAGGACCCGTTCAACTTCGTTGAGCTGCGCGTATCCCGACTTGCGGACCCTGGCGACCATCTCCGCGCGCAGAGTCGTCGGCGACGCGGTGGTGGTATCGGTGTCCATCGCTTCCCTTCTTGTTCAACGGTCATCTCGGTGGCGGCCGGGCAGCATGATCCTGTAGCCACTCACCCAGGCTTGGGACAGGCGGTCACTCTGGGTTGTTTGAACTGGACTGTGCTCGCCGGAGCGCGCCGAGAAGGCAGCACGCTCCTCTCGGTACAGCCCCGAGGTAGTCAACTGCGAAGGTGCTACGCCAACAAGCAGGTCCAGACGATGTCGCTGAGGCATCGCTTGGCTTGACCTGCACGAAAGCGAGGACTCGTCGCTGACGGTTTCCAACATTCGGGGTATGGCGGCCTCGGATGCTCGCGATGATCATCGTCGAGTGCTTGTGACACGAACCGCGTCGCCCTCTCAGCAATGTCAGGGCTAACCGCGACGTCGGCATAGGCTGGGCCAGGTGATTGACCAGTTGACCGTGGAAGCGGCGGTCGCCGATGCGCACCTTGCTGCGATGGAGTTCGATGACGCCCAGGCGTGGCTGCGCGCCCACCAGACCCTGATGGAGCCGCTCGCGGCCGAGGTCTGGGTCACCGACCCGACGTACAGCTACGTCCTGCTCGTGCGGCACCGCGTGCGCGGATGGGTACCGCCTGGCGGCAAGGTCGAGCCGGACGAAACGCCGCGAGCAGCCGCAGCCCGTGAACTCGCGGAGGAGGCCGGCGTAGCGGGCGTGCTGCTGCCTGTACCGGCCGCAGTGGCTGTCCGCTCCTTCCGTGCCGACTGGGCACCGACGCTGAGCCTGTCCTACGGGGCCGTCGTCAGTCGTGATGTGCCGCTCGGCGGGGAGACCGGGCAGCCGTCGAAGTGGGTCGACCTGGACGAGACATGGGAGAGCGTGTTCCCCGAGGACCGCGACCGCATCCGCGCATACGTGCGCCGATTGGCAGCGGGAAACGTCGTGGGAGCGCACTGAGGACCATTGCCGGTGCACGGTCAAAGGACCTGGTCAATCAAGCTCAGGGTGTCGTCGGGCAGCGTCACCAGGTGAAGCTCGTGAAGGAATCGAACCCACACCGGCTCCAAGCCGGGCTCTGCGGTGAACTGCTCCTCGCTCAGCTGCCCTTCGGCGTAGGCCGCGGTGCGGTGCGCGTACTGCTGGAGCTGGTCTTGGTGCAGCCATCGAGGGGCGCGCACCTCTTGGGCCGAAGGTCGGATCGGTCCTGACGTCTGGGCCCGGTAGATCCACCACTGATGGCCCACGCGGTCGCTGGTCGGCCGACGGCAGTGGTTGGGTCGCCATGCGGTCAGCAGCAGGTGAAGAGAGGTGACGGTCAGGCCGACTTCCTCGGCAACCTCAACGTGGGCGGCTTGCTCGGGTCCTCCGTGCAGGTCGACATGACCGGCGACCGGTGCGATCCCCGCCGGGGGCCTCGCCCGTTCGAAGACCAGCAGCCCGTCCAGTGAGGAGATGAGCACACCAACGGCCGCGTGATCGCAGTACTTTGTCCCGCTGCCGCGGCTGCTGGGCGGCGGCTGGGCGGTCAACGTAGTTCCCTGGGCCGCTGCGCGACCACTACGAGCCAGCTCGTCACGGTAGGCGTGTCGGGCTTGGTCAGCGAGTACGCCTTGTCGAGGATGTCCATCCGCTGAGCGTGCGTGAACTCCCCGTCGGGTCGAGCGAAGACCGGAATCGACAGCCACGCCTTCTTCTCGGCCATCGTGCTGTGCTGGGCGACGACCTCAGTGTCGACCACGGTCAGCCCGACGGCCGACAGGTGCTTGGTGATCGTGTCCAGCGGCAGCTTGGGAACTGCCTCGGCGGCTGGGGGCGGGGCGTAGCCGTAGTCACGGGCGGCGACCTGATGAATCAGGGTGTTCAACGACGGTCCGGTGTGCATGTTGGTCTCGTCGGGGTGGCGGACGCCGGCGAAGCCGCCGCCGACGTTGAACACGAACCGGCCACCGGGTCGTAGGACCTGGCGGACGGCGGCGAACACCTGCGGCACGTCGGTCTTCCAGATCGCGGAGTTGCACACCACGGCATCCGCCGCGCCGGGAACGTGGTCTGCCAGGTCTTCGGCAGGGGCGGTGACCCAGGACATGCGTGGGTCGGCCAGGGTACGTCGGCCAACGCGCTGCATGGCAGCGGCGTTGTCCAGCGAGACGACCTGGGCGTCGATCGGGACGAGTTCGAGGATCGCCTCTGCGGTCGCGCCGGCTCCGCCGCACAGGTCGACCACCAGGCGGCCGTCGGCGAGCTCAGCGCGCCGGGCAAGGTCTCGGCTGGTGGCCGCGTACATGGGAAAGTCACGGGTGAAGGCCGCGTACGCCTCTGCGGTGGTGTCCTCGTCCCAGCCGAGAAGGGCGTCCAGGGGTGCCATCGTGGCTACCTCGCTTCAGGGTGCAGACCGGGCTCGCCGCGGACGGACGCGACGAGCCGGGCGGGGGCGGTTAGAAGAGAGAGTTCTGGAAGGCGGCGGTGGGCGACGCGAACGGGCCGAGCGTGATGCGGCGACCCTTGAGAGCGCCGAGGTCGAGCACGTAGTCCACCTCGTCGTCTCCGTCCAGGACGGCCAGTACCTGGGTGCCGATGCACGAGACGACGGTGAAGCCGTGCTCGCCGTCGCGTAGGTCGTGTGGATACAGCATCCGTACACCGTCGGCGACGCGCATTCGGTCGCCTTCGGCAGGAGGAGTCCACGTCTCGAGCATTGCCGGGATGTCTATGGCGGCGAGTGCGTCGGCGGCGCGGGCGACGTGGTGGGCATGGGTCGCGCTCGCGGTAGACAGGTCGGTCAGGTTGGCCAGCGCCTTGAGCTTGGTCGAGGCCCGGACGGTTTGGGGCATCTGCAGGCTGCGGGTGATGGCGTCTTCGAGGTGCCGTACGGCCCGGCCGTCGGGGCTCTTGGTCAGGTAGGTGGCGGTCAGGGCGCCCTGCTCGTTGAGGCGGGATTGCTTGCGTGGTTCGGCTGCGGTGCCGATCTTGGTCGCGCCGTCGGCGAAGGTGGCGAGGTAGAGCCAGTGCGGTTGGTCCATGTACTGGCGCAGGGCTTCGGGGACGTTGCCGTCCTGGTGGAACCGGTGGGCGAAGCGGAACTCGTCCTGGCGGAAGCACCGGCCGCACTGGTCGCTCTGCTCGGTCGACGCGCGGTCGGGGCAGGCGAGGGCCTCGACGCGCACAGTGTCGGCGAACTGATACCGGCCGGTGCACCACCGGCCGGTATCAACCGCAAAGCCGAGTCGTTGGTTCATGATTTCGGCGTAGACCAGCGGCCCGTCGGGCAGCGGGGCCAGCAGCAGCCGGGGATCTCCTGTCGCCCAGGTGACGCCGTGGCACACGTACTCGCCGTCGGTCGGTTGGGTCGCTGGCATGGTGCGTTCCTCGCGGTGGCTGCGGGCGGGGTCAGATGGCGAGCTGGAGGCGGTCGGCGAGCGCGTTGGCGGCGCTCTTGAAGACGGCGTCGCGGTCCATGTTGGTCACGTCCATCGACAGCCATCCGCTGCGCTGCTCGTGCTCGCGCAGCTTCGCGAGAACGATGTCCTGGTAGCGGATGAAGTCCTCGTCCGTGGCGCCGGAGTGGCCGGTTTCCAGGGAGCTGAATTCGCCCTTGCGGGTGAGCGCGTCGCGGGCGCTGATGTGCAGGAAGAAGACCAGGTCGGGTTCTGTGAGGTGGGCGAAGACCTGCTCGGCCAAACTGGTGGAGACGTCGGGATTCACCGCGTAGCGCGCGAGGATCTTGTGGTGGGCGTTGTCGAGGATCACGTGGGTTCCGGCGGCGAGAGCGGGTTGGATGACGAGTTTGTCCTGGAGGGTGTACCAGGCGGCCAGCGCCAGCAGCCAGTAGTGGTCGCCGCACGCTTGGGCGACGCGGGCGTCGCGGCGGTAGACGAGCGCGTTGAGCCGATCGACGTAGGCGGACAACTCCGGGTCCATCGGGACTTCGGTGCTGTGCTTGCCGATCAGGATCGCTTCGTGGCCAGCCTCGTTGAGCGCTTGGTGCAGGCGGGTGGCGAGGGTGGACTTGCCCGCGCCGTCGATCCCGACCACCGTGATCTCCCGGCCGCGCGCCGGGTTGAAGAAAGGTGCTGCGTTCGTCATGTGGCGGCCCTCCAAGGGGTTCAGATCGGCCGAGCGGCCAGTCGGTTGGCGATGATGTCTTGGATCTGTCTGATGAGGACGGTGCGCCGTCGGACAACGTCGCTGTGACGCTCGTTGGACAAGTCCGCGGGGTAATGGCGCGCGAGGTTGTTGGAAATGACATGGAGATAGCCGAACTCGATCCCGGCATCGCGTGCTGCGACTCCCATAGGACCGATCTCCGGATCGACGAATGCGTGCTCGGCGTGCTCGGTCAGCCAGTCCCGGTTCTCCAGCAGGATCGAGGGCGAGGTGACGTGGACGCCGGTGTGCACGCCCGCTTGGGCGGTAGCGAAGTCACTGAAGAAATCGGGCCACGTGACGAAGCCTCCTCCTACGAGGCTCGTGTTTCCGGTGGCCAGTCGCGTGTTGGGCTCGATGTCGGGGTTCAGCGCGCCGACTTTGCCGACATAGACGACCTCGCGGGCGCCGAGCTCCGCCAGGCGCGTGACGACTCGCCCGGCGACGTCGCCCCAGATGCTGTGCAGGAAACCGAGGTAGACCACCCGGCGACCGTGGATCTCGGTGTGTTGCCAGGCGTAGCCGTGCCCGTGGTTCCACACACCGTCCGGCGGGGCGAGATGCGCCAGGCCCCAGCCGACGATTACGAGGTCGCCGTCGAGTTCGAGTTCGAGCTTCCCCACCGCGTCGCGGGACAACGTCGGGTCGGGCAACTCGTAGGTGACCGTGTCGGCCGGTTTTCCTGTCATGGACAGGTACGTAGCGATGATCAGCGCGTAGTGGTGGACGTAGTCCGCACCGGGGAACGCCTTGACGATGAGGTCACGGCCTTGGACGTCTGCGGTGGGGCGCTCGAAGTTGAACAGCTTGCCGGTCTTCTCGTGTGCGGAGATCACGGCTTCGCGGTCGTAGCCGCCGACGACATGGATGCTGTCCCAGTCGTGGTCCTGGATCAGGTGGTGCACTTTGATCTGCAGGTACCGCAGAAGGCGGTCCGGGGCCATCGTGTGCCCGTCCACCGCGATGGGCGACGGACACAATGCCGAGCCGGGTCGCGCAGTCGGGACTGTGTTGGCGAGGAGGCTCATCAGGCGGCCTCCGGGATCCGCACGCTACTGCCGGCCGCCTCGCGGACGACGGCGATGTTGCGGCGTATCAGGTCGAACCGTTCTTCGGGGATCGGTCCCAGGTTCTCAATCCGTGGGGTCGGAGGTTTCTCGTAGGGGCCGTCGGGCAGCATTGCGATGCCCATCGCGCCGAGGATGACCGGTGCGGCGCCGTCGACCGAGGCGATCCATTCGTGCTCGCGCTGTTCGGCGAGTTCCAGGTGCCCGGTGCGCCCGAGGCCGAGCAGCCGATAGACGATGCGATCCTCGATCATGCCGTGGTCTTCCAGGTACTGGGTTGCCGCCCAGCGGGTGCGGCAGAGCTGGTCTTCGGGCGCGGGACGCCGGGAGGCAGGCAGCGCGATCGCTCCGACGTAGTCGCTGGAAGCGAAGTAGTCGTAGCAGCGCAACCATTCCTGATCGTCTGCCGCGTGCAGCACCACGCACAGGCGGAACTCGTCGCTCAGTTCGAGGATCTCGCGGGCGGCTTCGTCGCTGGACTTGATGGTGGCGAGCCCGTCGCGCATGACGTCCGGGAGGATGATCTCGCAGGCGTCGACCATGCGGGCTGCCGCGATCAGGTCGGCGGCCGGCAGGGCCTGGCCCAGCTCGAAGACTCCATTGTCGACGATGATCTCCGCGCCCCGCTGGGCCTCGCGGTGGAAGAACGTACGGTAGGCAGCGTCGGTCAACACACGTTGGGCTGCCACGTGGTGGACGCTGGCGGGCTCCTGCGCTACGAAGGCGTCCAGGTAGTCGGGCGGCGCGATCGCGGAGAAGGCGATGCTCTTGGTCATCAGGCGGTCCTCCACCTGTCGGTGGCGAGGGTGAGGAATTGTTGGGAGAGCACAGGATCGCTCTCGAATCGACCACCGGACTGCACTGTGGTGGTACGAGCTGCCTCCATCCGCACACCTCGCGCACTCATGCACAGGTGCGTGCCGCGGACCGCGACGGCCACGTCGTTGCTGCCAAGCACGGCGGCGATCTCGTTCGCTACCTCCCGGGTGAAGCGCTCCTGCACCTGAAGGCGACCCGCGTACTGCTGTGCGATGCGGCCGAACTTCGACAGGCCCATCACCTCGCCGTCCGGTACGTAACCGACGGCGACGTCCAGGTTCATGGGCAGCAGGTGGTGCTCGCACAGCGACCAGACGCTCATGCCACCGATCACGACCAACTGGCCGCTCAGGTGTTGCTCGGGGAAGCAGGTCGGTGTGGCCGACGGCTGTGGGGAGAGGAAACTGAGCCACCATGCGGCGACTCTGGCCGGCGTGTCCGACAGGCCCTCCCGTCCGGGGTCCTCGCCGATCGCGGCCAGAAGTTGGCCGACAAGATCGGCGACGCGCTCGGTGTCGACCAGGCCCGGCGACGCCAGGTCCTGGCTTCCGCTGGGTGCCGGTCTGTCGAGGGTGTTGGTCACGGATTTCGCCTCGCTTCCGGGTTTGATAAGTGGGTGAAGGACGTCAGTAGCGGCGGCGGCTGCTGCTGGTAGAGCCCCGGCGCGCAGGTTTTGGGCAACCCGCCAACGCAGCGACGGCGACTACGAGCATCAGGGCGGTCTCGGTCAGGTCCTCGGAACCCGTGCCCCCAAGGGACGTCACCGAGGTCGTGGTGCTGGCGCTGGGAAACGCCTGATCCAGTGCTCGGTCTGGGAATCGTTGTCACCGCGCCCCGGTCAGGATGTGCAGGCGGGTGGAGACATTCCACCCGCGTTCAGTGGCCGGGCCGTAGAGCGCGTCCATGCCGGCCAGAACCTTCTCCTGGGTGGTGCCTTCCGGCATCACCCACACCGGAGCCAGCCGGTGCTCCTCGACGAGCTGGGCGATCTCGTCGAGGTCGCGGCCGGGCTCGGTGACCACGAACTTGAACACCGCGCGGCCTGTCGCAACCAACGCCGAGAGGGCATCGGCCTTGATGCGGGTGGAGTAGGTCATGCCGGAGTTCGCAAGTTTCGGACTCACCACCCAGAGGTCGACCACGGAGGCAAGTTCCGGTGTGGGCGCAATCGTGCCGTTGGTTTCAACCTGCACCCGAACGTCCGCCAGGCCGCGGGCCAGGGCGATCATGGCGGGCTGCTGCAACATCGGCTCCCCGCCGGTGATCACCATCATGTCCACGCCGCGCTCACGCACCCACGACACCAGCTCGGTGACGGGGACTCTGTCGCTGACCTCGGCCGGGTTGTACCTGTTCCAGTCCCAGCTCTCTGGGGTGTCGCAGTAGCTGCACCGCAGGTTGCACCGGGAGAATCGGACGAACACGCAGCGCTGCCCGGTCCACGGGCCTTCGCCCTGGAACGACTCGAACTTCTCCGTGAGAATCGCGGAACCCTCTACACGTCCGGGAGGCAAAGGCGGGGTGCTCACGAAGCATCGCCTCGTTCCCACAGGCCGGTGGTGGTACCCGACTCGACCCGTACGGACACGAGTCGACCGCGGATCCCCGGCTCGACGCTGTCGACGAACCAACCAGCCAGGTGAGCGACCAGTGCAGGGCCAGCAGCACGTAACCCTGCGTCGGCGTCAGACGCCTGGAGGTACGCCCCGAACGGCTTCAGGTCACCGAAATCGGTGATGAACCCAACCTTGTCCAGCCCGTCCGCTCCGAGCACCAGCGTGACGTCGCCGTGGCTGGTCTTGAAGGTCTTCGAGATCGTGACCTCACCGGTGACGCCGTCACAGAGCGCCGATGTAGTCGCGGTCTCCGACACCACCATCGCGACCAGCGTGATCGGCATCGCCGATTCCATGTTGTCCCGGAACCACTCGGCAAGGTGAGCAGCGAGAAGCTCGCTCGTCGGGTGGAAGGGGACCTGCTCGTTGAGCAACCGGTGGTCGAATGTCGCGGCCAGATAATCCCCGAGCGGCGACAGATCTCCTGAGGCGTCACCGCGCACGAGTGCCGAAGCGGTCACCGTGTAGTTGTGGCCGTGGTTGCGGCGACACTTGTGACTGGCTGGCAACAGCCTCAGCTCGTGGCTGGCACTGAAGCCGAACGACTGCGAGATGGTGATCTGACCGTCCGCCACGCACTTCTCCTCGGTGGCCTTCATGTAGCTCTCCTTCCTCGGTCATGCCGAATGGCACTCGGACGATGTGCGCTGGCGGCGGAGCTGTCCTTGTCGGGCCGGACGACGCAGCGGCCAGAAAGTCCGAGGGTGGAGCGGCACCAGCGGCGATCTGTAGTACCTTCACTTCCGATCAACCTTACTGCGATACCCGAAAGGTGACAAGGTTGTCGGACGAGCGTCGAGGGTGGCCTTGCTGCCTTACGACTAAGGTCAACGGCGGGAGCACCTCCCACCGCGAGACACAAGGAGGGCGAGCGATGGCGAGCGCCGGCCCGTGGACGAGCGTGTCGATGCCTTATGTGAGCGGTCACCGCGGCGACGCCTGGGGTGCCGAGGCAGCAGAGCACGGTGGCACGGGAACTCAGAAGCTGCTGAGTGTTGACGAGGTGGTCGCCTCCGCGACGGTCGCCGACATGCTGGGCCTGGCTGCGGGCGAGGCGGTGGTCGTGCGCCGCCGCCTCATGCTGTTCAACGACCACCCGGTCGAACTCGTCGATTCGTACTACCCCGCGAACATCGCTCGGGGCACCAGGCTGGCCGAGCATCGCAAGATCCCCGGCGGTGCCGTTGCCCTCCTGGCCGACCTCGGTTATCCGCCTCGTCGCGTCCGGGAAGACGTCAGCGCGCGCTTGGCCACACCAGACGAACGGGCCGCGCTCGCGCTGGACGATCCGTCCTGCGTGCTGGTGCTCGCCCGCGCGCTCGTCACCGAGAGCGATCTGCCCGTCGAAGCCAGCGTGATGACGATGGTGGCCGAGGGGCGACGGCTGCGATACGAGCTGACGCCGTGACCGATCCCCTGACGGCGTCTCTTGGAGTCGGTCTTGCCTCGCGCGCGTGACACCCGACCCCGGCATCAGCAGATCGCGGCGGAACTGCGCGATCTCATCATGCGTGGCGAGTTGAGCCCAGGTACGCAACTGCCGTCCACCGCGCAGCTCGTCGAGCGGTACGGCGCAGCGAACGCCACCATCCAGCACGCGCTGAAGGCGCTGAAGGACGAAGGCTTCCTTGACAGCCGTGTCGGCAAAGGCGTCTACGTCCGCGATCGGCAGCCGTTCATCATCGACGCCTCCGCCTACATCAAGCCTGAACCAGGCCGGTTCCGCTACCAGCTGCTCAATGTCGACAACGTCGTCCCGCCCGCGGACATAGTCGACGGATTGCAGCTGGCGTCGGGCGCTACCGCAATCGTCCGCACCAGAATCCTCGTCCACGACGAGCAGCCCGTGGAGATGTCCGCGTCGTACTACCCAGCTGAGATCGCCGCGAACAGCAGCCTGGCGAAGGCCGCCAAGATCCGCGGAGGCGCACCCCAGGTCCTCGCCGACCTCGGGTTTCCCCAGCGGACCTTCGTCGACCGGATTTCGGCCCGCCCCCCGACGGTGGAGGAAGCCGAGACGCTGGACCTCCCTGACGGGACGCCAGTGATCCGGCAGTTGCGCGTCATCTACAGCGACAACGAACGCCCCGTCGAAGCCTCGGTCCTCATCAAGGGCGCCCACCTGTACGAGCTGCTGTACCGCCAGACCGTAGAGACCGAGTTGGGCTAGAGCCACGGTGTCGAGGGGTTCGATTTCAGACACGGCAACTGCATTGGTGACGATCTCCTCATCGGTTACGCCCTGGAACTACCAAATGGCCCGAGCCCTAAATGCGTGCATCGAGCGTGCTCACCAGCACGTCCGCGTGAACGGCGGGCTCCCGATCGACGGGGAGGGTGGTCTGACCATCGGACATCCACAGCCGCACGTTCTGGCGAAGGCGCTACTAGTCACTCGGGCTGCCGCTGGAGACAGAAGGCCGCCCAGACCGCAGCGACCTCAGTCAACTTCCAATGATCAACGGCTGCCAGAGCGACGATGCGGCGGCAATGAGGCGGCAACGAGGCGTCACCGTCTCTGACCTGCAAAAACGCCTTTTGTGCGGCGGTAGTCCGAACGGGTGCTGCTCGCCGAGCGGGTGATCAGACTTGACCGGTAGCTGGTTATCGTGGCATTGGACCGACGGAGCGAGGTGATGTTCATGGGCGACCGGCGAGAGGCGTTCGCGGCGCGGCGTGAGCTGATGGGCTACACCCAGGAAAGCCTCGCTGCAGCCGTCGGTGTGGAGTTTTCGACCGTGGGCCGCTGGGAGCGCGGTGATCTGACTCCGCAGCCGTACCGCAGGCCACGTATCGCGAAGGCGCTGGGGATCAGCCTCGAAGAGCTGGGCACGTTGCTTGCCTCGGCACCATCCCGGCAGATGACTGCTCCGCCCTCGGCCGCCGTACCAGCCCGAGCGGCGAATGCCGGCGCAGGAGGCCCGCTCGACACGCAGCCCACCGCGCACGGTGGTGCTCAAGTCCGTCTCGAAGCCGCCGCGCCACGAGCGGGTGGCAGGCTGTTCGGAAGGGAGGCCGTCCCTGTTCAGCCCGACCTTGCGGAGACAGACGACATGAACCGTCGCGACCTACTGCGCCTGTTCACCATGAGCGGTGCCCTGCTGGCGTTGCCTGCGGTCGAACCGGTCCTCGCCGACGTGGACAGGCTTGCCGCAGTGGCTCGAACCGGCGCGGTGGATTCCGCGGCGGCAGCCGAGTTCGCCCAGTTCAACAGCCACCTGTGGCGGGTCTACGCACTCGCGCCGACCAAGAGCGAGGTACTTCCCCTCGTCCGCGCACAGCTCGATGTTCTGTCGACGGGCCTGCGTCATCCGCAGACCCCGGCCATCCGGCAGCGACTCTGCGAGTTGTCCGCCGACCTCTTCCAGTTGGCGGGCGAGATCTTCTTCGACGGTGACCGATACACCGACGCCGCCCACTGCTACACCCTGGCCGCGACAGCAGGCAAGGAAGCCGATGCCCCGGACCTCTGGTCCTGCGCGTTGACCAGGCACGCCTTCATCGCCGTGTACGAGCGCCAGTTCGATGAGGCTGCTCCGCTGCTCGAACTGGCCGCCAACCTGGCCCGCCGGGGCGATCCTGCCCTCTCGACCCGGCAATGGATCGCAGCTGTGCAGGCAGAAACCTTCGCCGGTCTCGGCGACCTGGACGCCTGCCAGCGCGCACTCGACACGGCAGCCGAGGTCCAGCACCTTCAGGGGCCGGTTCACAACGGTGGCTGGCTCCGATTCGATGGTTCACGCCTGGCCGAGGAACGCGGCACCTGCTACGTCAACCTCGGCCGCTACGACCTTGCCGAAGCCGCCCTGACCGACGCGCTGGCCAGCGTCCTGACCGCCCGCCGGAAGGCCGGTGTTCTCACCGACCTGGCGATGATCGGAGTGCATCGGCGCAATCCTGACCAAGTCGCGACCTACGCCGACGCCGCCCTGGCCACCGCCCGTCAGACCGGCTCCGGAGTCATCGCGCGCAAACTGCGTGGCCTACAGCCGCACCTGGCCCCTTTGCTCACCGACCAGCAGATCCAGCGGCTCGACGCCGAGATCACCGAACTCGTCGGCAACCGCGCCGCATGATGGAGGACGACAGAATGCAGAACGACCGTGGCCGCGTGTTCCGCGAGGCGTGGATCGCCGGAGTCACCAAGCATTACCCCGGCGAGCCCAAGCCCGGCTACATCACTCCGTGGGATGAGACGCCGGACTGGGAACGTGACGCCGCGACCGCTGTGTACGACCAGGTCCTCGCCTTCATCAGGGCGACCGACGGCGCCACCGCCAAGCTCACTTCGGACCAGAAAGGCCGCTTCGTCGCGCTGTGCTGGATCGGCCAGATCTACAAGCACTTCCCCGACCCGAAGCCGTCCTACGTCGCGGACTGGAACGACCTGCCCGACTGGCAGAAGGCCACGGACATCGACATCTTCGAGCGCATCGAACAGGACGCCTGACCGTGTGACGGCATCGGCAGACATACGGCGTGGCTACTCGCCGACCAGGCTGGTGGCTGAATCAGGCAAGCGAGGTGAGCGGCGTGGGCGACAAACGCGAGGCGTTCGCGGCTCGACGTGAGGCGATGGGCTTCACTCAGGAAGGGCTCGCTGCTGCTGTTGGTGTGGAGTTCTCCACCGTCGGGCGGTGGGAACGTGGCGCCCTGACGCCTCAACCGTGGCGGCGCCCTCGGATCGCGAAGGCGCTGGGCGTCTCCCTCGATGAGCTAAACGTGCTGCTCGGCCAAGGGCCGACCCACGGCTCACAGGATCTGCCGCAGTCGGTCACAGGGCAAGCGACCTGGGGACGATCCCGGCAAACCTCCCTGGTGTCGAGCTCGCCCGCTTCTGCGCTCACCGCCGCGTATGACCCCGCCAGAAGCCTCGACATGGGGCAGGTGCCCGCTGAGTTCCTCGAGTCACTCACCTTGACCGTGAAGCCGCCGCGGCGGATCGGATGGGCCGAGGTCGAGCAGGTCAAGCTGATGACGAGCACGCTGGCCGCCAGCGAGAACCTGTATGGCGGAGGCATGGCCGGTGAAGCGGGGGCCGCGCATCTGCGGTGGGCTGGCCACCTGTTGAGTGCCCGAGCCAGCGCCGCCGTCGAAGCGGGGATGTTCGAGGCCATCGGAAACCTTGCGGGAGTGGTGGCGTTCTCGGCTTTCGACGTCGGAAACCACGACGCAGCGGCTCGATGCTTTCGCTTCGGTCTGTGGTGCGCCGAGCAGGGTGGCTCGTGGGAGTTGCGTGCCGCGACCCTCGCCGATATGGCACGCCAAGCCATCTACCTCGGCAACCTGGACGACGCGCTGTCCTTGATCGAGTTCGCCCAGGTGCGAGCTGACCGGTTGACCGCCACCGCGCGAGCCATGATCGGTGTGGTCCGGGCCCGGTTGTTGGCAATGCTGGGCCGCCACAACGAAGCGCGAGCCGAAGTCGACCGTGCGGATACCTACTTCGCCCAACGGCAACCGGAGACCAATCCACCCTGGCTGGTGTACTACGACGAAGCCGAGCACGCGGGGAGCAGCGCGCGGGCACTTACTCCGCTCGCCGTCGCGGAAAGCAGCCAGGGGACGCCGCCGAGCGTCTTGTCTCGGCGATTCGACTGCATAGCGACGCCTATCCGCGCTCGCGGGCATTCTCCAGGGCGCGCCTGGCTACCTTGCACATGGCGATCGGGGATCCGCGTGAAGCCGTCCTCTTTGGACGGCAAGCCCTCGACGACGCCGCGATGTTGCACTCACGACGGATGGACGAGGAACTCGCCAAGCTGGCGCGGGCGTGCCAACAGCATCGTGCGATACCCGAAGTGGCCGAATTCTCGGAACTCGTGGAATCCGGTACAGCCGATGTCTGACGTGGACACGGGCCTGGTCTTGTCTGGAGATCCGCGTGACGTGCTGATGGTAGCGGCCAGGAAAGCCGGTCTGCCTACCGCAGAAGCGACCTTGATCCGTGACGGCACCAACGTCATCTACGAGATGGCCGACGGTGTCGTGGCTCGTGTGGGCCCTCCAGGCTCGCAGCTAGTCGCCGCCCGTCAAATCCAGGCGGCGCATTGGCTGGCTGACGCCGGAATCGCCGTCGTACGTGCCGTCGACGACATCGACCAGCCCACGGTTGTTGGAACTCGACCCGTGACGTGGTGGGTACGGCTTCCTGATCACCGCCACGCCACGCCGGCCGAATTGGGCGCAGTCCTGGGCCGCCTGCACGCGCTGGACGTACCAGAATCGCCTTCGTTCCCCGTTGTCGACCCTTTCGAAGGGCTGCGCGAGTCAATCGACGGCGGTACCGCCTTGTCGGAGGATGACCGAGCCTGGCTTCGAGATCTTGCACAGCTGCTCCACGGTGAGTACTCGATGCTGGTTCCGACCTTGTCTCGGTGCGTCATCCACGGCGATGCGTGGCAGGGCAACGTTGTTGTCCCCAGAGCGGGTGGCGGCCCCGTGTTGCTGGATCTCGACCATGTCGGGATCGGACTTCGGGAGTGGGACCTGGTCTCGCTGGCGGTCGACTACACCGACTTCGCCCGGCTCACGGACTTGGATTACCAGGCTTTCGTGGACGCCTACGGCGGCTATGACATGACCGCGTGGTCTGGCTACCGCACCCTGGCGACGATCAGAGAACTACGTTGGACAGCTTTCGTCCTTGGTAAAGCCAAAACCAGCACGGAAGCAGCCCAACAGGTGCGGCACCGGGTGGCGTGCCTGCGTGGCGAGATCGAGCGGCCTTGGTCGTGGTCGGCGTTTTGAGTCGGCGGCCCCTGACTTACTCGTACATCGACATCTGAGGTGGTAGACGTTGGATCGGCGACAGGAACTCGCTGCTCGGCGCGAGGCGATGGGCTTCACGCAGGAATCGCTTGCGCAGAAGCTCGGCGTAGAAGCCTCGACGGTCGGTCGGTGGGAGCGTGGCACGCTCACGCCGCAACCGTGGCGTCGGCCGAGAATCGCATCGGAACTCAAGCTCTCGCTCGCCGAGCTCGACACGCTGCTCAATCCTTCGGCATCCGGCGCCGCGCCTGCTGAGGTCACGATCAGTCGACGTGAAGTCATGCGGGATACAGCTCTGCTAACGGGCTCGGTCCTGGCGCACCGTTGGCTCCCCGCGCCCGACAACTTCGCCGAAGCCAGCTCGGACGCAGTTGCTTTGCAAGGTCTGTCCTCGATCACGGCGGCTGTGACGCGGTTGCACGAGACCTATCAAGCCGCTCGGTACGCCGAGGTCGGTGGCGCGCTGTCCACCGTCGCAGACGCCATCACTGCGTTGATGTCCACCAGCCGGGGACAAGAACGACGCCAAGCTCTGATTCTGCGATGTAGTGCCGCAGTGGTGGAAGCGAAGCTGGCAACCAAAACGGGTGACGGCGCGACGGCACGGGCTGCCGCCGAGCGTGCGAAAGCGGCGGCGGACGACGCTGACGATCCGTTTGGACAGGCCGCTGCGGCGTACCAGATGACTTGCGCCTTGCTCAAGCTTGACCAAGCCGCCGCTGCGGAGGAACTCGCGGTCGGTGCGGCTGCAAGCGTGTCTGGCGATGATCCTCGCCGCATCAGTTGGGCGGGCGCGCTGACGTTGATTGCGGCGATCATCGCGGCACGGCGAAACGACGTCGCTTCTGCTTGTGGGAGACTGGACACAGCACAACGACTTGCAGACCGGCTCGGACGAGACGCCAATATCGGCTATACGGCGTTCGGCCCCACCAACGTCACCATTCACCGCATGTCGGCGGCTGTTGCCTTGGATGACCCGTACCAACTGCTCGCCACCAGCGAACGACTCGATCCCACGCGCATGCCCACGGGATTGCGTGGGCGGCGAGCCCAGTTCCACCTCGACAGCGCTTGGGCGCACACTCAGATCGACGAAGATGCCCTTGCGGTGCTGCACTTGCTGGAAACCGATCGAATCGCCCCCGAGATCGTTTACACCAGTCGTACGGCCCACAACCTCATCCGAGACCTGATGGCACGTGAACGGCGTCGTGAAGTACCCGGCCTGCGTGAACTAGCGATCCGTACCGGAGTGGCGGCGTGAGCCATGACCGCGGCTCTGCCTACCTCGTGGTAACGGCCGCGCCGCCGGTGCTAAAGATCAATGAGTTCGTTGCCCTGTTGTCCGAGCAGGGATGGCGGGTGTCGTTGATCGCCACTCCCTCTGCGGCCTCGTGGATCGACCTCGACGCGCTCGCTACCGAAACCGGCTGCATGACGCGGGTGACTGCACGTCCACCAGGCCAACAGGACTCCCTGCCGACAGCAGACATGGTCATTGCAGCTCCGCTGACGTTCAACTCCCTCAACAAGTGGGCTGCGGGTATCAGCGACAGCGTGGCTCTCGGCGTGTTGAACGAGCTGCTCGGCGCCGAGATACCGATTATCGCCGCACCGTGCGTGAAAGCGCTGCTGCGCAAGCATCCTGCGTACGTCGACAGCGTAGAACGCCTCACACAGTGCGGAGTGATCATGCTTGACCCCGATGCGGTGACCACGCGCGCGGAGGACGGGCTTGCGGCCTTCGACTGGGCGCAGATTCTGTCAGCAGTGACCGTGAGTACGAGCGATTAGTCGTTGACCGGCGGCCGTCCGCCACGTGGTCGGACGGCCGGGCGAGGTCACAGGGCTGCCGCAGCTGGCAGGCGTCCGAGGACGGGAAGCGGGACGAAGTTCTCGGCGTGTTCGACGCCGATGCGTGCGCCCCACAGCCGGCCGAGGTTCTGGGCCATCGGCCCGAAGTGCTCGGCGATGGGCTGGGAGGCGTGTGCGGCCAGGGCGCGTTGCTTGGCGGTCCAGGTGGTGGTGATGTCGACGGTGGTGTGGGCGGGAACGGGGCCGTCGAGGGTGAGGCTGTTGTAGGTGTCGGTGGTGTAGACCCGCCGAGGGTGTCCGGTGGCGATGACGACCTCGGGAAGTGCCTCCAGCACGGCTTCGGCGATGCGCCGGTGGTCGGGGTGCACATCGCGCAGCGGGTGGGTGAGCACGACTTCGGGGCGCGTGTCCAGCAGCAGCTCGCGTACTGCCGCCGCGGTGGGCTCGTTGATCTGGTGGAGCCCGGCGCCGAGTACGGCGGCCCCGGCGGCGGCCTCGCTGGCGCGGGGCTCGGGGTGGCGCGGGACAGCGATGGTGACGTCGGCTCCGGCGGCGGCGCAGAGGGCAAGCGTGCCGCCCGTCCAGAGTTCAGCGTCATCAGGATGGGCCATCACGGTCAGAACCGAGGCGGGCGGGATGAACGCGGTCACCGGAGTCACCACAGCCCGAGTTTCTCGATGACCTCGGCAGGCTTAGGTAGCGCCCGGCTGCTGCGGCCGGCGGGGAGCAGGGGCAGGTCGAGATCGGTGCGCATCCTGATCAGGTCGCGCCAGCCGAGGACCTGGTCCCAGGCTTCGGCAACGGCCTTGCCCTTGGTGCCGGTGAGCCGTCCGGCGTCGGCGAGTTGGTCGAGGGTGAGGCCGCCGGCCAGGAGCTTGGCGGCGGTGCCCGTCCCGACGCCGCGCACGCCAGGGATGTTGTCGGCCGGGTCGCCGGTGAGGGCCCGGAAGTCCGCCCACTGGGTCGGTTGGACCTGGTAGCGATCGAACACGGTGTCGGGCTGGATGTGGCGACGGCCTCGCTTCATGGCGGTGTTGAGCACACGGATGCGGTCGTCGATGAGCTGGTAGAAGTCGCGGTCACCGGACATGATCCACACTCGGCGATCGGGGTCGTCGCGGCGGACGTGGGTGACGAGGGTGGCGATCACGTCGTCGGCTTCGGCCGTGTCGATCTCGATCCAGGCCAGCTCGTAGGCGGTCAGTGCTTCCTGGACGTGCGGGATGGCTCGGATGGGTTTGAGCGCGGCTTCGTCGAGGACGCGGTTGGCCTTGTAGTCGCTGTCGGTGGCTTGGCGTTCGGCCGCGCCGTGTTGGCCGTCGAACACCACGATCACCTCGGGCGGCGCGGCGAACTCTTCGCGGATGGCTACGCGGAGTAGCGCGAAGAAGGCGAACTGGGCGGTCAGGTCCCGAGTCTTGTCGCGGGAGTGGATCGCGGCGGGGAAGCCGAAGGCTCCGCGCCAGAGCAGGTTGTGGCCGTCGACCAGCAGAAGTGGGACGTCGGTCATCACCGCACCGCCTTGAGGAAGTCATGGGCGACTGTGGTGGGCAGATAGTCCCGCGAGCGGTAGTACGCAGCCCGTGATAGCGCTGCGTAGCGTAGCGGATCGTCGAGGAGTGCTTCGGTGGCACCCCACAGCCCGAACTCGCCGTGGGCGCGAGGCACCAGGATCCCGCCTGCTCCCTCCCCGGTTCCGATGAGGGCGGGCAGGTTGTCCACGTCGAAGGCGATGACTGGGGTGCCGACGCTCATCGCCTCCAGGGCGACGAGCCCGAAGGTTTCCTTGGTCGAGGGCACGACGACCACGGCGGCGTCGGCCAGCCACGGCTGGACCTGGTCCCAGGGCAGGCCGTCGTCGCGGATACTGCCCAGGAGCAGGTGGGCGGCGGAGTAGGCGCAGCGGCGGTACTCGGCGGCCTGTGCACCGACGGTGTGCTCGAATCCGGCCTCGGCGAGGACGACCTCGATGCCGCGGTCGACGAGGCGGCCGGCATCGAGCAGGGCGCGGATGTTCTTCTCCGGCCCGAGCCGGGCCAGCACCCGCACCGGCCCGCCCTGCCTCAGAGCCTCGCGCTGGCGGGCGTCGGGCGCGCCGTGGTCGTCGAGCAGGGCGTTGGGCACGACCTGCCAGCAGGTGCCGTCGTATCCTCGGTCGTGGGCCTGGCCGAGGACCGTGGCCGACGGCGCGACCACCACGTCGGCGCGCTCCAGGGCGGCCACGAGGTCTTGGTCGTGGCCTACGACGTGCATCGCCAGCACCGTCCGCACGCCAGCGCAGGCCGGAGCAAGGCGCCCGAGTCCCCACAGGGCGTCGACGTAGACGGCGATGTCAACGTGGTGGCGGCGGTAGAGGGCGCGCAGGTCGGCGGCGATGATCTCGTCCTGGCCGTGGGTGCTGATCGCCTCGCGCAGTTCGTCGTCGTCGGCGGGGAAGGTGACCCCGACCGAGCCGAGCACCACCAGGTCCTCGTCCACTTCGTCGTTGGGCGGGCCGGGTTCGACGGCGGTGATGATCAGGGCGCGGTGTCCGAGCTGGCGCAGCCCGTGGGCGAGGGCGGCGGTGGCGCGTTCCATCCCAGCCGGGGCGTTGTCGGTGTAGGAGACCAGGACGAATGCCACGGTCAGCGGCTTGGTGGTGTCAGGCATGGCTGGTCACCCGGTCCGGGCTGGGCATGTCGGTGGTCGGCTGCTCGGGGCGCTTTTCCCACGGGAAGCTGACCCAGTCCGACACGGTCCACACCGAGTAGTCCGGGCCGGTCTCCGCCCCGGTGTTCAGGCACAGCGTCGCGGTGATCACGCGGACGTCCGGGGCGAGGACTGGGGTGAGGACGTTGCGGAGTTTGTGCAGGGTGGCGCCGCTGCCGCAGATGTCGTCGACCACGAGGATCGTGCCGTCGAGCTTGCGGCGGCCGAGGGCGCGATGGAAGGCGTCGATGTCGACGGTGACCTTGCCCGTGGCCTGCCGGTAGAGGCCGTCGTCGGCGTTGTGCCGGGCCTGCACGGTTCGGGGCTTCACGCCGAGGCGGCCGGCGAGGATGCGGGCGGGGGCGACGCCGCCGTTGGCGACGCCGATGACGTGGTTGACCTTCGGGTGGTCGCGGGTGATGGCGGCGAAGAGCAGTAGGCAGGCGTCGCTCAGGGCGTCGGGGGTGACCCGCCAGATGCGTTGGTGCTCGAACACACGCTGTGCGGTGCGGGTCATGCCGAACCGTCCCGTCCGGTCACGGCCAGGCTGACCGGCCCGGTCAGTGGGCGCAGGGCGGCGATGGCGGTGGTGTCCGGCGTGTTGCGCCAGACCTGTCCGTCGGCGCGCACGACGGTGAACCCGGCGGCGTCGGCGCGGGTGCGCAACCGCACCGGAACCGGCGTTGCGCCGAGTGCCGTGACCAGGTGGTGGGCGTCCTCGTCGGGTACTTGTTCGGCGGTGGCGAGTGGGGCGCCTTCGCCGAAGGGCAGGTACTGCAGGACGGTTACCCCGTGGACGCCGAGCCGGTCGGCCAGCTCGACCAGCGCAGGTAGCCCGGCAGCGGTAGAGCGCATAAGCACGGTCTGGATCTGAGTCGGGATGCCGTAAGCGAGCGCGGCGCGGATGCCGGAGACGGCCTTGGCGAAGCTGCCCTCGCCACGCCACCGATCGTGCCGCTCGGGGTCGGGGCCGTCGAGGCTGACCCGGATCGCGTCGACCCGGCGGGCGAGGGCTTCGGCGCGGCGGGGCAGGTGGGTGCCGTTGGTGGTGACGCTGACCGCGCAGCCGCCGTCGACCAGCACATCGAGCAGGGTGGGCAGTTCGCGGATCAGCAGCGGTTCACCGCCGGAGACGTCCACGCCGAGCACCCCGGAAGAGGCGATCCTGGCCGCGACTTCGGCGCGCTCACTGCGGCCGAGCTCCGGGACGCTCTTGTCGTCCAGGCACTGCGGGCAGGCCAGGTTGCAGCGCACGATGGGCGACCAGCACACGCTGACCGGCATCACGTCGCCCAGCTCACCGGGGTGGACTTCCGGTAGCGAGGCGATGCTTTCGTGGGCCAGGGCGGTGCGCCCGGTGAGGACCGGCTGGCCGGTTCGATGGGTCAGGCCGGTGAGCGGGTCGTAAACGACACCGGTCCCGCCGCGCGTGCCGAAGCCGACCATCCGGCGCGCCGAAGCACGGCCGGTGGTCGCGGTTGTCGTGGTCATGGACGTCCCTCGCAGTGGGTGAGCAGCTCGGACATGGATGCGATGAAGGCGTGGGTGCGGCTTCGCGGCGCGGGTAGCTCCAGCAGGTCGCGGTAGCGGGCCAGCGTGCGCGGCCAGCCGGCGAGCTTGTGCTGCCATTGCTCGGCGGCGTCGGGTGGGTCGAGGTGGAACCCGACGGCCTGGCGCAGGGGGATGACCAGCAGCCCGGCGGCGATCAGGCACGCTCCGAGGTAGGTGTCCTCCATGCCCCACCCGATGCGACCGAACTCGGCGTCGAAACCGCCGACGTCGAGCAGGGCGGCGCGCGGCACGGCGACCAGGGCGGTGACGACCATGCGGGGCAAGTCCCAGTCGTAGTAGGACTGCCCGTACCCGAGGTCGATGAAGTCGTGGGTGTCGTCGAGCGGGCGGCCGTCGAGCGGTTCGGGCAGCGTGATCCCGCTGTAGGGCAACACGACGTTGGGCGGTGGCCGCCACACGACCCGGTGGTCGGCGGCGAGGTTCGGGATGCGGCCCAGGATGGCCGGGTCCTGCGAGTGCACCTCATAGCGCAGGTTGTGGCGAAAGCCGACCAGCACGCTGGTGTCCGTGGCGCGCGTGGCGACGTCGGTGATCACGTGCGGCGGGATCACCATGTCGCCGTCGAGGTAGAGCACGGTCTGCCCTTTGGCGAGGGCGGTGCCGACATTGCGTGCGGTGGCCGCGCCCATCCGCTGCGGCAGCCGCACCAGCCGGTCGACCACCCGGTGCCGAGCGGCGACGTGGGCGGTGTCGTCGGTGCTGGCGTCGTCGACGACGATGACCTCGAACTCGTACTGGTGGTGTTGGGACTCCAAGGCGTCGAGCACGGTGGGCAGGCAGTAGCCGACCTGGTGGGCGGGGATGACCACCGAGACGGTGCGTGCGGATGCCAGCCAGCAGTCCGACGGGGTGGGCTGGTGCCAGCCGATCCCGTCGGCGACGGCCTCCCAGGCATGGGTGCTGGAGCTGTGGTTGTTGCCGTGCCGCAGCAACTCCTCCCGCAGCGGCGGCGGGCCGGGGGCGAACTCGGAAGTGGTCACAGCCAGCCCCACCCGGACAACACGGCGCTCGTCCCAGTCCAGTCGACGGGGTTGGGCAGCAACGTCAAGGTCAGCGGCGGCGCGTGGTCGAACAGGCACTCGGCGGCGGCCAGGTACAGCGGCTCCAGCACCACCAGCACGTGCCGCAACGCCTCGGCCCGCAAGTCGGGGGTCAGGCGTTCGGACACGCGCGTCTGGAGCGCTTGCGCTTCGCCGCGGGTACGCAGCTTGTACTCGTAGGTGCCCACGAGGTCGCCGGGGTGCAGCAGGCCGTGTGCCCCGGACAGGATGCGCAGCCGTGCCCGATGCTCGGGTGCGAGGTGGTCGCGCAGACGGGGAGTGAGCGCGCCCAGGTAGAGCTCCAGGGCCGGGACCGGGGTCGTGGTGACCAGCTTCTCCCGGCTGCAGGAGACGATGACCAGTCCCTGCTCGGGCTCGAGCCTGCCGGTGGGAGTCATGGTCGGCGCACCACCCGCATCCCGATGCCCGGCGAGGCCAGCTCGACGGGCGCGGCGTTGAGGAAGGTGGTGCGCGCGTACAGCGTGGGCGAGGCGTAGGAGCCGCCGCGCAGCGTGACGCCGCCGCCCATCGTGGCGCGGGCGGTCCACTCCCAGACGTTGCCCGCCACCTCCAGCAGCCCCTCCGGGGTCGCCCCGTCGGGGTGGGCGTCGACCGGGCAGGTGGTGCCGAGGCCGCAGTCGCGCAGATTCGCCAACTCGGGCGTCCAGTCCTGGTCACCCCACGGCCAGCGCCGCCGGGCGGGGCCGCCCGCCATCCACTCCCACTCCGCCGAGGTCGGCAGCCGCCCACCCAGGGCGCGGGCGATCTCGGTGGCCTCGGCATGGGTCATCCCGGTGACCGGGTGCAGCCCGCGTTCACCACCGCGCTCACCGCGCAGCTGGGCGCAGGTGATCGGGGTGCGCGTCCACAGCAGCGTGCCGACCTCGACCGGCCGGGCATCGTCGCCGAATCGGCAGGTCCCTCCGGATACCTCGACCCACTCGATCTTCATGGTGGTCAGCCCCCGATCAGGAACAGGTCTTCGACGTTGGCGTGCGTTCGTACGCGGCTCTTGGACTCGTTGGGCCGCATCCCGAATTGGGCGAGCGCCTCGGCGATGACGGTGAAGGCGACGTGAGCTTCGGTCTCGTCGGCGGCGAAGGCGGCGTAGTTGTCGGCGAACCGCACCACCCGCAGCCCGCCCAGCAGGGCGTCGGGACGGGATAGGCGCAGGTTGATCAGCAGCGGCGCGAGCCCGGAACCCGGCGCGATCGGGTACGGCATCGCGGCCAGCGCGGTGCGCACTCGGTCGAGGAAGGTGCCGTCGTGAACGTGCCGGGCACACCAGTCGACGACCTGCTCGACGGTGGCGCCCTCGGACACCGAGGCCACATCCACATCGGCGACCGCGCGCAAGCCGGCCTCGACGTGAGCCGCAGCGTGGCGCAGCGCGGTGATGCGGTTGCGGCGAGGCCGGTAACCGGACACCCAGTCGGCCAGCACCTGCGTTTCCAGGATCGGCTCGATCGCGTTGCGCAGCGCGCGGTGCACCAGCCGGTCGATCATCGTGGGCACGCACGCCGTCATCGACTTGCCGGTGTAGGTCGGGAAGGCCACCTCCCGTACCGGGCCCGGCCGCCAGGTGCCCTCGGCCAACTGCTCGGCCAGCCGGGGCAGCAGTTCGGAAGCACGCCGCCGCAACTCCCCGAGCGTCATCCGGTCCGCACCAGGTGCCGAGGTTCGCCGTCCGCACTGCCGCAACGCGGTCCGCAGGTGCTTCTCGTCCAGCAACGGGATCAGCGAGTGCGTCTGCAGGACAGGGGTTGGTGGCACGGCAGGTGGGTGCGCTAGGGTCGGCTCCGCTTGAGCGGCAGGCACGCTCCCTTGATCACCGAGAACCGGCTCGCAACCCAACACGCGCGAGCCGTGATCGAGGGAAAGACGGCCCCGTTCAAGCCCAGGGCCTGTGGGCTTCGCGTCCACGATTCTCACGCTCCTTCACGCGGCCCGGTACACGGTGGGGTCGGCGATGCCGTTGTCGCGGAAGGCTTCTTGGCGTTCGGTGCACGTTCCGCAGGTGCCGCAGTGCACCTCTCGGCCCCGGTAGCAGGACCAGGTGCGGGCGAACGGCACCGCCAGCGCCTCGCCGACGCGCACGATGTCGGTCTTGGTCAGCGTCAGGAAAGGGGCAAGTACCTGGAACCCCGGCACCAGCAGGCCCTCGTTGGCCGCCTGCACGCTGCGGGCGAACCGCTCCACGAACTCCGGTCGGCAATCGGGGTAGATGGTGTGGTCCCCGGCGTGCGCGCCGAAGGCGACCGCGTCCGCGCGCACCGCGATGGCGACCGCCACGGCGATGTCGAGCATGATCGCGTTGCGGTTGGGCACCACCGTGGCTGCCATCGACTCGTCGGTGTAGTGCCCGTCGGGCACCGCCACCGAGGTGTCGGTCAACGCCGAACCGGTCAGCAGCGCGCCCAGGCTGGTCAGGTCGATGATCCGGTGCGGGCTCAGGAGCAGCCGCGCGATCTCGGCGGCGTGATCGAGTTCGACGCGGTGGCGCTGCCCGTAGTCGAACGAGACCAGCGTCAGGCGGCTGTGGCGGGCGGCCAGCCAGTAGGCCAGCACGGTGGAGTCCAGGCCACCGGACGCGATGACGACCGCGTGTTCGGGGTGGCGGTGCTCGGGGTGGTCGATCGTCATGGCCGGTCACCACGTCCGCGTGAAGGTACGCCGAACCGCGCCGACAACGGCTCCCCAACTCGGGAGTTCCCCGCCCGGCTGGGGGCGCTGCAACCAGCACAGACCGCCCTCGGTCGTGCCGAACGCGGGCAGCGCGACCGTGGCGCCCGGCTTGTACCACCCGATCTGGGCGGCCATGAGGTCGTCGACGGTCGACTGGCGCATGGGCGTGCGCGGCTGGGTCAGGAAGACCCAGTCGGCCGCCTTCTTGCCGGGCACGACGATGATCGGCGCGCGCATCATTGCCTGTACGAGTTCATGGTTGACCTCGCCGCCGAACCCGGCCCGCATCACCAGCGCGTCGATCGTCTCGCCCAGGCGCAGCCGGACTTCGCCGGTTTCCGAGGCGATCGTCGTCGGCCAGCTCAGCAGGTTGGTGTAGTACCGCCGGAGCACGCTCGGCGCGATGTCGTCATGCTGCCGGGTGTCGGTTGCGGTTGCTGTGGTCATGGAAAGGCTCCTGTCGTGCAGGGGTTGGTGCGGCGGAGCCGAGGCGCCTCAAGGGAAAACCCCGGCCCCGCCGTGATCGAGGACGCGGCACTTCATGGCCGCGCGGATCGCGCTGATCAACGGTCGGCGCGAGTTCGCAAATCAGGGGACGTCAGCCATCGCTCCGACCCCGTACCAGCCGACCTGATGCGGAGCGCACGGTCTTGGCCGGTTATCGAGACGGCTCACGCGGCTTCGCTTTCCCTGATGAAGCCCAAGCCGTGCGTGCCGACCGTCGCCAGCGCGTGCAGCAACATGGGTGACGGTGGCTGCTTCGGCTGACGCCAATGCCTGCCGACGTAGGACGACACGGCCAAGCTGTGTCTGCCGGAGGTGGCCTCGGAGCGTCGTTGCCGGAACGCCCGCAACAGCAGGCAACCGACGAACACCACAGCGGCGATCGCGGTAATGACCGGAGCCAAGGACATCACGCGGCCCCACCTCGCAGGGTGGGGATCGCGGCGGAACCAGGTATCGGGGTCGTGGTTCCGCCGCGACATGACGGTGAAGCAGAGCGCCCCGCGACGGTTGGGGGACCACCGTCGCCGTACTGCTTCACCGTGCTCGCTATGCCGGTTTCCTCGGAGGGGCCAGACCCACCGGGGGCAGGAGTGGCGGCCACCTTAACGGCGGTGGCAATGACGGAGCGGAACTGCTCGGCCTCAGCGGCGTCGAGCCTGGCCACCTCACCTGGGGGTGCCATCACTACGACGTCCGAGCCACGCACGAGCACCGTCAAGCTCCGAGGGCGGCCGGCGATATCCCGGCACGTCACCGCCCAAGGTCCGCGGTCGTTCATCGTGCGTCACCGCCTCGTGCGGTGGTCCAACTCCGTACCCACACCGGCTGCACGAGAAAACGCGGCACAGCGAGCTTTGTTTGTGGGCATCGCGAAACCGCAGGTTCCGCGAATCGCTGGGAGAGTGTCATCATCTACTCCGTAACTCAGCGAGTCCCGATTTACTTTTGTCCCGAACTTCTGCTACTCCCATAGCGTCGAGCGTTTAGTTATTCACCGGTCGAACCGGAGGGCGGGTAACGGTGCTGGTAGAACCGCTGTTAACCCGCCAACGCAGCTAAACGTCCGCCGCGCGGCGCGAACCAGAGCGGGAACGCAGCGGCGATGGGGCGTCCACTGGGCGGCAGGGCGCGTGACCTGCGGATTTCCCATTCGGGCACGTCTGTGCCAAACGGGTGAAACCGCGTAATACTCTGGGTACTGGCCGCAGAAAAGCGAGACACGACAGGGCGACTTGTGATAGCCGCACCCAGTGTCGAACCGATCGACAGGCACCCCCGGAAGCCAACTCACTCCGGCAGGTCAAGATCGCGATTGCGGTTCTGGGGTTCCGTGGCGCGAGCCGTCTTGACCTGCACAAACAACAGTGAGGGTGTCGTCGTGGCCGGGATGACCGATGACGAGGCGCGCTTCGCCTACCTCGCGGAGGGCAACGCCAAGCAGGCGCGCAAGCGCGTAGCCGCCGACCTGCTGATCCGGGACGAAGCCGGGCGCGTTCTGCTGGTGAACCCCACCTACAAGGACAACTGGGATCTCCCCGGCGGTATGGCGGAGAGCAACGAACCGCCGCGAGCGGCAGGCGCCCGCGAGCTCGCTGAGGAACTCGGCCTCATCGCCACCGCCGGCCGCATCCTGGTGCTGGACTGGGTCGGACCTCACGGACCGTGGGACGACCAGCTGGTGTTCATCTTCGACGGCGGGACGTTGTCACCCGCGCAGGTAAAGACCATCCGGATCTCCGATCCGGAGATCGCAGAGTTCGCCTTAGTCGAACTCGCCGAGGCCAAGACCATGCTGCGGCCCGACATGGCGCAGCGCCTGGCTCGAGCCCTGGACGCCCTAACGACGGGCGTCACGGATTACTCGGAGCAGCTCGGGTGACCAGTACGCTCTCATGCGCTATGAGCCAGTCGCGTTCAACATGACGGTCGCTACGGCACCCAGCGCGAGGAAGGGGCCGAGCGGCATCGGGTCGTCCCGTTCGGCACGGCCGGTCGTCCTGAGCGCGACCCGAACAACTGCTGCGAGCAGCCATCCCAGAAACGTCCCAGTGAACAGCGCCGTCCAGCTCCACCAACCGAGCGCGAGCCCCAGGAGACCGGCGAGCTTGACGTCGCCAGCACCGAGCCCGCCGACCGCGAGTGCGAGGCCGAGGTAGGCCGCAGCGAGGACGACCATGCCGGCCACCGACCGCAGCAGGTTGTCGTAGTTCGCGTAAAGCACGGCGTCCACGCCGAAGGCGCCGGCAAGCACCAGGTAGCTGGGCAGCACCACCACGCCGGGGAGGCGCTGCTCGGCCAGATCCACCATCGCAAGCGGGACCAGCACGGCTGCCAGGTAGCTGTAGGCCAGCAAGGTGACGCTCGAGTCCATCCGCCAGGCCAGCGCTGTGAACAGCAGCCCGGTGAGCGCTGCTGCCGCTGTCCAGCTCCAGCGGCTGAGTCTCCGGTAGTGCAGCAGCTTTCGAGTCATCAGTCCGAGTGCGCTTCCAACCAACACGCCGAGTGCGGTCCACGAAATGATCAATGTTGGCGAGGTCAAGCGCCCTCACCTCTTATCACCCTTCGTAGCAACATCGACACATCTTTCGCCCCCAAAAGGCAGCATCCCTTGCTCTAAGTGTTACCTCGCGACGACCCGCAGAGTGACCGAAGTAGACCGATCGAGTGAATCTTCGTGAGTGGATGTCATACCGACTTCAAAGTCAGTGCTTCCCGACTTTGCAGTCGGTGGGGGTCCGTGGTGTAGACGTGGTGAGTGTCACGAGACACAAGACGATCGTTACGGAAGTCTGGGGGTGCACCTGTGGTAGGGGGGAAGACCTTCCGCGTACAGGGCGGACGTGTCGTACTGGGGATCTTCGCGGCGGCGACGCTCGCCCTGGCCGCGTGTAGCTCCAGCGGCTCGCCGGGAACCGGCGCCAGCACGACGCAGCCACCGCAAGAGACGTCCTCGACGCCGACTACGACGGCGTCCGCAGCCGACAAGGCAAAGCAGGACGCAACTGCGGCGTATCTGGGGATGTGGCGCGAGTTCGCGGTGGCCGGAACGACCTCAGATTGGCAGTCGGCGGCCCTCGGCAAGTACGCGACCGGCGTCGCACTGACCAACTTGACCCGCGGGCTCTACGCCGATCACTACAACAAGCTGGTGACCAAGGGCGAAGCGACGCACGACGCCAAGGTCGCGTCCGCAGAACCTGCGGACAACCCGACAAAGATCATCGTGACCGATTGCAGTGATTCCACCAAGGCGCTGAAGTACCGCGCCGACAACGGTCAACTCGCCGACGACACCCCTGGGGGACGGCGATTGATCAATGGGCAGGTGGAGCTGCAAGGCGACAAGTCCTGGAAGGTCACCGATTTCGCCGTGCGCGAGGTGGGGACATGCTGAACATGAAGCGCGCCGCCGTCGTGGCGGGCGCGGTCGCCGCCGGGCTTGTCCTCGGTACGGCACCTGCGTTCGCGGGCGACAACTACGGCAACGTCAACTGCAACCAGACTCCCACTCCGTTGTGCGACCTGGGGGCTGGCACAAGCGGCGACCCCAACAGGCCCGGAGGAAACCCCGGATCCAACAAGCCAGGCCGCCCCGGAGGCAACGACTCCAGCACCGGCAGGCCAAGCAACCCCGGCGACACCATCGTCGGCGGGGACTCGAACCTGGCGAGTTGCTCCTACGTCAAAAGTGACTACCAACCACCCTCCGGTGGCGTGGTCACCGCCTCCTACAAGCCATCGACCACCAGCGGCGGAGTGGTCCACGCTGCGGTGTTCCGGCCGACAGCGTTCCGTGCCCAAGCGGCGCAGCCGGGTCAGGGGCCGGGCGCGTGGTACGTGTGGAAGTGCACCACTGAAGGCGTCACGGATGGGCTCTACCGGCCACCGGTATGGATCGCCGACGGACAGCAGCCCGGCGCGGCCCTGTTGCCCTCACCCGCCGAGCTCGCGCAGATGGCCCGCAAGCAGCTCCGACTGCCCTCGCCGTCAATCGCGGCGAACCCGGCCGGCGACCAATTGGTGAACCTGCCGACCTGGATGTGGCTGTCTGGCGGCTGGGGACCGGTCTCGGCCACCGCCGCGGTTCCCGGCGTGTCGGTGACGGCGGTCGCGACGCCGACCTCCGTGACCTGGGCGATGGGCGACGGCTCGACCGTCACCTGCACCGGCGCCGGAACACCCTACAAGGCAGGCACAGATCCCAAAGCGCCATCGCCGGATTGCGGCCACGTCTACCGCCGATCGTCAGCGAGCCAACCAGGGCAGGCGTACCCGGTGACGGCGACCGTGCACTGGACCGTGACCTGGTCCGGTGCGGGCCAGGGCGGGACGTTCCCGGACATGACCACGACGGGCAACGCGACCTTCCGCGTGGCGGAATCGCAGGCTCTCAACAACGGCGGCGGCTGACCCCGCCACTGCCTCCCCGCGAGGCACCACTTCCCAGCCCACAAAGCGATGACCACCTGTTCCGCTCGCTGACCATCCTCTGGCGACGCGGCGCACTACCCCCATGCCTTTTGGAGGTACCGGCGTGAGCACCAACACCACGATCCGGCCCGACACCGACCGAGCCACGAGCACGGCCAACGGCCCCTGGATCAACGACGGCAAGAAGCCTCCCGCCTCGCGGTTGCGCACCACAGGGCGGCGCCGCAGCGTGCCGTACCTGCTGCTCGGCGTGCTGCTCGTCCTGGCGTGCGTGGGTGGCTTCGTGCTGATCTCGCTGAACTCCGGAGATCGGCAGTCCGTGCTCGCGCTGGCTCGCGGCGTGCCGGTAGGGCACGTGCTGACCACACAGGACCTGCGCCAGGTCAACGTCGCGGTCGACCCCGGTGTCGCGGTCGTCGGCGCGGACCAGGCGGCCACCGTGGTCGGCAGGCCGATGGCCACCAGCCTGTCGGCCGGGGCGCTGCTCACCCCGGACGCCGTCGGCGGCGCCGCGGTCCCGACGAACGGGCAGGCCATCGCCGCCCTCGCGCTCAAACCGGGCCAGTTCCCTGCGGAAGTTGGACCGGGAGCGCGGGTGTCGGTGGTGTTCGTGCCCGGCCAGGCCGGAACCGCGACCAGTCCGCCCGCCGATGGCGGCACGGTCTGGCCGGCGGTGGTGACCAGCGTGACCACCCCGGCGAACGACCAGAACACCGTGGTGTCGGTGCAGTTGTCCGAGGCCGCCGCCCGCCAGGTCGCCGCGGTGCCGGCCGGTCAGTTGTCGATCGTGATGCTCTCTGCTGGGGGTCGCTGATGTTGATCTCGGTCCTGTCCCTGAAAGGCTCACCGGGCGCCACCACGCTGGCCGTGGCCTTGGCTGCCCGCTGGCCCGCTCCGGCACGTGCCCTGGTGGTCGAGGCCGATCCTTCCGGTGGCGATCTCGGCCTGCGGTTCTCGCTGTCCTCGACACCGGGCCTGGTGAGCCTGGCCGCCGACGCGCGCCGTGGCGGCGACGCCGATCTGGTGTGGCGGCATACCCAGCAGCTTCCCGGCGGACTGCCGGTGATCGCCGCCCCACCCGATGCTGATCAGGCCCGCGCGGCGCTGTCGGCCTTGGCTCCCGACCCAACCAGCGGCCTGGGTGTGCTGCGGGCGGCGGCCAACCAGCCGGGCACGGTGGTCATCGTCGACTGCGGGCGTGTGGACCCCGGCTCGCCCGCTCTGCCGATCGTGCGCGCCTCCGACGCGATCGTGCTGCTGTCGCGGGCTCACGCCGACGACCTCGCGCACCTGCCGCGCCGGCTGCCCACCGTCGGCCGCTGGAGCCCGAACCCGGTTCTGCTGCTGGTGGGCGAGGGCTACTCCACCGCCGAGGTCGCCCGCGAACTCGGCGTGCCGCCGCTGGGACGCGTGCCCGACGACCCGAGTGGCGCGGCCGTGCTGTGCGGTCGGCCGAACAAGCTGCGCTGGGGTCGCAGCGGCCCCGCGCATTCGGCGCTCGGCCGCTTTGCCCACCGGGTCGCCACCGAACTCGCCACTCGCGAGCGCCCACCGGCCAGCCAGAGTCAGCCCCGGCCCGCTGAGCCGGTGGCGCAGGTCCCGGTTCTGCGCTCGGTTCCGGGTGTGCCACCCGGCGCGGTCTCGTCCAACGGCGTGCGCGTCGCGCCTGGCCCCGCGACCGATCGCCGCGACCAGCAGGGAGGGCAGGCGTCGTGACGTACCCGAGCAACCAGTACCCGGCGCCGGTGCCTCTGCGCCCCCACCAACAGCAGCCCGGATCGGCCCCGTTCGGTAGCGCCGCACCAGGTACAGATACTGGTGTGCCGCCGCTGGGATGGGGCACCGACGAGGACACGGCTGACCTGTCGGCCGCCACGACGCGGCTGCGGCAGCACCTGCGGGAGCGGTTGAACGCCGAGCTTCCGCAGCGGGTGGCCGATCAGCAGGACCGCACCGGGACGACGGCCAACCGCGAGGCCCGGCGCGAGCTGGCGCGCGGCATCCTCGACGAGGCGCTGCGGGTGCACACCGAGAACGAGCTGGCCGCGGGTCGGCAGCTGCTGCCGCGTGAGGTCGAGCAGCGGGTCGTCGGGGAGGTCGTCAACGAGCTGTTCGGCATGGCCGGGCTCCAGCCGCTGCTGGACGACCCGATGGTGGAGACGATCAACGCCAACCGCTTCGACCGGGTGTTCGTCCAGTACAACGACGGCCGCCGCGCCCCGGTCGGGCCGATCGCGGGCTCGAACGAGGAGCTGACCGACCTGGTGCGGCTGCTCGCCGCCCGCGCGAGCAGCCAGGAGCGGCGGATCGACCAGGGCTCCCCGGCGGTCAACCTCCAGCTCCCCGGCGGGGAGCGGCTGTTCGCGGTGATGGCTCTGACCGCCGGGGGCGTGACCGCGCTGTCGATCCGCCGCCACGGCTACCTCACCGTCACCCTTCCGGAGCTGCGCCGCCGAGGCACCGTCGATCCCGGCCTGGAGCAGTACTTGCGTGCGCTGGTCAAGGCCCGCAAGAACGTCTTGATCACCGGCGGCACCGGTGCGGGCAAGACCACCCTGCTGCGTGCGCTGGCGTCCGAGATGGACCCGCTGGAGCGCATCGTCACCATCGAGGACGCCTTCGAACTCGGGTTGGACCACGACCCGGACATCCACGCCGACGTGACCGCCTTCCAGGCGCGCGAAGCCAACGTCGAAGGCGAAGGCGCGATCAGTCAGGCCGAACTCGTGCGGTGGGGCCTGCGCATGTCGCCGGACCGGGTGATCGTCGGCGAGATCCGCGGTCCCGAGGTCATCCCGATGTGCAACGCCATGTCCCAGGGCAACGACGGCTCGATGGCCACCCTGCACGCCTCCAGTTCGCGGATCGCGTTCACCCGGCTCGCCTCCTATGCCGCCCAGGGTGTCGAGCGGCTCCCGCTGGAGGCCACCAACCTGCTGGTCGCCTCGGCGGTGCACTTCGTGGTGCACCTGGCCCGCGCCGAGGACCGACGCACCCGTGTCGTGTCCTCGATCCGCGAGGTCGTCGGCGCCGATGGCCCGCAGGTGATCTCCAACGAGGTCTACCGCCCTGGTCCCGACCGCCGCGCGCGCCCCGTGGCCGGAGCGCTGCGCAGCGACACCCTCGACGACCTGCTCGACGTCGGCTTCGACCCCGGCGTGCTGGAGAACCCCGAGGGCTGGTGGGCGCCGTGAACATCACCTTGAGTCCCACTACCGCAGCCGCGGCGCTGCTCGGCGTCGGCACCGGGCTCGGCCTGCTGCTGGTGGTCCTCGGCTGGCGCGGAACCGACCCCCAGCGTCAGCGTCGCACCCGGACCCGCGCGGCCGGGAACGTGGACCAGCACCGCGGCCTGCGGATCGCGCTCGCCGTGACCGCCGGGGTGGTAACCGGGCTGCTCACCGGCTGGGTTGTCGGCGCCGTCTTGGCCGGCCTTGCCGCCTGGGCGCTGCCCAGGGTGCTGGGCCGCGACCCCGAGCACGCCCGCCGAGTCGCGCGGATCGAGGCCATCGCCACCTGGACCGAGATGCTCCGCGACACCCTGTCGGCCGCAGCGGGGCTCGAGCAGGCCATCCTCGCCACAGCGCCACTGGCACCGGCGGCCATCCGCGGTGAGGTCGGCGAGCTCGCCGCCGGGATCGAGAACGGCGACCGGCTCGCGCCCGCGCTGCGCCGTCTCGGCGAACGCCTGGACGACCCGGTCGGGGATTTGGTCATCGCCGCCCTGCTGCTGGCCGCCGAACAACAGACCCGCCAGCTCGCCGAACTGCTCGGCTCGCTGGCCGACGCCGCCCGCGGTCAAGCCTCGATGCGGATGCGCGTTGAGGCCGGACGTGCTCGCACCCGCACCTCGGTGCGCGTCATCGTCGGCACCACTCTGGCCTTCGCCGTCGCCGTGGTGCTGCTCAACCGCAACTACATGGGCGCCTACGACAGCGCCGCCGGGCAGATCGTGCTGCTGGGCATCGGAGCGCTCTTCGCCGCCGGGTTCGCGTGGTTGAACCGCATCGCCCGCGTCGCCCAGCCCGACCGCTTCCTCTCCACTGCCGACCAGGACTCGGCGACCAGCCCGGCACGGGGTCTCGTGACCGCGAGGCAGGAGTGAACGCCATGATCACCTACATCGCCCTGGGAATCGGATCCGGGATCGGCCTGTGGGCCTTGGCGGTCTATCTGTTTCCGCCACGACCGGCCCTCGGCGCGGTCCTGGCCCACGCCACCGCCCCACCCGCTCCGCCACCCATCCTCGCCACCGACGACACCGGCTGGGCCGTCCGCCTCGGCCGCCCCGCCGTCGCACCGTTGCGCGCGCTCGGGCTCCCCGGTCCACGCCTGGCCAAGGACCTGGCGGTCATCGGCCGCTCGACCTCGACCCACCTGGCGGAGAAAGCCACCCTCACCGTTGCCGGACTGCTGCTGCCCGTCCTGCTGACCGTGGTCCTCACCGTGGCCGGTCTCGGCCCAGGCTTCGAGTTCCCGATCATCGCCGGACTCGTCCTGGCGGCCGTCGGGTTCGTCCTGCCGGACCTGCAAGCCCACTCCGAAGCCGCCAAGCTGCGCACCGGCTTCCGCCACGCGCTCTCGGCCTACCTGGACCTGGTGTGGATCACCCTGGCCGGGGGAGCCGGGGTCGACAGCGCGCTGGGCGACTCGGTCAACATCGGACGAGGGTGGGCGTTCGAGCAGATCCGCCGCGCCCTGGACACCGCCCGCCTCACGCGCGCGACCCCGTGGGCGACCCTGCGCCAGCTCGGCGAGGAACTCGACGTCACCGAACTCGCCGAGCTCGCCGCCTCGGTCAGCCTGGCCGGCACCGAGGGCGCCAAGGTCCGCACCTCCCTGGCTGCCAAAGCCGGAGCACTGCGCACCCACCAGATCACCGAGGCCGAGGGCGACGCCCAAGCCGCCACCGAACGCATGAGCCTGCCGGTGATGGCGCTGTTCCTCGGGTTCCTGGCCTTCATCGCCTACCCCGCGCTCACGCAGGTCCTCAATGGACTGTGACATCTCACGCGGACAACGACTGAACGTGAACGACAAGGGAGGACAACACGATGCGCACACAAGTGGAGGCATTGTGGACAGTGGTGCAAGCACGGTGGGAGGAGCTGCGGCGCCAGCCGGAGGCCGGGTACTCGACCGAGACCGTCCTGGTGACCGCGCTGCTGGTCGTGGCTGCGCTTGCGGTGATCGCGATTGTCATCGCGAAGGTCACCGAGAAGGCCAACGGCATCACCATGTGATTCCCATGATCCACAAGCACAGCAAGCGGTCATCAGCGACTCGCACCGGATGGGGGCGAGTCCGCCGAGCGCTGCGCGGTGATCGTGGCTCGGTCAGCGCGGAACTGGTCATCGCGACACCCCTGCTGTTGCTGATGCTGATGGCCATCGTGCAGTTCGCGCTCTGGTCACATGCCACCCACATCGCCCAAGCCGCTGCCTCGCAGGGGCTCGCGGTCGCACGGTCCCAGAACGGGACTGCCGCGGCCGGCACGTCCAGCGCGCGGCAACTGCTCGACCAGCTCGCGAGCGGTCCGCTCACCGGCTCCGCCGTCACCTCGGATCGGAGCGCGGCCTCGGCGTCGGTGCGGGTCAGCGGGACCGCGACCTCGGTCGTGCCGTTCCTGAGCCTGCCTGTGCACGCCGAGGCCGTCGGGCCCGTCGAACGTTTCGTCCCCGACCTGGCGAGCGGGTGACCCGCGATGACACCGCAGACGATGTCATCGCGGACGCCGCCGCCCCGCGCGCCCGTCATGACCCCCGGACGGCGTCAGGGCCGCGTGCGCCCCGGTCGGCGGGGGTGGGCGGCCTGGTGGCGTGCTGATGACGGCTCGGTGGCCGCCGAAGTCACCATCGCCGCGCCGTTCCTGGTCATGCTGCTGGTGTTCGTCGGGGTGGTCATCCACCGAGGGGTGGACGCGCGGATCCGCATCGACGACGCCGCCCACCAGGCGGCCCGCGCCGCGAGTATCGAACGCACCCCGACGGCTGCGACCGCCGCGGCCCAGTCGACCGCCGCGAGCGCGCTGTCCTCGGCGGGGGTGACGTGCGCGTCTCTGTCGGTGAGCACGTCGACCGGTGGCCTGCGCCCCGGCGGCACGGTCAGCGTGACCGTGTCCTGCGCCGTCGACTTCGGCGACGCGCTCATCCTCGGCGTGCCCGGCGGCAAGACCCTGTCGGCGACCTCGGTCGAACCCGTGGACCTCTGGCGGTCGACCCTGAACACCGGGAGCCAGACATGACCCGGCGAGGCCGCCACGCCCAGCGCAGCCGGTGGTCGATGTGGTGGCGCGCAGACGAGGGCCGCGTGACCGCGTTCGTCCTGGCGCTGACCGTCGGCATCCTGGCCTTGGCCGGCCTGACCCTCGACGGCGGCCTCGCGCTGGCCGCAAAAGTACGGGCCAACGGCCAGGCCGAGGCCGCCGCCCGCGCCGGCGCCCAGGCCATCGACCTCACCGCCTACCGCGGCAACGGCACCCTGCAACTCGTGCCTACCCAGGCGGTCGCCAACGCCCAGGCGCACCTGGCCGCCGAGGGCGCCTCCGGCACGGTGACCGTCTCCGGCGACACCGTCACGGTCACCGTGACCGCCTCGCAGACCACCCAGCTGCTCGGACTGGTCGGCATCGGATCGCTCCAAGTGCACGGACAGAGCAGCGCACACCCGCAGCGCGGGGTGACCGCGATCGACCCATGACCACACCGTCGTCCGTCGTGAACACGGCCATCGCAGAGAAGGGACAGCAGCATGGCAACGCCCGAGGAGATCCGCCAGCGCGTCGAGGAGGCCGACACCGCCCGCAGCGCCCGCAGGGCTGCCGCCGCACAGCAGGTCGGCGAACTCGCGGGGCGCCGGGCCGCGATCGTCGAACAGCTCGACGAGGTGGAGCGCGAGCTCGGCGACGTGGTGGCCGACGCCCAGGACGTCATCGACGTCGACGAGCTGGCGGCGTTCACCGACCTCAAGCCATCAGACCTCACCGGGTGGCTCGCGGCGCGCAAGCCCGGCCGCGGCAAGCGAAAGAAGGCCGCACCCACGACCGGCGCGCCGGGTGATACGCGCTCCATCTCTGAACCGAGGACACCCGCACCTGAGCAGAGGTCCAACTCGCGCGAGGGCTCGACCGCTGCCGGGACGGACAAGCCCGAGCCGCTCGTCGCCCATGCGAGTTGACCGTGCCCGCGCTCGCGTCGCCCGCGGGGTTCGCCCATAGCCCCGACTCATCACGGCCGTGTGACCGGGCGGCGAGCGAACACGTCCAGTTCTGCTGAGGAAACGAGAACGTCATGGCCGCATCACCGCATCGCTCCCGCCGCAAGCCGCGTCGGCCGCCGCGAACGCGAGGCCGGATGTGGCACGGCGTCGGGTGGGTGCTCGGATTCCTCACCAGGCTGGTGCGCGGCCTGCTGGCGGCTGCCGTCCTGGTCGCGCTGTTGGCCGGGTTGCCGTGGGCGTTGACGCACTTCGTCGGCTGGCCCTTGCCGGACCACCTGCCCTCCTGGGCGGAGGTCCAGGGTGTCCTGCTCGGCCCGATGACCACCACGTTCCTGCTGGACTTCCTCGCCTGCCTGACCTGGCTCGTGTGGGCGTTCTTCGCCCTCGACGTCGTCCGCTGCGCGGCCGAGATCGCCCGCGACGCCCGGATGCCGGACCTGTCGGCGGCCGGTCCGGTGCACCGGATCGCGGCCGTGCTCGTCGGCGCGGTCCTGATCTCCATCCTCGGTCAACGCGCCGGCTTGCCCGCCGCGAGCCCGTCTGCTGCGGGCGGTGCCGCTGCTGACGTGGTGGCGACGGCTCCCGCATGGAACACACCCGCCGAACACGCCGAGTTCACCGTGGTGCGACCGGTTGCCCACAGCGTGCCGTATCACCACGCGGCGACCGGAGCGATCGAGCAGCCCAGCCGCGCGAAAGCCGCCGTGGTGCTCCCGTACAACCCCGACACCGGCATGTACGACTCGCTGTGGCGGATGTCCGAACGCACCCTCGGCGACGGCAACCGCTGGCCGGAGATCTATGCACTCAACAAGGGCAAGCCCCAACCGAATGGCGGCACATTCACCCGGCCCGGTCTGATCTTCCCCGGCGAGGAGATGGCCCTGCCCGATGACGCCACCGTCAGCTCCCCACCAGCCACCGCCCCGGTGCCGCCGCCGGTCACCCCGCCCCCTGCACCCGAGCCGCCCAGCAGCACGACGACACCGCCTCCGTCCACAACGCAACCACCCGCCACCACCGAAGCCCCACCGACCACTCAGGCTCCACCGGCGACCCAAGCGCCACCAAGCACCGACGCGGTGGGCGAGCCGGGGATCAGCTGGGGCGAGGAACTGTTCGTCAGCCTCGGCCTGGCCGCAGCGGTCAGCGCCGCCCTGGTCGCTGCCCGGCGGCGGAACCGACGCCGGTATCAGCCCGGCAGCGGCGACCGCAGCGACCTACCCGTCGCCCCGGTCGTCTACCAGCTGCGACTGGCACACCTGCGCGCCGACCACGACGACACCACTGGCGCCGACGACGAGGTGGACCTCGACTGGCCGGGCCAGCGCCCACCACGCGCACCGGCACCGCCGCTCGTACTCCGCACCCATGCCGACGCCGACGACGTCCCCGACGACCAAGCGCCGGTCCTACCAGTCGGTGTCCGGGACGGCCGCGAGATCGCCGTGGACATTGCCTCCGCACACGGCCTGGGCCTGCTAGGCGCGGGTGCCCCCGCAGCGGTTCGTGCGCTGCTCGTAGCCATCCTGAGCACGGCGTTCACCACCACCCACAGGCCGGCCACGGTCATCGTGCCAGCCGACGACCTCGCGGCCCTGTTCGGCAGGCGCGTGGCGCAGGCACCGCTTCCCGCGGCTGTGCACGTGGCAGCCGATCTGGACGCCGCACTGGACATGCTCGAATCCGAGACCCTGGTGCGCGTCGGTCAACTTCCACCCACCGGCCAACCCTGGGGGCCCGTTGTGCTGGCAGCCCGCGCACCCGGCCGCCAGGCCCGCAGGCTGCAGGCGGTGCTGGACAACGGCTCAACCGTCGGCGTGACCGGGCTGCTGCTGGGCCAGTGGAGCGCCGGGGTAACCGCCTACGTCCGCGACGACGGCACCATCTCCACCACCAACCCCGGCCTCGGCGAACCGCTGCGCGGCGCCCATGTGTTCCGACTGGGCTACGACCACCTCGCCGACCTGCTGAACCTCCTGCGACACGCCAACCCCGACGACGAGCCCGAGTTCACTGATACCGCCAGCGACGAACCGTATCCGGCTGCCGCGCCGCGCCCTCACGTCGTCGTGGCCGATTCCGTTCCCGTCACCGTCGAGCCCCCGGACACCGTGGTGGACCGCGGCGCGAGCACCGACGATCGCGGACACACAATCGGCGCGGACGCGCTCGCCGAGGGCATGACCCAAGCGCCGGTCGCCGACACAGACCTGGAGCTGTTGGCAGCCCCAAGCGATGACGACCGGCGAGGCGACGGTGAGCTGGAGATCCTTCGGCCGGAGCCCGCGCCCACGACGTCACTCGGTCTTCGGCTGCGTCCCGTCCAACCTGTTCGCCCCGACGCCGACCAAGCAAACCAGAATGCCGATGAAGGCCACCGACACAGCTGGCCGGCGGGGAGCCAACCACAGGGCCCCGCCCAGCCGCGCGAGGCGTCGTCCGCGCCGTTGCGCGTCAGCGTGCTCGGGCCGCCGCGGGTGTGGTGGCATCCCGCGCCGGCAACACCCGATGGCGAGGCTGCCGAACGCGAGATCACCTCGGCGTTCCAGCCACGCCTGCGCGAACTGCTGGTCTTCCTGGCGCTGCACCCCGACGGCGCCAGCCGCGAGGCACTCATCGCCGCCCTGTGGGCCGCGAGCCCGCCGGAGCGGACCACCAACGCGATGAACACCTCGCTCTCGCGTCTGCGCCGCGCCCTGGCCGCCGCAACCGGCAACGTGTTGTCCGACCTCGTGGTGGTCGGTGAGGGCCGCTACCGGCTGGACCCCGACCTGGTGGAGGTCGACTACCACCACTTCGCCGCCGCCGTGGCCGCCCGCCGCGCCGCCGTCACCGACGCCGACCGGGTCCAGGCGTACCGGCGGATCGTCGACCACTACACCGGCCCCCTGGCCGACGGGCTTTCCACCGACTGGATCGAGACCGCCCGCGAGGCCATCCGCCGCGACGCCATCGACGCCGTCGCCGCACTGGCCCGCGCCCTGGTCGCCGACGACCCGCAGCAGACGCTGGACCTGCTCGAGATCGCGCGCGCGTTCGACCCGCACAACGAATTGATCTACCGCGACATCATGCGCCTGCAGGAACGCCTCGGACAGCTCGACGCCATCCCGCGCACCCTGACCCTGCTGACCACACGGCTCGCCGAGGTCGACGACCGGCCCACGCACCAGGCCGTCGACCTGGCCGACCGGCTACGTCGCCGCCACGACGCGCCCGGCGAGCCGGGGCGAGCCGACCGCGGGCACAGCCGAGCCGGATGAACCCCGCAGGCACCCTCGTGCGCGGCGCCGGGTCACCCGACGCCGCCACCGGCACAACGGCGACGCCCGGCGGAGTGGAACCGGCCGGCACCGGCCGGGGAATCGAGATCCACGACATCATCGACAATGGCCGCCTCCCCGCCACTGCGACGGCTGTGCGCCTGCGCCTGCGAGAGCAATCCCGGATGGGCACGAGTCCACTCGAGCAGAGGCTCTGCCAGCGCCAACACCTCCGCGACCGCCGGAGTCAACGAGTACACGACTTCCGGCGGAAAAGACTTATCGCAACTCTCGCGGCCGATGAGCCCCTGCTCGCGCATCTTTTTCAATGTGCGCGCCAGAATGCTATCGTGCAGTACAGCGTGTTTGTCCGTCCAATTCTCGTCGATGGAATACGAGTTGACCGTGGAAAGAATCTCCACCCGACGCAGCGGGCCGTCCCGGAGTGCCACCAGGATGGCGGGCACCCACTTGTCCCCGAAAAGGTTCTTCAGGTCATACAGTCCACGAAGGACCCTGTCGTCTCGCTCCGTCACCGCGCCTCCCCGTGTGCACTGACCGGGCCCCCACTGCGCGCCCGCTCGTCACGTCCTGCGGCACGCCCTTCCCCGAGCCTGCCGCCGAGGCGATCATGCCTGCTCAGCGCGACCGCTCCGTCACCCACCGCATCCCCTGGCGACGGGTATCGAGCCTCCTACGCTACGCCAAACGGTCGAAATCGCCCACCGTATTCCTACTCAACCCAACTTCGATGAGATGTCACCCGGCGTAGCCGGTAGGGAGATCGACAGCGCATACGGTCACTTTCCTGGTGAGCTCGTGTTTTCAACTGTCATGGATTCTCGCGTTGTTGGAGCCGGTTCAGGGCTGTCGGGAGCTGAGGTAGCGGCTCCATGTGATGCCTTGTTCGGCTGCTATTCGAGCGGTGGTGTCGGGGTGGATTCCGAGCATGGAGGCGACCACA
>NZ_LWLC01000042.1:0-54912 GCF_001905065.1 Saccharothrix sp. CB00851
TGTCCGGGTCGTCGGTGGCGACCAGCCGGCCGCGCAGGTCGTAGGTGTACTGTACCGCTTCGACATCGGCGGCGTGGTCGACCTGACCGAGTTCGAGAACGCGGTGACGGCGGCACGGTCCGCGGTCGCCGCCGGTGACGACGCCCGTGCATCCAACCTGTTGCGCACCGGGCTCGCGCTGTGGTCCGAACCCGTCCTCGGCGGCGTTACGGACGAGTTGCGGCAGATGGCCGCGCACGTCCTCGCCGAGCGGAGGCTTGCTGGCGCGGAGCCGGGCGGCAACGCGGCTCGGGCTCGCGGCCACGGGCATGTGCAAGGCGTGGCCGAGCTTGGTGATCAGGTCGTCCTCGCGCAGGTAGAGCGTGGCCGGGGTGTGCTCGGTACGTGGACCGGTGTGACCGTGGCGGCAGCGGTAGCCGGCACGACCGTGCACCCAGTGGCTGTCCATCCGCCGGCCACAGATCCCGCAGCGCAACAGCCCGGCGAACACGTACTCGCGGGCCTCACCGTGCTGGTTCGGGCGACTGGATCGCATGCGCTGGATCGCGACGAAGTCGGCTTCGCTGACCAGCTGGGCGTGGGAGCGCTGCCGGGAGACGACCCACCGGTTGGTCGGATTCCACCGGGTGATCTGGCGGCGCCTGCGCTCGCCGGGCGTGTGGTGGTCGTGGTCGACGCTCTGCCGGTTCCACACCTGCCAACCGGTATAGCGCGGATTGGCCGGGATCGACGCCACCGACTGCGCGGTCCACCGACGACGAGTCCGGTGCCGGTTGCGCTCCGGATCATGCTCGGCCGGACATGGCGTACCTCTCCGGTTGAGCGTGACGACCAGGTCTTGCACGCTGCGCCCGGCTCGACGCTCGGTGAACAGCCACCGCACGGTCGGCGCGGTCTCGGGATCGGGCTCCAGGCGATAGACGCTGCGGCCGCGACGGGCCTCGGCCAGGTTGGGGTGCGGACCTGCGGGGACGAGCCGGTAGCCGTAAGGTGCGCGGCCGCCGAGGTAGCGGCCGTGGTCCCGGGCCTGGACGCGCATCGCGGCCATCGCCCGATGCCGGGCCCGGATCACCTCGCGCAGCGACTGCTCCCCCAACATCCTGAACAACGCCCGATGCTCGGGGTCGTCCAGGTCCAGCGGGCCGCCCGCCTCGGGCAACCACACCTGCACACCGTGCCGACGGCACAACGCGACGATGTGCTGGATCTGATCGCCTGCGAACCCGCGCTCGAACTCCCCCACAACGATCGCGTCGAACCCGCGATTCGGATCCCGGATCGCCGCCAACAACGCCGCCGCCTCCGGACGATCACGCCACCGATCACACTGCGGCCGCCCCGCGTCGAAGAACCATCCCACGATCCGACCACGCCCCGCGACCAGCACCTCGCACACCTCCAACTGCCACGCCCGCGAGGTCTCCGGATCCTGGTGCTCGACGGTCGAGGTGCGACCGTAGAAGGCGAACCTCAACCCACCCACCACAACAGGTCCTGGATGGACTCCGCGGTCACCGTAGGTGTCGTCCTCGGTCCACAGCCCCATCCAGTCGGTCAGCACATCCCGATCGCACAAGGCCATCACAGTCCGCCTCCCATGTTCACCCCGAACCTCAACCCTGTCGCGAGGTCGGCTATCGAGAGCAGAACTGCGCCTGATCAGCGGCACACCATCACCCCGTTGTCCTGGGCGGTGCACCACCATGCCGGTGTTCTGGTGACCGATGTCGCGGGCACGCCTCACGATCGAGTGACGTAATCCGCCGTGAGAGTACCGAGGAGCCACCGCACAAGCGCACGGTCTGGTAGTCCGACCCTATGACATGGTCGCGTTGACCAGCGTCGGATCACCTGATCAAGGACAGCAGGCAACTCGGAGCCGGTAACACCCGCGAATTAGACTGCGGGTGTTCGCAGACCTCGATTCCACGGTCGAACAGGTGGTCGCGTCGAGAACGGCCACACCGCCGAACACGGTGAACCACGCCCGAGATGTCGTCGCTCCACTCCACCTCCAGTGCCCTCGACGACCCGCCGGGCCGTGCCAGAACCGACCGGTACTCACAGCCGGCTGCCGAACCGGTGTCGCGTCCGACTCGCAGTCACGTACTGCTGCCCAATTGCCCGAATTCAGCACTCCCAGTAACTGTTTCGTCTACCCAATGCGTGCCGCGCAGAAGGCGGAGATGCGTCGCGGCGGTCGTGGCCACCTACGACCTGGAGTTCGTCGCAAGCGTCGCGGACAAGGTCGTCGTTCATGGCCGAGGGCGAGGTCGTCTCCGACGGGTCTACCGCCGAGGTGCTAACGCCGAGTTGTCGGAGAAACGTCCCGACGGGGTGAGCAGGGCCAGCAGCCCGGCGTTGAGGTCCACCCCGCCGAACGAGGTCGGGTCGGCTTCCGCGACCTGAGCGGCCGGCATCAGCTTGGCGTGCGCGCCCGCGTACGCCTCACCACCGGAGCCGATGTAACCGGTGGTGACGGTCGGTTGGGAAAGCCGCGCGATAGCACGGTCGGCGTAGTCGTCGGCGCTTTGGGCGGCGGCGAAGGCGAACACCCCGTCGATCGTCAACCCGGTGTCGGGGTAGAGCACCCCGCCGAAGTCGACTTCGAAGCGCTCACCGTCGACCATCTGGCGGGCCAGCCACCCGGCGGCGGCATCCGCGCGGTTGTGCGTCGTCGGTGCGGCGAATGCGGTGGAAGGGACGAACAGGGACAAGCCGCACAACAGTGCGAGCACAACAAGGACACGACGTCTCATGGACGATGGAGCCCTTCCCGCGAGCCACGACAGGAGTTGGTACACCGCGTGGAGCGGGCGATCGGGCTCGTCACCCCGAAGGCATGGCGAACGTGGTGCCCCAGCTCGGATCATTGACAGCGGGCGCAACGCCAACAGCCCCGTCGAATCCCACGTCTTGCCTCGCCCGAACCGTCACCGGGACGGCCGAACCGCCGGCAACCGGAAGCGTGGCGCGCCGGTGGTGTCTGTGGACGGTCGCTACCGGCGAGCGCGGGAGGCGCGGGCCAGGGTGTGGAGCAGAGGCAGGGTCTTCTCCCAGCCCAGGCAGGAGTCGGTGATGCTCAGGTCCGGGCGCAGCCGGCCCGCCGTCGGGTCCTGCCTGCCGTCGGACAGGTAGGACTCGACCATCACCCCCACCAGGGCGCAGTTGCCGCCCTCGACCTGCGCGGCCAGGTCGGCGACCACGGCCGGTTGGCGGCGGTGGTCCTTGCCGCTGTTGCCGTGGGAGGCATCGACTACGACGCGTTGCGGCACGCCGGTCGCTGCCAGGGTGGACAGCGCCTCGGCGACGTGTGCAGCGCTGTAGTTGGGGGTCGGACCGCCCCGGAGGACCAGGTGGGCGTCGGGGTTGCCGGTGCTGCGCAGGGTGGCGAGCCTGCCGTCCGCGGCCACGCCGGGGAACGCGTGGGGCAGGCCGGCGGCGCGGATGGCGTCCACGGCGGTGTCCAGGCGGCCGGAGACGCAGTTCTTCATGCCGATCGGCATGGGCAGCCACGACGCGAGGTGTCGGTGCGGCTGGCTGGCGACGGTGCGTGCGCCGATCGCGCCCCACGTCACGATGTCGGCCACGTAGTGGGCCAGCATCGGGTCGACGAACTCGTAGGCCAGCGGCAGACCGGTGGCCGCCGCCTCGGCCAGGAACGCCCGGCCCTGCCGGACGCCGGTCGCGATGTCGCCCTTGCCGTCGAGCGTCGGGTCGGGCAGCAGGCCGGTCCACCCGGAGACGGTCCGCGGCTTCTCCAGGTAGGCGCGCATGACCACGACGAGGTCGTCGGCGAAGCGGTCGGCGGCGTCCTTCAGCAGGTGCGCGTAGTCGAGCGCCGCGACCGGGTCGTGCACGGAGCAGGGGCCGACCACGACGAGGACCCTGGGGTCCCGCCCGGCGAGGACGGCGGCGACGGTTTCGCGGTGCCGGGTCACCGCGGCGGTCGGCGAGTGGTGACCGGCGATTTCGGCCGGTGCGGGCAAGGTGTCCTGGTCAGGCATCGGGGTGGTCCTTCTCGTGAACGGGACGGGGCAGCCTGGTCGCCCCGAGCGCGGCCACCACGGCGAAGCCGAGCACCCACCAGAAGGTGTCGGCGAACGCCGCGGGCGTGTCGGGTCCGTGCGCCGCCAACCGGGTGCTGAGGACGACGGCGAGGACGGCGGTGCCGACCGAGCCGCCGACCGTGTTGAGCAGGTTGAGCGCCCCGGCGGCCCTGGGCAGCTGCGCCGGTTCGATCCGGCTGTAGACGATGTTCATCACCGGCGCGCCGATCATGGCCGCGCCGACGCCGCGGACGAGCAGCGACAGCACGATGACGGCGTCCGGCAGGGCGTGGTGGAGCTGGGTGAACGGGGCGGTGCCCGCGACCACGAGCGCGATGCCGGTCAGCACGAGGGTGCGCGGGGCGACGGTGTCGACCGCGCGGGTGACCAGGACCGCCCCCACCGCGGCGCCCAGGCCCTGCGGCGCGAGCAGCAGCCCGGCCTCCCAGGCGGACAGGTCACCGCCGGTCTGGAGGTACAGCGGCAGCAGGAACATGGTGCCGAAGACGGAGGCGCCGAGCAGGACCAGTGCGAGCGCCGCCACGCCGAACGGCGGTCGGGTGAACAGGCGCGGGTCGATCAACGGGGTGCCGTGGGTGCGCAGGCCGTGCAGGACGAACGCGGCCAGCATCGCGGCGCCCACCGCGATCGCGGAGGCGGACACCGCGGTCGGGACGGCCTGGTCGACGGAGGTGAGGCCGAAGACCAGCGCGGCCAGTCCGGGCGACAGCAGCAACGCGCCGCGCACGTCGAACGGCGCACGTCCCCTGGCGGGAGGCACCGCGGGCACGGTCCAGCGGGCGAGCAGGATCGCCGCCGCACCGACCGGCAGGTTGACGTAGAACAACCACGGCCAGTCCGCGATGGCCAGGACCGAGCCGCCTGCCAGCGGGCCGAGCACCGGGGACAGCAGCGGAACCAGGGAAACAACGGCGAGCACGCGGCCGATCCGCTCGCGTCCGGCGGCCCTCGCGAGCAGCGCTTGGCCGGTCGGCGGGAGCAGCCCGCCGGCCAGGCCTTGGAGCACCCGGAACGCCACCAGGCTCGGCAACGACCAGGCCAGCGCGCACAGCAGCGAGGCCAGCACGAACACCGCCACCGCGGTGATCCACACCCGTCGGCCGCCGAAGCGGTCCGCGAGCCACCCCGAGGTGGGTACGGCGGCGACCACGGCGAGCAGGTAGGCCGTGGTCACCCACTGGATGTCGGTGACCCGCGCGTCGAACCGGTCGGCCAGCGCCTCGATGCCGACGGCGACGATCGTGCTGTCCAGAGTGGCCATGAACGTGCCGAGGACCAGGGTGAAGGCCGTGCGCCACAGCGCCGCGTCCACCTTGGCCGTCGTCGGCCCGCTCACGGTGCCTGCTCCCCGAGCAGGGCGGACAGGTCCGCGTCCAGGTGTGCGGGAAGGTCGTGCAGCACGCGCAGCAGGTCGGCCGCCAACGCCTCGGCTTCTTCGCGCTCGAACAGCCCGGCCTGGTGGCCCAGCACGCCCGTCCACCCGCCGGCCTCGGGCACCACGGTCAGCGTCACGGGGTGGTGCGTGCGCTCGCGGAACCGGGTGCCGGTGACGGTGAGGCCGGGGGCGGGTTCGCGCAGCCGCGCCGGGTCCACCGGGTAGTTCTCGAACACGACCAGGCTGTCGAACAGCCGGTCGCGGCCGGTCAGCCTCTCCAGTTCGGGCAGGCCGACGTGGTCGTGCTCCGCCAGTGCCCGCCGCCGCGACTGGGCGTCCGCCAGCGCGTCGGCGACGGTGCCGGTGAACCGGACGCGCACCGGCACGGTGCCCGCCACCAGGCCGATGATCTCCTCGACACCCTCGACGTCGGCGGTCCGGTTGGCCACCATCGCGCCGAAGCACACGTCCCGGCGCCCGGAGCGGGCCGCGAGCACCGCCGCCCACGCACCTTGCAGGAGCGCGTTCGGGGTCAGGCCGCGCCGCGCCGCTTCCCGGGTCAACGCCGCCACGACGGACGCGTCGACTTCGAACAGCACGGGATCGGCCGCACCCACGACGACGTCGCGGCCCCGGGTCAGGTAGTCGCCCTCGGGCAGGTCCGCCAGTTCCGCCCGCCACGCCCGCAGGTGCTCCGCCCGGTTCAGTGCGGACAGGTGGCGCAGGTAGCGGCTGGACGGGACCGGCTCGGGCAGCGCGCCGCCGGCGTAGAGCGTGAACAGCTCGGTGAGGATGCGCGGGGCCGACCACCCGTCGGACAGCACGTGGTGACTGGTCAGCGCCAGCACGTGCCGCTCCGGTCCGGACCGCAGTACGGTGAGCCGGATCGGCGGCCCCACGGCCAGGTCGAACGGCTCGGCGAGGTCGGCGTCCAGGGCCCGGTCCGCGTCGTCCGCGTCGAGGACGCGGAACCCCGGGCGCGGTTCGCGCGGGATCACCTGCACCGCGGGCGACGGAGGAAACACCGCGCCGAGGTTCGGGTGCCGTCGCAGCAGGGCGTCGCCCGCCGCGCGCAGGGCGTCCACGTCGAGCGCTCCGGACAGCGTGAACGCCGCCTGCACGGTGTACGGGTCGTCGGCGTCCGCCCGCGCGTGCCGCAGCACCACTTGCTGCAACGGTGTCAGCGGCAGCACGTCGGCCACCGGGTGCTCCGCTTCCAGCGCCTCGATGGCGGCTTGGTCGAGCGGGACCAGGGGCAGGTCGGACGGCGTGAGGCCGGCGTCCACCAGCGCCCGCGGGTCCTCGGCGATCCGGGTCAGCTCGGCGGTCAGGTGTCCGGCCAGCTCGCCGATCTCCGCCTCGGTGAACAGCGCGGCGGGCCAGGTGAACCGGAGGCCGAGCGCCTCGCCGTCGCCGTCGTCACGCGCCAGGGCGTTGATCATCAGCGGGTGCGGCAGCGGCAGGTCGTCACCGCCGCCCGAGCCGAGCGGGTCGGCGTCCGCCGGTGCCTGCCACGGGGTGTCCTCGACGGGCCGGGAGGGGAAGCGCCCGAGGTAGTTCCAGCTGATCTCCGGCGCGCACGCGGGCGCTTCGTCGCCGAGGATGTCGTAGCCGAGGCCGTCGCCCGCGGCGTTCAACTGCTCCTTGACCGCCTTCAGCGCCGCCGACACGGGCGTGTCGGGCACCCGCACGCGGGCGGGGTGGACGGCGGTGAACCAGCCGACGGTCTGGGACAGCTCGACCGGGCCGGAGTGGTCGGGGGCGTGCGGCGGGCGGCCGTGGCTCTCCAAGGCCACGAGCAGGTCCGGCGCGGTGCCGCGCCACTCCCCCACCGCTCGCGCGAGCGCGGTGAGCAGGACGGTGTCCGGCGTGGTGCGGTAAGCGGCGGGCAGAGTGGTCAACACGGTCCGCGTCGTGACGGGGTCCAGGTGGAGCACGTGGTGGACGGCGGTGGCCGCCGTGTCCCGGACGGGGTCCACAGTGGACCTGGGCGGCGGTGCGGCGGCCACGTGCTCCCAGTGCGGGAGTTCCGCACGGCGGTGCGGCACAGCGTCGCGCAGTGACGTCGCCCAGCCCAGGAACGACTGGCCGTGCCGGGTCAACGGCCGGCCGGTTCCGTGGACGTGGGCGATGTCGTCCAGCAGCACCCGCCACGACACCGCGTCCACCACGGCGTGGTGCGCGACCAGGACGAGCCTGCCCGGCCGCGTCGGCCCCGCGTCGAGCCACACGGCGCGCAGCAGCGGGCCGGTGCGCAGGTCAACCCGGTCGCGGGCGTCGGCGATGCACGCGTCGGCGACCGCGCGGGGGTCGTCGGTGGCGGCCACGCGGGTCAGCACGTCGGCGCCGGTCACCGCGCCGACGGCGGGGATGCGCAGCACGTTCCCGGCCAGGTGGGCACGCAGCACGTCGTGTCGGGCCAGCACGGCGTCGAACACCGCGTGCCACGTCGCGACGTCACCGCCCGCCGGGACGACCACCTCGACCCACTGGCAGAACCGGTCGGCGGACGCGCCGGAGCGCCGCAGCAGGTCCCGCAGCACCGGCGTGAGCGGTGCGTCGCCGGTCGCCGGGGCTTCCTCGGTGCGTTCGACACCGCCGCAGCGGGCGGCGATCCCGGCGACCGTGCGGCCCTCGAAGACGTCTCGCGCGGTCAGGGACAGGCCCTCGCGCCGCGCTCGGGAAACCACGCGCAACGACACGATGCTGTCGCCGCCGACGTCGAGGAAGGCGTCGTCCAGGTTGACCTCGTCGGTGCCCAGCACCTCGCGGAACACGGCCAGCAGCACGGTTTCCGCGTGCGTTGCCGGTTCCCTGGCCGGTGCGGTCGCGCCCGTGCCCGGTGCGGGCAGCGCGGTCCGGTCGAGTTTGCCGCTCGGCCCGAGCGGCAGCCGGTCGAGCAGCACGAACGCGGACGGCACCATGTGGTCGGGCAGCTCGGCGGACAGGTGCCCGCGCAGCGAGTCGGCTCCCGGTTCGGCGTCGTCGGCGGGGATCACGTACCCGACGAGCCTGCGGTCGCCGGGCCGGTCCTCGCGGACGACCACCGCGCACGCCCGCACGTCGGGGTGCCGGGTCAGCACGGTCTCGATCTCGGACAGCTCGATGCGGAAGCCGCGCACCTTGACCTGGTGGTCGGCGCGGCCGAGGAACACCAGCTGCCCGTCCGGCCGCCAGTGCACCAGGTCGCCCGTGCGGTACATGCGCTCGCCGGGCGCGCCGAAGGGGTCGGCGACGAACCGCTCGGCGGTCAGGCCTGGCCGGTTGAGGTAGCCGCGGGCCAGCTTCGGGCCGGCCAGGTACAGCTCACCGGTGACGCCGACGCCGACCGGCAGCAGGCCGCCGTCGAGCACGTAGGCGCGCACCTCCGGGTCGGGCCGGCCGATGGGCAGCGGGCCTTCGTCGTCCGGGTCGTAGTGCCAGGTCACCGAGTTGATGGTGACCTCGGTGGGACCGTAGGCGTTGAACAGCGCGCGCCGGCCCGCGCCCCAGCGGTGGGCCAGTTCGGGATCGAGGCGTTCCGCGCCGACGACGAAGAACACGTCCGGGTCGACCGTGCGGTCGTCTGGCACCGCGGCCAGGAACGACGGCAGCAGGTTCACACCCGTGCAGCGCTGTTCGGCGATGTAGTCCATCAGCTCGTCACCGGGCACGCGCACCTCCTCGGGCGCGATGACCGACGTGCCACCGGACAGCAGGGGCAGCATGAACTGCCAGAACGCCACGTCGAAGCTGGTCGAGGCGAAGTGCAGGTACCGCTCGCCCGCGCCGATGCCGACGACGTCCTCCTGCAACGAGATCAAGCTGGGCACGCCCCGGTGCGGCACGGCGACGCCTTTGGGCTTGCCGGTCGTGCCGGAGGTGTAGATGACGTAGGCCAACGAGTCCTCGGTGAGGTCGCGGCGGGCGTCGACCGGATCGGCGTCCCACTCCACCGGCCCGTCCAGCGTGGACGGTTCCGCCAAGTCGAGGACCGGTCGCCCGGACAGCACGACCGGCGCGTCGCCCGCGGTCACGGCGGCGGTCGGCGCGGCGTCGGCCAGCATGTGCGCCAACCGGTCGCGCGGGTAGTCCGGGTCCATCGGCACGTACACCGCGCCCGCCTTGAGCACGCCGAACAGCGCCACGACCATCTCCACGTCCCGGCCGACCAGCACGGCCACCGCGTCCTGGGGCCGCACGCCCCGGTCGAGCAGGGCGTGCGCGAGCCGGTTGGCCCGCCGGTCCAGCTCCGCGTAGGTCAGCGACCGGTCGCGGCACACCACCGCCTCCGCGTCCGGCGTGCGGGCCACCCACCTGCCGAACTCCTCCAGGCAGCCGCCGCGCTCGCGGGTCGGCTCGGGACCGCGCCCCAGGCGCAGCACCCGGTCGTGCTCGTCGTCGTCCAACACGCGCAGCAGGGCCACCGGCCGGTCCGGGTCGTCGACGACCTCGTGCAGCAGGGTGGTCAGCCAGCGGCCGTAACCGCGCACGGTTTCCGCGTCGAAGGCGTGCGGCTGGTAGCCGAGGCCGATCACGATCTCGTCCTCGGGGATGACGATGACCGTGAGCGGGTAGTGCGTGGCGTCGGTGATGTCGACGCCCACCAGGTCCAGGCCGGGTGCCAGGGGCGTGCGCCGCCTGCTGGAGAGGGGGAAGTTCTCCATCACCAGCATGGTGTCGAACAGCTCGCCCACCCCGACGGCCCGCTGCACGTCCGGCAGGCCGATGTGGTGGTGCTCGGTGAGCGCCACGGCCTGCTCGTGCACGCGGTCCAGCAGCCGTGCCGCGGTGTCACCGGGCTCGTGCCGGACGCGCACCGGGATGGTGCCGCCGAGCTGGCCGATCATCGCCTCGACACCGCCGACCTCGGCGGGCCGGCCGGAGACCGGGCAGCCGAACACGACGTCGCGCCGACCGGTGAGCCGACCGAGCAGCACGCCCCACGCGACCTGGAACACGGTGGTCGGCGTGATCCCCCGGTCGCGGGCGAACGCCCGCAGCCGCTCGCTGAACTCCACCCCCAAGCCCACGGTCACCCGATCAGGGCGGTCCACTGTGGACGCGACGCCGGCGGGAGCGAGCCGGGTTCCTTCGTCGACACCGGCCAGCGCCTCCTTCCACGCACCCAGGGCGGCATCGTGGTCGCGCTCGGCGAGCCAGCGGTGGTACTCGGTGAGAGACGGCGCGACGGGTGCGGTCGGGCCGCCACCCAGCTCGGCGTAGATCGCCAGCAGCGTGCGGCCGACCAGCGGCATCGACCAGCCGTCGAGCAGGGCGTGGTGGTTGGTGATGACCAGCCGGTGCTCGTCCGTGCCCAGCGCGCACAGCAGGAAGCGGATCAGCGGCGGCCTTGTCGGCGTGAACGGGCGCTCCAGGTCGGCGCGGCAGTGCTCCGCGAGCAGCTCGTCGCGCCGGGCCGCGTCGCGCAGGTCCACCTGCCGCCAGTCGAGGGTGACGTCCGCCGGGACCACCTGCACGACGTCGCCGGCGGCGGTGGTGTGCAGGTGGACGCGCAGCGAGGGGTGGCGGCGCAGCAACTCGGCGGTCGCGGCCCGCATCCGGTCGGCGTCCAGCTCGCCGCGCAGCAGGGTCATCGCCTGCACGACGTAGACGTCGGTGTCGTCGTCACCGCGCACCAGGCTGTGGAAGGACAGGCCGACCTGCAACGGGGTCGCGGGCAACACGTCGGCGACCCGGCCGCGGCGTTCGAGGGCGTCGATCGCGTTCTGGTCGAGGGCGACCAGCGGCAGGTCGGACGGCGTGAGGCCGCCGCCGTCGGCCCCGATGCGGTCGGCGTGCGCGGCCAGCGCGTCCAGGGCGGTCACCCACGCCCGTTGGAGCCCCGCCACGGCGGCGGGCGGCAGCACCAGGCCGGCCGCCGTCCACTCGACGGCGATGCGCGGCGCCTCGCCGTCGTCGTGGACGAAGCAGTTGAGGGCGAGCACCTGTTCCAGGGCCTTGCCCGCGGGTTCGACCACGGCGAACGGGTCGTGCTCGGGCAGCCGCCAGCCGGTGCCGGGCAGCGGGGCGAACCGGCCGAGGTAGTTCAACAGCAGGTCGGGCGGCGGGACGGCGGCGAACTCGGCCCGGGTCCGCGGGTCGAGGTGCCGCAGCACGCCGAACCCGATGCCGCCGTCGGGCGCGGCGCGCTTGGCCTCCTTGGCCGCCCGCAGCAGCCGTCCGGCCGCGTCACCGCCGGCGAGCGCGTCGGCCAGGTCGGCGTCGGCGCGCACGGTGTCGGCGGGCACCCGCACCGGGTGCTCGGAGGTGAACCAGCCGACCGCGCGGGACAGGTCGGCGCCGGGCGCGAGCTGCTCGCGGCCGTGGCCCTCGACGGTCACGGTCACCGCGTCGCGGGCCTCGCGCAGCCACAGCCGCACGGCCAGCACGAGCGCGGCCAGCAGCACCTCGTCCACGCCGGCGCGGTAGGCGGCGAGCAGGGCGTCCAGCACCGCGGCGGTCACTTCGGGCGACGCGGTCGTGGTGGTCCGGTCGGCGGTGGCCACGACGTCCACGGCCTGGTCGAGCGGGCGGGCGCCGATGCCCTGGTACTCGGCCGCGCGCTGCCAGTGGGCCAGTTCGCCGCGCCGGGCACCGGTCTCGCCCTGTTCGGCGAGCAGCAGCGCGTGCCCGCGCCACGACGTGCCGGCGGGTGCGAGCGCGCCGCCCGCGCAAGCCGTGCGCAGGTCGGGCAGCAGCACGCGCCAAGACACGCCGTCTACGACGAGGTGGTGCACCACCACGACCAGGTGGTCCGGTGCGTCGGCAGGGGTCCGCACCAGGGCCACCCGCACCAGGTCGCCCGTGCGCGGGTCCAGGGCAGCGGCGAGCCGTTCGGCGACCGCGGTCACCTCGTCCTCCCCGGCGGGAACCTCTTCGACGGCAGCGGGCACGGCACCACGCGGGCGCACCACCAAGCCGTCGTCGGTCAACCGCAGGCGCAGGGCGTCGTGCCGGTCCAGCACGGCGGCCACGCCCGACACCAGGTCGCCGAGGGCGAGGGGTTCGTCCACCCGCACGGCGGTCCACTGCGCGTAGCCCGCGATGTCGGCCACGTCGGGATTCGCGTCGAACAGGGCACGCACGATCGGAGGCGCGGGCACGGGGCCCGTCGGATCGTCGGCCACCGGGGCGGGACCACTGTCGACCTCGCGGCTCGCCGCGGCGAGCGAGGCGAGGGAACGCCGGGCCAGCAGGTCGCGCGGCCGCAGTTCCAGGCCGTGCGCCCGCAGCCTGCTGCTGACGCTGATCGCGGTGATGCTGTCACCGCCCAGGGCGAAGAAGTCGTCGTCCACGCCGACCCGCTCCGCGCCCATCACCTCGGCGACGACGGCGCACAGCAGCTGTTCGCGCTCGGTGGCGGGCGCACGTCCGCCGCCGGCGGCCCTCGGTGCCGGGAGCGCGGCGCGGTCCAGCTTGCCGTTGACCGTGACCGGCAGCTGGTCCAGCACCACGACGGCGGCGGGCACCAGGTGGTCGGGCACCCGGTCGGCGAGGGACTCCCGCACCGACTCGGGCGTCACGGCGGCACCGACCTCCGGCACGACGTAGCCGACCAGCCGGGCCGGGCCGCCGTCCGCGCGCACGGCCGCCGCGGCGGCGCTCACGCCCGGCACCGCGCCGAGCGCGGCCTCCACCTCGCCGACCTCCACCCGGTGGCCGCGGATCTTGACCTGGCCGTCGCGGCGGCCCAGGTACTCCACGCCCCGGCCGGGCACCCAGCGGGCCAGGTCGCCGGTGCGGTACATCCGGTCGCCCGGCGCCCCGAACGGGTCGGCGACGAACCGCTCGGCGGTCAGCCCCGGCTGCCCCAGGTAGCCGCGCGCCAAGTGCGGCCCGGCCAGGTACAGCTCGCCGCGCTCACCGTGCGGCACCGGCTGGAGCGCGCCGTCCAGCAGGTAGACGCGGGTGCCGGAGAGGGGGAAGCCGATGGTCGGCACGTCGCCGTCGAGGCGGGCGCTGGTGCTGTCCACCGCGGCCTCGGTGGGGCCGTACATGTTGCGCGCTGCGACGCCGGAGCGGACGACGCGCCGCCACAGCGCGGGCGGGGTGGCTTCGCCTCCGAGCACCAGCAGGACGGGCCGGTGTCCGCCGTGCAGCAGACCCGCGTCCACCAAGGGCGCGGCCATCGAGGGGGTGGTGTCCACGACGTCGATCCGGTCGCGCCGGTAGGCGTCGAGCAGCGCGTCGGCGTCCCGGGTCAGGTCGGCGTCGTAGAGGTGCAGTTCGTGCCCGCACAGCAGCCACGACAGCTGGTCCAGCGCGGAGTCGAAGGCGAACGAGTAGGTGTGCGCGACGCGCAACCGCCTGCCCGCGGCGCGCTCCGCTTCGACGACCGTGGTCGACCGGTGGTGGTGCAGCAGTGCCAGCAGGCCGCCGACCCGGCCGAGCACGCCCTTGGGACGGCCGGTCGAGCCGGAGGTGTGGATGACGTACGCCAGCCGCTCCGGGTCACGCTCCACAGTGGACAACTCGATCCCCGGCCCGTCGCTGTCCGGGGACATCCGCGCGACACCGTCCGGGACGACGCCGGCGGTGGCCGCGGTGCACAGCACGAGCACGGCGCCGGTGTCGACGACCAGCTCGCGCAGCCGTTCCGCCGGGTGCTCGACGTCCAACGGCTGGAAGGCGGCACCGGCGTCGAGCACGGCCAGCAGGGACACGACGAGGTCGACCGAGCGCGGCAGCGCGAGCGCCACCACGTCGTCCGGCCCGACGCCCTCCGCGCGCAGCGCACGTGCCAACCGACGCACCCGGGTCACCAGGTCGCGCCCGGTCAGCCGCTCCGCTCCGTGCACCAGGGCGGTCTCGTCGGTCGCCAGGTCGTCGAGCAGGGCGGTGACATCGCGCGGCACGCCCGGCAGCGCCGGCGTCACCCACTCCCCCAACAACGCCTCCCGCTCCTCGTCACCGACCAGCGGGACCCGGCCGATGGCGGGCGCGTCGGTGCCGGTGCACGCGGTGAGCAGGCTTCGGAACGCGGTGAGCTTGCGCTCCACGGCCGCCTGGTCGTGGGTGCGCGCGTCGACCTCGAAGCCGAGCAGCAGCCCACCGTCCCGGGTCGGCAGCACGCTCAGGCCCATGTCCTCCGGCGGACCGCCCGCGACGTTGCGCATGACGCCGGTGGCGCCCGCGAAGTCGAGGGCCAGGTCGAACGCCTTGAGGTTGATGCCGCGGCCGTGCAGCAGCGCGCCCGCGCCGGGCACGGCCAGGTCGCGGGGCAGGTCTTCACCGCGGTAGCGCTGGTGGGTGCGCATCTCGCGCATCACCCCGGCCACGCGCCTGCTCAGCTCGCCGAGGTCGTCGTCGCCGCACGCCCGCACCCGCAGCGGGAGCACGTTGACCGCCATCGCCGGGGTGCGCAGGCCGACGCCCGTGCGGCACATCAGCGGCAGGGCGAACACGACGTCCGTGCGACCCTGCACGCGGTGCAGGAAGGCGGCGTAGCAGGCGATCAACGCCTCGCCCCAGGTGACACCCGCGCCCTCGGCGAACTCCCGCAGCCGGGTCACCTCGGCGGCGGGCACGACGGCGCGGGCGGTGACCGTGCGGTCGGGTGGGCCGGAGGCCGCCGCGTCGTCCACGTCGAACTCGGGCAGCGGCGTGAACCGGTCGATCCAGTAGGCCCGGTCGCGCTCGGCCTGCTCGCTCTCCCGGTAGGCGCGGTCGGCGGCGACCAGGTCGGCGAACCGGCCGAACGCCGGCTTCGGCGCGGGAGCGCCGGTGGCCAGCGCGGTGTGGTGCGCGGCCGTGCGGCGGGCGAGCATCGCCGCGGTGTAGCCGTCGAACACGAGGTGGTGGCCCAGCTGCGTGTACCAGACCTCGCGGTCGGACAGCCGCAGGACGGTGCAGGAGAACAGCGCCCGGTCCACCATGCCCCGGCACGCCTCGGCGACGCGCGCCCGTTCGGCCACCACGAACGCCTCGGCAGCCGCCCGCGGCTCGGCCTCGCCGCTCAGGTCGACGACCTCCGGCAGCGGCACCGGCTCGTCGGACACGACCTGGCGCGGCCCGGACGGCGTGTCGAACACCCGCAAGCGCAGGCTCTCCGCCTCCTCGAACGCGGCCCGGACGGCGCGGGCGACCAGTCCCGCATCGACCGGTGCCCGGCCGGTGATCTCCACGACGTCACCCACGACGTAGTAGGGCGAGTCCGGCTCCAGCCGCTGCGCGTTCCAGATGCCCGTCTGCGCTCCGGTCAGGTCGAGGACCGCGTCGACCGGTGTCACGTCCGCGGTCGTCGGGCGCTGGGCGTGGGCAGTGCTCAACTCGTGCTCCTGGGATCGGGGTGTGCCGCGCTCACAGCGACGGCACGACCATGGGCGTGCCGGTCACCGGGTCGGGCACGACGATGCTGGGCAGGTCGAAGACCTCCTTGACCAGCTCGGCGTCGACGATGTCGGCGGCGGCGCCCTGGGCGACGATCCGGCCGTCCTTCACGGCGACCAGGTGGTCGGCGTACCGGCACGCCTGGTTGATGTCGTGCAGCACCGCGATGACGGTGCGGCCCTCGTCGCGCAGCCGGGCCAGCAGGGCCAGCAGCTGGTACTGGTGGGCGAGGTCGAGGAACGACGTGGGTTCGTCGAGCAGCAGGTACGGCGTCCGCTGGGCCAGCACGACGGCGATCCACACGCGTTGCCGCTGCCCGCCGGACAGCTCCCGCACGGGCCGGTCCGCGAGCGCCGCGACGTCGGCCGCCGCCATCGCCTCGCCGACGGCGGCCTCGTCCTGCTCCGACCACGTGGACAGCAGCGACTGGTGCGGGAAACGCCCGCGGGCGACCAACTGCCGGACGCGGATGTCCTCGGGCGCCACCGGGTCCTGGGGCAGGAAACCCAGTTCCCTGGCCAGCGCCTTGCTCGGGTACGAGCCCACTTCGCGCCCGTCGAGCAGCACCTGCCCGTCGGCCGGGCGCAGCAGCCGCACGAAGGCGCGCAGCAGGGTGGACTTGCCGCAGGCGTTGGGCCCGACGATCGCGGTGAACGCGCCGTCGGGCACGTCGAGGTCCAGTCGCGTGGAGACCACGCGGTCGCCGTAGCGCAGCGTCAGGTCCCTGGCGGTCAGGCGCGTGGTCACGCTCGCCGCACCTCCTTGGTGAGCAGCCAGATCAGGTAGCAGCCGCCGATGGCCGTGCTGACCACGCCGACGGGCAGGGCGACGGGCGCGAGCAGCACTTGGGCGAGCAGGTCGGCGCCTTGGAGCAGCACCGCGCCGGTGAGGGCGGCGGGCAGCAGCGGCACGCCGGGCGCGCGGGCCAGCCGCCTGCCGATCTGCGGCGCGGCCAGCGCGATGAACGCGATGGGCCCCGCGACAGCGGTGACGGTGGCCGTGCAGCCGACGCCGATGAGCACCAGCCACAGCCGCAGCCGATCCACGCCGACGCCGGTGGTGACCGCGACCTCCCGGCCCAGCGCGTCCTGGTGCACCGCGTGGGAGCGCAGCACGAGCAGGACCAGCAGCACGGCGAGGACGGCGAACGGGATGCGCACGTCGTCCCAGTCGATGCCGTTGAGGGAGCCGGCGCTCCACCCCACGGCGGCGATGGCGACCTCCAGCTCGGCTCGCAGCACGATCCACGAGTTGACCGCGGTGAGGATCGCGTTCACCGCGATGCCGATGACGACCAGTCGCAGCCCGGACAGCCCGCCGCCCGAGGACAGCAGGTAGACGGCCGCCGCGGCGAGCACACCGCCCAGCACCGAGGCGGTGGTCAGCTGCGCGGACGTGCCGGACAGCAGGGTGATCGCGACCAGCGCGCCGGTGTAGGCGCCCGCGTCCAGGCCGATGACGTCCGGGCTGCCCATGGGGTTGCGGGTGACGTTCTGGAAGATCGCCCCGGCCACGCCGAGCGCCGCACCGAACACCAGGCACGCGAGCACGCGCGGCAGCCGCCACTCGCGGATCACCACGCCCGACCCGCCGCCGGATCCGGTGAGCGCGGCGAACACCTTCGCCGGGTTCGCCCACGTGGCGCCGTAGGACAGGCCGAGGAATCCCAGGCCCAGGATGACCACCGCCATCGCGGCGACCAGGACCAGCGTCCGCCGCTCGACCCGGACCGAGACCGGGCCGCGGCGCAGCACGAGGGCGCTCACAGCTCCGCCGCCGCGTACCGCCGGACCGCCCAGATCAGCACCGGGCCGCCGAGGAACGCGGTCACGATCGCGACCGGCACCTCGCCGGTCGGCAGCAGGACCCGCGAGCCGATGTCGGCCAGCAGCAGCAGGACGGGGCCCAGCACGGTCGCGTAGACGACCAGCCACGGCACCGAGCCGCCCGCCATCCGCCGCGCCAGATGCGGCACGATCAGGCCGACGAACAGGATCGGCCCGGCCACCGCGGTCGCCGCGCCGGCCAGCACGGTGGTCAGCACCAGCGTGGTGATCCGGACGCGGGCGACGTTCGCGCCGAGCGTGTGCGCCACGGTGTCGCCGAGCGCGACGGCGTTGAGCTGCCTGCTCAGCAGCAGCGCGCCGGCCACCGCGAGGGCGATGGCCAGCAGCGGCAGCGTGGTCGGCGACTGCTCGCGGCCGGCGAGCGACCCGACCGACCAGAAGCGGTACTCGTCGAACACGTCGGGCAGCACCAGCCTCAGCCCCAGTGACACGCCCGCCAGCACGGAACTGAGGGCCACGCCGGTGAGCACCAGCCGCAGCGGCGACCGGCGGCCCACCGAGTAGACGAGCACCGCGGCGACCACCGCGCCGAGCACGGCCAGGACCAGCTCCCCGGCCGCCGAGGCGGTGGCGCCCAGCGCGGAGCCGACGGTGATCGCGAACCCGGCGCCCGCCGTGACGCCGAGGACGCCGGGTTCGGCCAGCGGGTTCCTCGACAGGACTTGGACGAGCACACCGGCGACGGCGAGCGCGGCGCCCGCGCCGACGGCCAGGAAGGCGCGGGGCACCCGGATGTCGCGGACCACGACGTGGTCGCTCGACCCGTCGTGGTCCAGCAGGGCCCGCACGACCTCGGCCGGGGCGATGGCGTGCGCGCCGATCCCGACGCTGACCACCGCCACCCCGACCAGCACGGCCAGTGCGGCGACCAGCGCCACGACCCGTGCACCCGGCAGCCGGCGCGTGGCGGTCACTTGGCCAGCAGCGGCGCGAACGCCTCGTCGGCCGCGTCCAGCGCCTTCATCGCGGAGCGGTAGGTGGCGGCCTCCGTGTAGCGCAGGGGGAAGGTCTTACCGGCCTTGACGGCGGGCAGCTCCTTCCACAGCGGCGAGTCCATGACGTACTGGACGGGGGCCGGGACCTTGCCGTCGGCGGCGACGGAGTAGGTGATGGCGGTGGCCTCGCTGAACGCCGCGGTCAGCTCCTCGATGGACGGGTACTCGCTGACGTCCTTGGAGCCGCCGCCCTTGACCTTGACCTGGCCGTAGTAGGTCGCACCCATGTCCTGCGCGACGTTGGTGCCCCAGGAGCCGTTGAACTCGCGCTGGAAGTTGCCCTTGGCGACCTCGCCGTACGCGCCGACGTGGCCGAGCTTCAGCGTCGGCAGCACGGAGGCGTACTTGTCCTTGAGGCCCTTGGCCTTCTCCTCGTACTGGGCCTTGACGGAGTCGAACTCCGACAGCGCGCCCGCCGCGTCGGCCTGCTTGCGGGACAGCTCGCGCCACGCCGAGGGCAGCGACGGGCCGATGGCCACGACCGGCGCGATGGTCTCCAGGCGCTTGAGGTCGATGTCGGCCAGCACCGGCTTGGGCACGCCGATGACGATCAGGTCCGGCTCGACCTGCGCGATGGCCTCGTAGTTCGTCTCGGCCGCCGACTCGCCCGCGACCTTGGTCAGCTCCTGGTACTTCTTCAGGTCTTCGGCGCTCATCAGCGGCTCGCCGCGCTTCCACGAGGAGATCCCGACGAGGGGCGCGTCCGCTTCCAGCAGGGCGGGCACGGCGTACCCGGTGGCCACCACCCGCTGGGGCGAGACCGGGATGGTGATGTCGCCGTTGTCGGCGGTGAAGACCCGGGTCGCGGACTCGGCGGCGCCCGTCTGGCCGGTGGCGGTGTTCTCGGCCGAGCCGCAGCCCACGGCGGCGACGAGGGTGAACGCCAGCGCGGCGGCGAGGCGGGGTGTTCTGGCGATGGACATCGGGTTTTCCTCGGGGGATTCGGTGTTACGGGGGTCAGTGGTCGTGGTCGTCGTCGAAGTCGGCGACGCCGCGCTTCCAGTAGCCGGTGATGTCGTGGTCGGCCTTGGCCAGGCCCAGCTCGTCGCGCACCCAGCGGCGCAGCGGCTTGATCGCGCCCGCCTCGCCCGCGACCCAGGCGTAGACGCGTTCGCCCGGGGGCACCTCGATCGCGCGCACGGCGTCGGCCAGCAGGGTGGTGGTGCCGGCCGGGGCGTCGCCGCGGTGCAGCCAGCGCACGTCGACGTCCTCCGGCGCGGACAGCGGGATCTCCTCGGCGGCGTCGGCGACCTCGATGAACGCCCAGCCGGCGGCGGTGCGCGGCAGCTCCTCCAGCCACCGGGCGATGGCGGGCAGGGCGGTGAGGTCGCCCGCGAGCAGGTAGCGGTCGTAGTCGTGCGGCACGATCAGCCCGCCGGGCGGCCCCGCGACGTGCACGACCGCGCCGGGCTCGACCGAACGCGCCCAGTCCGAGCCGAGGCCGCCGTCGTGCAGCGCCACGTCGATGTCCAGCTCGCCGGTCGCCGGGTCGTAGCGGCGCACGGTGTACTCGCGCGAGGTCGGCGAGGGGCGCGGCCAGCGCAGCATGTTCCCGTTCGGCTCGGGCAGTCGCAGGGTGCCGTCCGGCTCGGGGAAGATCAGCTTCACGTGCTCGTCGGGCGCGTGCGCCTCGAACCCGTCGGTGCCCGGTCCGCCCAGCGTCACGCGGAGGAGCCCGGAGCCGACCATGGCGGTGCGCACGACCTCGGCCGCGCGGATGCGGATCGGATAACCCACCTTCTCCGCGCCGCCGTCGGCGCCACCACCGGCGCGGACCTCGGCGATGCGTTCCCGGTGCCGGTCGCGGTGGTCGACGCGGCTCATGAGGACGCCCCGGTGACCAGCTCGGTCCAGCGCTCCAGGCGCGGGTCCTCGGCGAGGTCGGCGAACTCCAGCCCGGTGGCTCCGGCGGCGCGCCAGCGCTCGACGAGGCTCATGATCCGCATCGAGTCCAAGCCGAGGTCGAGCAGATCGCCGGTCGGGTCGACCTCGGCCGGGTCGACGCCGAGCAGGTCGGCGACGTCGGCGCGGACGCGGTCGGCGGTCAGTGCTGCGGTGGTCATCGCGGTGCTCCAGCGGGGATCTGGGCGACGGGGGACGGTGCGGACAACGCGGCCAGCGCGTCGGCGGTGGTGGTGACGACACCGCAGCGCTGCGCGACGTACTCGCAGGCCTGGTCGTGCCGCTCGCGGGAGAAGTCGGCTACGGCGTCGTTGACCAGGAACGGCCGCACGTCACGCATGAACGCCTCGACAGCGGTCGCCTGGCAGCCGATGTGCGCGTAGACGCCCGTGATCAGCAGCTGGTCGCGGCCGGCTTCGGCGAGCTGGTCGGCGAACGCGCTGCGCTGGAACGCGCTGTAGCGCCACTTGGTCAGCACGGTGTCGCCCGGCTGCGGCGCCAACTCGGGGACGATGTCGGCGGCACGCGGGTCGTCGTCGATGACCGCGCCGATTCCCGCGCCCCAGAACTCGGTGAGCAGGCCCCGGTCGGCGGCGTCCTGCCGGCCGGGCTGCGCGGTGTAGAACACCGGCACGCCCCGCTCGCGCGCGACCGCCACGAGCGCGGCGATGTTGGCCGTCATCTCGGGGATCGGCGCGCCCTCGAAGGGCGCGAGGAAGTAGCGCTGCACGTCGTGCACGAGCAGGGCCGCGCGAGCCGGGTCCGGGCGCCACGACACCCGGCCGACCGGGACGTCGGCCGCCGCGGGCAGCGGGTAGGGCTGGATCTTCGGCAGGGACACGGGTGTCACCCCTTCTTCTCGGCCAGGGCGGCCAGGGCCGCCCGCAGTTCGCGCTTGCTGGTCTTGCCGACCCCGGTCACCGGGAACTCCGCCACGACCTGGACCAGATCGGGCACCTTGAACGCCGCGACACCGCGTTCGCGCACGAACCGACGCAGGTCGGCTCCGGTCGGCGTGGCACCGGCGGCGGGTACGACGTAGGCGCACGTCCGCTCGCCCAGGTACTCGTCCGGCACCGCGACCACGGCCGCGTCGAGCACGTCCGGGTGCGCCATCAGGTGGTTCTCCACCTCTTCGGCCGCCACCTTCTCCCCGCCCCGGTTGATCTGCTCCTTGGCGCGGCCGACCACCTCCAAATGCCCGGTCGACATCCGCCGCACCAGGTCGCCGGTGCGGTAGAACCCGTCGTCCGTGAACGCGGTCGCGTTGTGCGCCTCCGCCCGGAAGTAGCCGCGGATCGTGTACGGGCCACGGGTCAGCAGCGCGCCGACCTCACCGTCGGGCACGACGGCGTCCGACGACGCGGCCGGGTCGTCCGGGTCCACGACGCGAACCTCGTCGTCCAGCGAGATCGGCCGGCCCTGGGTGCCCAGCACGACCTCGTCCGGATCGTCCAGCCGGGTGTAGCAGACCAAGCCCTCGGCCATCCCGAACACCTGCTGCAACCGGCAGCCCAGCGCGGGGCCGATCCGCTCCGCCAGCTCGCGGCCGCACTTGGCGCCACCGACCAGCAAGACCTCCAGCGAGGACAGGTCACGCCCGGTGCGCGCGGCGGCCTGCACCCAGGCCGCGGCCAACGGCGGCACGACACCGCTGATCGTCACCCGTTCCGACTCGATGAGCCGGAACGCGGTGTCCGCGTCGGGACGCGGGGCCAGCACGGTCGCCGCGCCCGCGTGCAGCGCACCGAGCACACCCGGCGAGCTGAGCGGGTAGTTGTGCGCCACCGGCAAGGCGGCGAGGTACACGCTGTCCGGGCGCAGCGCGCAGATCCGCGCGCTCTCCCGGACGCTGTAGAGGTAGTCGTCGTGCGTGCGCGGGATCAACTTCGGCAACCCGGTGCTGCCGCCGGAGAGCTGGAGGAACGCCACGCCCGCCGGATTGGGGTCCGGCAGCTCACGGGGCGCGGTGGCGGCCAGGCCGTCGAACTCCGGCGACCCGACCACGAACACGTCCCGCACCGACCGCACGTCGTCCGCGACGGCACGCGCGGTGCCCGCGTGGTCGTGCCGCTCGTGCCGGTCCACGGTGATGATCGCGACCGCCTCGCTCTGCTCGGCGAAGTGCCGCAACTCGCTGTGCCGGTGGGCGGGCAGCGCGAACACCGGCCACGCTCCGACCCGCCACAGCCCGAACACCACCGGCACGAACTCCGGCACGTTCGGCAGCTGCACCACGACCCGGTCGCCCGGCCGCACACCCGACTCGACCAGCCCGGCGGCGATCCGGTGGGCCCGGTCGTCCAGCTCGGCGAACGTCCAGCGCGACGTGACGCCGTCCCGCTCACCCACGACGGCGAGCCGGCCGGAGTGGGCGGCGGCCAGGGCGGTGAGCCACGTGCCGAACGTCTGCCCGCGCCAGTGCCCGGACGCCCGGTAGCGGGCCGCGACGTCGGCCGGCCAGGCGACGTGGTCCACGCCCGCGCTCACGCCGCGCCCTCCAAGCCCAGCGCGCGCAGCAACGTGCGGAACTTGGCGCTGGTCTCGGCGAGTTCGGAGGCCGGGTCGGACCCCGCGACGACCCCGGCGCCGGCGAACAGCCGCACCGTCCGGTCGCACACCTCCGCGCTGCGGATCGTGACGACCCACTCGCCGTCACCGTCCAGGCCGGTCCAGCCGACCAGGCCCGCGTAGTAGCCCCGGTCCTCGGGCTCCAGCTCCGCGATGGCGGCACGCGCGCGGGCGACCGGCACCCCGCACACGGCGGGGGTCGGGTGCAGCGCCTCGGCCAGCGCCAGCGACGAGGAGCCGGGATCGGTCGGGTCGGCGAGCCGACCGGTGATCCGGGTCGACAGGTGCCACATCGTCGGCGTGCCGACGACCACGGGCTCGGCGGGTGCGTCCAGCTCGGCGCAGAACCCGCCCAGCACACCGGCGACCTGCGCGGCGACGTGCGCGTGCTCGTGCCGGTCCTTCTCCGACGCCAGCAGTTCCGCGATCCGCCTCCGGTTCTCCGCCTCGTCCGCGACGCGCGGCCGTGACCCGGCCAGCGGGTTGGCCGTCACGACGGCGCCCCGCCGTGACACCAGCAGCTCGGGGCTCGCGCCGACCAGGGTGCGTGGCGCTGGATCACCCGGCGCGCTGACGTCGACCGCGAAGGCGTGCGCGGCCGGGTCGGCGCGCACCAACCGGGCCAGCAGCGACGGCACGGCGACCCGGTCGCCGGCGACCAGTTCGAGGCAGCGGGCCAGCACGACCTTGTCCAGCTCACCCCCGCCGATCAGCTCCAGCGCACGGCGTACGCCGTCCGCGTAACCCTCGGGCTCGGGCCTCGGCGTGATGGACCACCTGGTGGAGCCGAACGGCGTGGCCGGCACGTCGAGCGCCGAGTTGGCGCCCGCCCGCCGCACCAGGGCGGGCACGACGAGGCTCGCCTCGGCGTCGGGCCGGAACCCGATCGCGCCGACCACCACCGGTTCCTCCACTCCGCCCACCGCCGCCGCGTCGAGCGCCTCGACCGCCGCACGGGCCCGCGCGCCGTTCCCGGCCCGGACAGTCGTGTGCACGCCGTCGGCGAGCAGCGAGCCGCGCGCCGACGCGAAGTAGAACGAGCCCGGCAGGTAGGCGGCCAGCAGGTCGGCCGCCCGGTGCACGGGCCGAGGGCGTGCCAGAGCAGGTGGGGACACGTCGTGATCCCTTTCGGTGACAGCGCGGAGCGCGCTCGACAGCCGGACAGGCGGGCAGGGTTGACCCACACCCGCGAAGGCGTTGGCTTTGGTTAGCCTAACCTAAGTTCATCGATCCTGGAAGGCGTGGATCATGCGCGCAGGGTCGCGCCGCCGTCTACGAACAGGTTCTGCATGGTGATGTGGCGCGCCCGGTCGGAGACCAGGAACAGCACCGCGTCGGCGATGTCGGCGGGGTCCGCGATACGCCCCAGCGGGATGCCGACCCGGAACTGCTCGGGCGAACCGGCGACAACCGCCGCAGCGCCGTCGTCGTCCGTCCACAGCAGACGCTGCATGTCCGTGTCGGTCGACCCGGGCGACACGACGTTGCACCGGATACCGGAAGCGGCCAACTCCAACCCCAGGCAGCGGGTCAACATGGTGGCCGCGGCCTTGGACGCGGCGTAGGCCGCCATCCCCGTGCGCGGCACTCCGGCCGCGTTCGACCCGACCGTGACCAGCACGCCGCCACGGCGGGGCACCATCCGCCGCGACACCTCGCGCAGCACGTGGAACACACCTGTCGCGTTGACCGCGAACGTCGCCGCCCAGTCCTCGTCGGTCGTCTCGCACACCGACGCGGGCCGCAGCACGCCCGCCACCGACACCCCGATGCCGATGGGCCCGAGGTCGCGCTCCACCTCGCCCACGACGCGCGCGACCGCCGCCGGGTCCGCGACGTCGACCACGAAAGGCGTAACCCGTTCGCCCTGGAGGAGATGCACCTCGGGGTCGACATCGACTGCGGCGACCGACGCGCCGGCGCGAACCAAACCGCCCACCACCGCCGCACCGATACCGCGTGCCGCGCCGGTCACCAGCGCAACCCTGCCCTCGATGCCCACATCCCCGTGCCCTGACACTGCCCCTCCTTGGCGAAACTTTGCTAAGGCTTACCTAAGATCGTCACCCTGTCCAGTACCTCGACCAGCCCGTGCACGTGATCTGGATCTCCGAGCCGAGCCGAGTACCCCAGGGCGTGGAGCGCATCACCGAAGCCACTGCGGACCTGTTCTCAAGATCCGGCTACCTGGCGGTGTCCCAGCGCGACATCGCCATCCAGGCGAAGATCACACACGCGGCCGGCCGCACCACTTCCCAGGCGGCAAGGACGAGCTGCCCATCGGCTTCATGGTCATGGCGGTGCGGCTCACCGCCGGCACAACGCGACGATGTGCTGGATCTGATCCCGGCGAACCCGCGCTCGAACTCCTCCACCACGATCGCGTCGAACCGACTGCGCCGACCCGATCACGTCCAGTTCGCCGGCGAACGACGGGAATCGCCCGTGGATGCCGACCTACCGCAGGCAGGTCCCGGTTAGTCGTGCACTCTCGTCAGCGTCCAGGGAGAAGGCCCGTAACGGCGAGCTTGTCACCCATCGTGGCCGTTGTCACCGGAGTGGTCGGGCTCCGGGGCCACTGACGTCGGCTGATCGCCGATCGGCTGGTGAACCACGACCTCCCCAGGTCGCCGGTCAGCGCGTCACCCAGCCACTGCCCGTAGCGGGTGAGGACCGGCTGGTCGAGGCCGAGCTCGGCGTTCTTGGCGTCCACGGCCTCCTGCGACGCGGACTGCCCCAACAGCTGGCGCGCCGCGTCGAGGGTGGGAATCGACAACAGCACGAACGAGACGAACGAGACGACGAAGAGGAGGAAGACGCCCGCGACCAGGCGGCGGGCAGCGAATCTGGACGTGGTGAACGGCCTCCTGCGGGATCAAGTTCCCCGCGGCCTCAGCCGGCCGGCTGGTAGTTGTAGAGGGACGGGACGGCCATGCCGGACTGGGGCGTCGCCTTGACGCCGCCGTCGGTCACCAGCGCGTAGGTCATCCGGTAGAACGGGACGAACCAGGCGTTCTCCACGAGGTTGCGGTTGAGGGCCTTCAGGTCGTCCCGGACGTCCTCGGCCGAGGATGTCCGGACTTCGGGACCAGCGCCTTCACCGTCTCGGTTGACGATGGCCGTCTCGTTGTCGAACACGGTCATGGTGACGCCGTCGAAGGGCAGGCGGTCACCCCAGTAGTTGTCGGCGCGCCGGTAGACCCACTTCGTCCCGACGACGGTCTGGGCGGTGTCCAGCGGGCCAATCGGGGAAGATGGTTGAACGTTACTCGTCTGATCGGGTGGTAGTCATTCACTTGTTCGAGTCGAGTCAGGTCACCAATATCTCACCATCATTTCCTTTCGTGGTCCGCGCCGTACGATTCCGCACCGGGGAGTTCGACTACGGAGGGCGCATGGGCGAACAGCTCGATTTGGTCGAGGCGTCGGCCTCCGCCGACGGTTATCTCTTCCAACTGCGTAAAACCCTGTTGTTCTGCATCGAACAACTCAGGTCGGGGCCGGACTGGAGTGTCGCGGTGGAAGCCGGTGACGACATCGAGGTGAGCCACGAGCAGGGCCGCGACTTCTGGCAGCTCAAGCACCGGGTGCCTGGTACACGGATCACGGATGCGATGAGTAGAAAGTTTTGCCATCATGACGGCAACTTCCGATACCGTCATGACGTACGACGAGCGTAGGCTGGCGGTGCCGTACCGCTGGAGGGCATCCCGGTGCGCGCGTTACCCCGCCGACATGTCCGGCTCCCGGCTGACCGGAGGGGCAAGAGGTGAACGTCGCACTCGTCTCGGAACAGTGCCTCCACTGCGTCGAATGCGACGCCTTCAGCGGCAGCGACCAGGTCGCCGACCGCATCGACGACCTCGTCGGCACGTCATGTCCCTTGTGCGGGGCCACGATTGGGCGGGGCGAGCTGTCGATCGTGATGGATTCGGAGGACGTGAGCCGGATCGGCGACGGAACCGCGATCTGGAACCGCGGCGGCGACCCGGCCGCCGGATACGGCGGCTTCTTCGAGAAGGGCACTGCGAAGGAGGCTTCCAGCGGCGTCGCGAGGAAACTGCTGGGACAGCTCACAGGCGTGACGGCCGAGCGGCGCAAGCAGCGCTGTGCCGCCGCCATGCCCGCGCTGCTGGGCATGGCCTCGTCGCACGCCCTCGGCGCCGAGAAGGCCGGTGATCGCCGCCGGGCCCGGCAGGCGTACCAGGTGATCGTGGACTACGGCGACGACGCGGTGGCCGCCGCCGCGGCGATCCAGGCCGGTCAACTCGCCCAGCAGGACCACGACCGGCAGGCCGCGGCGAGTCTGTACGAGGTGGCGGTGCGGAAGGCCGACCGCTCGTTGAAGCCCGTCGCCCTGCTGTGCTTCGGTGACGCGCTCAACCTCCTCGGCGACATTGCGGGCGCCAAGCGCGCGTTCCGCGAGTGCTTGGCATTGGGACCGAGCAGCTCTCGCGCGCACTGCGGCTACCTGCTCGGCGGTCTGCTCGCTCGGGAAGACCCGGGCAGTGCCCGTGAGGCTTACGAGGCGGCGCTGGGTGACCCGGAGTACGGCCCGCTGGCGGCGTTGAACATCGGCGTGATCGAAGACGATCGGGGACGTTCGGCGGAGGCGGAGCAGTGGTGGCGACAGGCTTTCGACCATGGTGCGCGGCTCGAACGCACGGTCGCCGCGTTCAACCTGGCCAGGGCGTTCGAGGAGCGCGGCGAGATTCGTGAGGCGACGAGGTTCTACCGGATCGCAGTGGACTCGCCCGAGCCCGAGGCGGCGCGGCGAGCGCGGGCGGCGCTGGACGACCTCGGCTGACCGCCAGCCCGGCAACTCCCGGGCCAGCAGCTTCAGCCCGGCAGCTGACGTCGGGCGGCGGCCACGATGTCGTCCTCGCGCGAGGAGAGCCACTGCACGCACGCGTCGGCGATTTGCAGCACCGCCGGCCCGTGCAGCTCGGTGAACAACGCCCGCAGGGCGGCGCCGCGCTCGTCCGACGTCGGGTGGTCGGACATGTGCAGGCCGTGCGGGATGTCGTCGATCTCCTTGCGCACCCGCGTGATTAGGTGGTCGATCACGAAGAACAGCAACGGCCCGGCCACGGCCAGGTAGGTCATCACCGGGTCGTCGGTGGCCTTCAGCCCGCGCAGCACCAGCAACGCCCCTGTCTGGTCCGCCTGGAACTCCTGCTCACGGGTCCGCGACAGCCAGGCGTGCCCGGCGCGCGGCGCCTCGTGGAGATGCCCTTCGAGCAGGTGGGCGAACTCGTGCGCGAGCACGAACCGCTCGGTGGCCTTGGTGAGCTGCCACGCCAACCCGACCGAGTGATCGACGTCCAACGGCACCCGCATCCCGTACCGGACATCGCCGCGCAGCAGGTAACCGAGCACCGCGCTGGCCAACGCGGCGTCGGCCATGTGCCCACGCCGCCGATCAGCGGAAGACGGCTGGGGAATCCTGATCCCGCCGTCGGCGTCCCGTTCGAACGTCCGGACCGACATCCCGAAAATCTTGCTGATCTCGTGGACCATCAACCCGAACCCGGTGTTGAGCAGGATCAACGTGCCGCCGGGCACCGCGCACGCCCGCGCGTTGAACGCCTCGTGCGGATACTCGTCGACGTGCACGGGGGTGGGCAGCTCGATGCCGGCGTCCGCCATGGTGCCGAGCAGCTCGTCCGCCAAGTGCTGGAACAGGCCCGGTGACTTCCCGTCCAACGACAGGGCGGCGAAGAACGCCTGCTCGGACGCCGTCAGCCCGGCACGCCAGGCGGCCGTCTCCTCTGGCGTGCGATCCGGCCGAGGCGTGAGCCCTTCCCGACGGAGTAGCGCTTCGTACTCGGCACGGAGATCGGTCATCCGCCGATCCGCCACGTCCCGGTCCGCTCGTCGAAGTAGATCGGCAGCTTCGTGACCTTGTCTCGCTTTCCCCTGGCGACCCCGGTGTCGAGATCGAGCTGCTCCAACGCCCGGATAGCTTGATCGGACAAATCAGTCGGCAGGTAGAGTTTGATCTTGGGGTCGAGATCCGTGACGACCAGCAACTCCTTGGGCGCACCGCCGGGCGGAATCCGCTTGGCCTTGGAGTCCCGGAAGAGACCCTTGAGCCACCCTCGGACCGCGTCATAGGAATCGTCGGCCGCCTTCTTGGCGATGGCCTGCACGAACGGCACCACCGCCGCCGTGACCGCGGCAGTGGCGATCATCGTGCCCAACGCGTTGGCAGACCCACCACCCGGATCCGGAACCGCATCAGGAACGTGCTCAGACTCAGTACTCACCAGCTCGCCACTCCCCACCATCCGGCCCGCATGGAAGTCCACCACCCTACCGCCCACCCATGACCGTGAGTCAGCAAGTAGGCGGTTTCCGTGGCGGCAGGTGCGGCACAGTGACGAGGGCGACCGCAATACGTGGTGTCTGGGATCAGGGTGTCCGATTCAAAGGGGCGACCTCACTCGAACGATGCCGATGGCGCTCCCGATCCGCCACCGACGGACACGACACACCACGCTCGTTGAGCTCACGGGCGATTCCGGCCATCGACACCCGCCAACCGGCGGTCGAACATCCACCTCACATGCCCGGCGGTCCGCGGATCCGGCGTCAGCTTCCGTGCCCTTCTCCCTTACCACCGCGCATCCGCATGCCTAGGAGGCGGGCCGGACGACACCACCGGCAACGGACGGATCGCCTGGGTACGGGGACGCCGGCGGGCACTCGACACGCCCGCCACACCCTCGCCGGAGCGGTCGGGAACGGGTGGATTCCGCTCATCCGGCAAAGTCCGGTGACCGGCTGGGAGAGCCCGCCAGGCACCGCTACCACTCGGCCAGCACCGTGCCGGTGGCGTCAAGCGCGCGATAGGACAGGGTGGTCCACTCGTCGGAGGTCACCCCGGCCAGGTCGGCGAGAAAGACACCACCGGACACCTGCGCCTGGATGGCCAGTCCGGCTCGGGTGCGGAGGTGAACGGCGACGACATCCGATCGCACGCGCCCATAACCGACCCGGGCGGTGCCCTCCGGGTCGCCCAGCACGAGGAAGCCGCACGGACACAACACGTGCTCGCGCGTCGACGCCGAGCCCGTCATCAACCCGTGACTGCTCGGAAGCGCGCCATTCCTGACGCAGGCCAGGACATAGTTGAGCGAGCTGCCGACGACGACGAACCCGTCGGAACGCGCGAGAACCGGACCGGCGACCAGCGGACCGGTCGACAGGGACCGCGCACCTTCCGCGCAGTCCTCGAAGGTCTCCCTCATGGTGATCGGGGACACGCGGTCCCACTGCGGACTGGCCTGTCCGACGACCACCGACGGCTCTCGAAAGACAGCCGTCAGCATCACCGCGACCAGCAGACCCACCAATCCCAGCGCGATCCGCACCATGTCCCCACCCCAACACGTGGTACCCCACACGAGTATGCCGGCCGCGGACCTGCCGGGGGACAGTTGCGTCCACCTCGGCCGCGTGGATCGGCATGGGCAGTGTGGCCAGCGCTCGGAAACGACCGGCGTGACTGCTCGTCCAGAGCCTCGTAGGAGGATCGGAAGGCGGCTTCCACGCTCACCGCCGGATCGCCCGGGACCGCCAGTTCTGCCGGTCGGATGACCGCGCATGGAAGTCACGCGTAGATCACACCGTCAGCCAGCTCAGCTCGGGGCACCTGGAAGGTCGGACTCCGTCGAGGAACAGCACGGGCGCGCCGCCCGGTACCGAGCCGGTCTGGAGGATTCCTCCTGGCGTGTGGCGATGTGCTGGAGCGCCTGCGGAACCGAGTCCATGGCCGCTCGCGCACACCTCGACCATCCTGCGTGTGTTGTCCACCAGTCGGCAGCTGATCCAGCTCAACCGCGGCCAGTTCTGGCACGGTGCCGGAGCGCGGTCCGCACTGGTCAACCCACGCAATCACCGCACCGTCAGCCTTCGCCCGAGACTCGATGGCCGGGTTCCGCTCGTTCAGCCAGGACCGCACCGCGGCGGGCTGCTGCTTGTAGGCCCGTCGCGTCGGACGCTGCAGGGTGAACCGTGCCGACCAACCACAACCCGACACCCTGCTCGGTCATGTCGAAGCCGACGACCAGCCGGATCAGCTCGGCCGGACCGGAACGCTCTTTGCGCGTCGCCAGGCCGTCACAACCGTCCTGTCTGCAGGCAAGCCTCCAAGTGCCCACCGAGCGTTCGGAGACCCGGACACCTCCACGGCCTGCCGATGGCCCTCGACCTTTCCGGATCGCAACGCGGCCACACCGGCAACCGCAGCACCTCACGCTTCTTAGGCCACCCCGAAATCGTTCGGATTACGTTGCGGATCGTGTGGCCGGGTCGCCTTCGGGATCGAGTGCGTCGAGTTGCCGCTGCACGCGTTCGGCGTCCTCGCGGCGTCCTTGTACCTGGTACAGGTCCAGCGCTTCCCGCCACACCTCGCGGGTTCGGTGTTGCTGCGTGAGAGCGGCATGGGCGTGGCCGAGCCGGTCGAGAGTGTCGGCTTCCAAGGGGGCGTTGGCTTGGGCGCGGAACACGGCCAAGGACTCGTGGAAGTGGGTCACCGCTCGGTCGTGGTCTCCGGTGTCCTGGGCGACCAGGCCGAGGGTGAACGCGGAATTGGCCTGGCCGTCGTGGTCGCCGTGCTCCCGTTGTACGGGTAGCGCGGCCAGGCAGTGGGTGGTGGCCAGGTTGTGGAGGCCGAGGCGGGCCGCGCTGCGGCCCGCGATGGTGTGTGCTGTGGCCTGCCACACCGGGTTGTGCAGCGAGGTGACGAAGCGCAGGGCATGGGTCGCGCTGTGCAGCGCTCGCTCGTGTTGTCCTTGCTGGTTCCACGCCAGGGCGAGGGCTTCGTGGGTCCGTGTCAGGCACCGGTCGTCGCCGAATCGCCGAGCCAAGGTCTCGGCGATGCGCAGATGGCCCATGCCCTCCTCATACCGTTCGATGCGGCACAGTGCTCCACCGAGAAAACGGTGTGCGTCGCTGTGCACCGCCGGGTCCTCGAGATGAAGAGCGGCCGACAGTGCAATTCGACAGGATGTGACGTGCCGGTGGAAGTCCCCGCTCAGGTGGCGAAACGGGTACAGGAATCTCATCACCAGCCACCCCGTCCGGTGATCACCCCGCTCGGCGGCCGCGCGTTGGGCGGCCAAGACGCACTCGTGTTCACGGTGGAACCACGACCACGCCTGTACTTGCGAGTGGACGTCTTCGGGGCGACAACCGAGTGCGGCCGGTCGCGGAACAACGTCGCGACTGAGCGGGTGTACCAGCCGCGATGCGGTGTAAGCGGTGTGCGTGTAGTGGTCGATTACGCGCCGCAGCGCCGTATCCCTCTGCTGCTCGGTCAGTTCGCGATGGGCGGCGTCGGCAGCGTAGCGGCGGATCAGGTCGTGCATCCGGTACCGGCCATCGGCGGTCCGGCCGATCAGTGACGCCTGTGCCAACTTGTCGAGCGCCGTTCTGGTCTCTACGGGCGGCAGGCCGGTGAGGCTGGCCGCGGCGTGCAGGCCGATGTCGGGGCCGGGGGCGATGCCCAACAGCGCGAACACCATCCGCTGTCCGGAGGACAGGGCGTGGTGGGACCAGGACAGGACGGTGGGCAGGCTGGCGGCGGGGTCGGTGTCGTCCAGCGCGTCGAGCCCGGTTTCGTGCAGTTCGGCGGCGAGTTCGGCCAGTGAAAGGTCAGGTTGGGTGCGAGCGCGGGTGGCGATGATGCCAAGCGCCAGCGGGTAGCCGCCACACAACGCGATCAGCTCGGTCACGGCAGCCGGTTCGGCGGCGATGCGTTCGGCGCCGAACCGACGGGCGAACAGGGCACGGGCCTCAACGTTGGTGAGCACGTCGAGGGCTAGGTGGTGAGCGCCATGGGCAGTGACCAGGCCGGGAAGCCGGTGGCGGCTGGTAACCACGACCGTGCAGGTATCGCCGCCGGGCAGAAGCGGGGTGACCTGGGCCGTGTCGGCGGCGTTGTCCAGCAGGATCAGCATGCGTTTATCAGCGACCAGGCTGCGGTACAGCGCGGCCTGGGCACCGAGGCCGGACGGGATGCGGTCGGGGAGCACGCCGAGGGCGTCGAGGAAGCCGCGCAGCGCCACCACCGGGTCGGTGGGTGTGCCATCCGGGTTGAACCCACGCAGGTCGACGAACAGCTGTCCGTCGGGGAACCGGTCGAGGTGCCGGTGCGCCCAGGCCAGCGCGAGCCAGGTCTTGCCGATGCCGCCCGCCCCTCCGATCGCGGAGATCGCCACGGTGCCCTGGTTGTCCAGGACGGCGTCCAGCGCGGCCAGATGGTCGGCACGGCCGGTGAACCAGCGAGGGGCGGCGGGCAGTTGCCGCGGCACCAGCGACCACCCGGCTGCGGCCGTGATGGTCGCGGTTTCCGTCGGGGTGAGGGTTGGGTCGACGGTGAGGATGCGCTGGTGCAGCTCTTGTAGTGCCTTGCCGGGGTCGGCGCCCAACTCCTCCACCAGGCGCCGGCGAGTGTGCTGGTAGTGGACCAGGGCGTCGGCCTGACGACCGACGCGGTATAGCGCGAGCATCAACTGTCCGGCGACGCGCTCGTCCAGAGGTTCGGCCTCGGCCCGGGTGGTCAACTCGGGCAGCATCTGCCGGTGCCGACCGCAGGCCAGTACCCAGTCGACCCGGTCGGTCTCGGCGGCGGTGCGCTCGCGGCGTAATCGCTCCCGCATCGCCTGCGCCCAAGCGGTGTCCAGCTCGGCCAGCGGCTCACCCCGCCACAACGCGAGGGCGTCTTCGACGACCGCCAGGGCACGCTGCGGGTCAGCTTGCTCGCGCACTAGGGCGAGCAACCGGTGAAAACGGTGCAGGTCCACGATGTCGGCCTCGACAGCCAGCGCATAACCACCACCCGAACGGGTGATCGTGATCCCACTCGGGGCGAGTGCCCGGCGCAGGTGAGTCAGGTAGACGCGCAACGCCGAACGCGCCGTGCCCGGCGGCCGCTCGCCCCAGACACGGTCGATCAGGCTGTGCACCGGCACCACCCGGTTGGCCTCGACCGCCAACACCGCGAGCACCGACCGCTGACGGGCGTGCCCTACGGGTTGTGGCGATCACCGGCGATCAGGACAGTCGCGGTGGCGTGTGCGCGGTGGCGACCGGTGCGGCGGGCGCTTGGTCCGGTGGTGTCGCCGTGCACGCGTCCGACACGAGCAGGGCGCCGCCCGCAGCGGAGTTCAGCATCGTGCGGCGGTTCACTGGTAGGAGATCATCATCGGGGTCGGCGCGTAGCGCATGGTCTGCTCCGGGGTGAGCATCGGGTGGTCCTCGTCGTAGAAGTTCTTCCACCCCATCGGCACGCCGTCGTGTGGTCGGGCCGCGACGACGGACTGCCAGGTGGCGGTCTTCTGGGCTGTGCTGCCTTGGCCGTCCATGTGGATCAGCACGGCCAGCTCGTCGTGATCGGTCTTCAGCGACGGCTCGTCGCGGATCATGGACAACCGGAACTGGTGGACCACGAGCAGTTTCTGCGGCAGGGCGGCGCGGGCGGTAAGGTCGGCCAGCCAGGTCGCGGCCTCGTTGATCTCCGCGGCGTCCATCCCGCCGATCTGCCGCAGCGGCACCTGGTCCGGTCCCAGCTTCCACTCCGGGTCCACGGCGAGCCCGACGTGCGGCAGCTCCAGCAGCGGCGCATACCGCTTCGCCTGGTCGAGCAGCCGCGCGCGGCCGGGTTGCAGGTCGAGCAGGACGTAAAGTCCTTCCCGGCCCGCAGCCTCGACCCAGGGCCGCAGCAACTCCACGCTCGCCTCGCCCGAGTAGTCGCCGTCGGGGCCGGGCGCGCCCTGCGCCACGGTGGCGATGATCTCGAACGCCGGCACCACGGGTACCTGGCTCAACGGCTCGTACCGGGCCGCGTGCTCCTTCGCCCGCGCCACGGCCTGCTCGACGCCCTGTTCACCGAGCACTCCCAGCACGGGTGCGCCGGGGTGGCCGTACAGGCACACCAGCCGCCTGGCGGGGAACAGCACCTGGCCGCCGCCCGGCAGTTCGATCCCGCGAACGGCGACCTCCAGCCGCGTCCGCAACCGTTCCACCGGACCGAAGCCGCCACCCACGGCCAGTACGGCCGTCAGTGGGTCGGTCCGCAGCGCCTCGGCCGCGGCGCGGTCGGCCCTGGGATCGGCGCCGCGCACGGTGACGACCCGGGCGCCGGCGGCACGTGCCGTGGCAACGGCCGCCGCGTCGTCCCGGGTGGCGTCGACCAGGACTGTCACACCGACCGGTGCGGGCGGGTCGATGTCGGGCAGTCCCTCGGGCAGTTCGGAGGTCGCGGGGTCGACGGCGAGCACCGGCACGGTCCCCGCCGCCGCCTCTGCGACGGGTCGCGTTCCGGAGTCGACGGTGAGCACAGCCTGCGGCGACAGCCTCGTCAGCTCTTCGCGCAGGGCGTCGGGTGGGCCGGTGGTGGGGGCGAGGAGCACTGGGGCACCGAGCCGTTCCGCGATCGCGCCCGCGCCCGAGAGATCCGAGCGGTCGGTCACCACGGCGACGGGCGCGCTCCTGAACAGCGCGGCGCTGGTCGCGATCGCCGATTCACCGCCGTCGCCGACGTCGAGCACCGTGAGCGCGGTCGAGGGCGCGCTCACCTCCGCCGTCACCGGTGTGGCGTTCGATGCAGGGTCAGCGGGACCGGCCGTGCAACCGGCGATGAGCACCAGCGACGCCGGCACCGCCCAGTGCCGTGCCGTCAGTACGAACCGTCGACCCCACAAACGACTCTCCTCTCACAAAACCGGTTACCGGTAAGGATTCCCACCACGTCCCCGATGAACCATTCGGGCAGGACAAGGCGCCGCCACCCGATCACCGGCACGACGAACGACGCGATCGGGGCCGGGAACGACCTGTGCGGAGCCGGATCCGGGACCGCCGTCACACCGCAGCGAACCGCACCCTGGCCCACACGGTCGTGGAATTCCCCATCGACACGACGCCCCACTGCTCGCTCAGCGCCTCGACTATCGACAACCCGGCGGCCTGGGTCCAACCGGCGCCGCTGCGCGGGGCGCGGTTGCGAACCCTGATCGTGAGGATCTCGGCATGCCGGTCCAGCACCAGCTCCACCACGTAACGCGGTAGACCGTAGCCCTGCGCGTTGTCGAGCAGTTCGGCGACGACCAGTTCGACCTGCAGCACGTCGTGATCCGGCCAGCCGTCCATGCGCTCGCGCAGCCAGAGTCGGGTCGTCTCCCGCCATAGAACCCGGTCGTCCCGGATCACCAGCACAGCCGTGTCATAACCGGCGTCGAAGGCAGCGCTGTCGTGCCCGGCGCTCATCGTCGGTCCTCGTCCGCCCCAGGGTGGCCGGGGCACGCGGCGGCAGGATCTCGAACCACGGCCCGAGTCTGCCACCGGCACGGTCCACTGAACCTGACGATCACCTTGCACCGCTCCTCCCGTTCGGAACAGGTAGCCCCTGCCTCGCCGCCATTGGCGCACAACGCAAGCAGCCCCACCGACTGCCCGCCTCCACACGGCGTGCGTCCCGTCGGCACGACGGCACCGCGGACCGTGCGGTCGTGCGGTCGGCCTCGACGCGGCCCACGCCGGCCGTGTGGTCCGATGTCAGATCCCGGTGTTGTCGGCTCCGGGTCGGACCGGGCCGACCTCCAGGAACGGGCCGTCGAGCGGCGGCGCGCACGCGGTGGCACCGTGCTCGACGAACACCGGTTCGGTGTTGTTCGGCGGGTAGACACGCAGCCCACCGACCTGGACTTGCGTTCACTCCGGCCGCTTGCTGTGGTGGAAAGGCACGCCCGGTCAAGCCCGGGATTTCGAACGAGCAAGGAGGAATGAGGATGACACGTCGACTGGTCCACCGAATCGCCTGCGGCGCCACTGCACTCGGTGCCTGTGACTCCCAACGATGAATGGCGGTTGCCGGCCCTATGTGGCAGTTGGGGTCGACCGGCGATGTTTGCAGCGTCGTGTCGAACCTTTCTATGGAACGGGCTCAAGCTTGCACACAGGTGGGCGCGGTGCCCGCGTGTGAGCCGGGCACCGAGCCGGGGTCATGGGTTTAGTGGAGGTGACGCATGGTCTTCTCCTCTCGTCGCTGGTTCTCGGTTTCACGGTCAACCCCAACCGAGGTCGAGCCGGTGCAGGCCGCGCAGTGTGGCGTTGCGGCGGAAGACCGGTTCGCCCAGTGGTCGGGGTGGTCGGTGGTGGCGGGTCAGGGCGCCCAGTGCGGTGCGGGTGAGGAGCAGGGCCAGGGGTGCGCCGAGGCAGGCGTGGGGGCCGCGGCCGAAGCCCAGGTGCGGGTTGGGGTGGCGGTCCAGGCGCAGGGTGTGCGGGTCGTCGAGGACGCGTTCGTCCCGGTTGGCCGCGGCGATCAGGACGGTGACGATCTCGCCGCGGCGGACGGGGTGTCCGTTGACGTCGGTGTCGCGCACGCAGCCGCGAGCTTCGGCCTGGACCGGTCCGGCGTGGCGCACCAGTTCCTGCAACGCCCTGTCGGTCACGCCGCCGGCCAGGGCCTCCCACACGCCGGGTGTGTCCAGGCAGGCCAGCAGGGCGTTGCCCAGCAGCCTGCTCGCCGATTCGTAGCCGGAGTGCAGGATGACGCGCAGCGAGTTGCGCAGCACGGTCTCGGACACCTCGGCGGTGGCGCGGTGGGCAGCCAGGTGGCGCACCACGCCGGGCTTGGTGGTGTCCTCGTCGAGCCACCGGCCCGCCAGCTCGGCCAGGGCCGTGCGTGCGGTGCGCCCCGGTTCGACGGTGTCCGGGCGCAGCGCGTAGTCCATGGAGTCGACGATGTCCGCCGAGATCGCAGTGAACCGGTTCTCGTCGGGCAGGGTGACGCCGAGGACCTCGGTAATGGCCGCCAGCGCCAGCGGCTGGACGAACTCGTCCATGAAGTCGAACGACGAGCGGTCGGCCAGCGCCGCGAGCCTGCGCTCGACGTCCTGGGCCGTGCGTCGGCGCAGGCGGTCCCAGTCCAGGGCGCGGAAGGCGTGGACCAGCAGGGCCCGCACCGCCGTGTGCTCGGGCGGGTCGAGGGTTTGGACGCTCAACGCGGAGGCGGGGGTGTCCTCCCCCAGCCGTCGCCAGTCCGAGCAGAACCGGTCGGCGTCCGCCAGCACCGCCGAGCAGTCGGCCGACGAGGCCGCCACCCAGGAGTCGAGGGTGTCGCTCCACCACAAGCCCTCGCGGTGCCGGAACGGCTCCCACGCCGAAGCCGGATCCCGCAACGCCTGCGGTGTGATCAGGTCCCTGATCGGATCACGGACCGGTGCCCTGATCACTGGTGTATCCGACCTTCTATCACGGTCGCCGTCGTGGTCGACTCCCCGGCCGGCAACCGATCGGAGGGTGGTCGGGCTCGGATGACGGTCCACGTGCTTTCACCCCGGTGGCACAGCGCGTCGTCGATAGGGTCACTCCAGGACTTCCCTCGCCACACGAGCAGCACCACCTCCACAGCCCCGTCACTCGTTCCAGCTACCGGAGTGTCCCCTGCATGGGTGAGGCTGTGATGTCCGTGACCACACGGCGAGCAGTTGCAGGAGGGGGCGGACCACCGCGTTCCCGCCAACTACCGCTGGGAACACCCGCCCTTCAACAGTTCGTCAACCAACCAACGCGCTGTCAAATCCGCCATATATGACTGGAAGTCACAACTGGAGCCCGTCGTGACCCTGGTGTTGGCCTTCGGTTGGCCGCCGCTTCCCATGAGACCGCGCACCCGCCGTCTCGCTGCTGCGCAGCAGGCTGAGCAGGCGCGAACGCGCCGCCGCGGCCTGGTTCGGCCCCAAGGGCTTCGCCTCGGTCGTCTACGGCCTGCTCGTCCTGCGATCCGGCCTGCCCGACGCCGCACACGTGTTCGACCTCGTGGCCGTCACCATCGCCCTGTCGATCGTCCTGCACTCCTCCTCCGACGTGCCGGTGGCCAAGGCCCTGCGCATCGAACCGCCCGACAACCTGCCCACCGGCGGGCCGGACGAGCCGGAGACCGGGCGCGTCCCGTCCGGCGGCTCATCCGTCACCGGTGCTCGCGCGGTGGGCCGGTGGGACCGGTGGAAGGGGTGTCGCGGGCAGGTCGGCGTGGATCCGCGTCATGGCGTCGAACCAGGTGTGTGCCGGGACGGTACCGCCGTAGAGATTGCCGCTCGCGCACAGCCTCGGCGCAGCCGCCCCGACGCAGACGGGACGGGGGTCCGGGCTGTCGTTGAACACCTGCACCGCGCCCGCGTGGTCCATCGTCGCACCGAGGAACGCCGCGGACTTGTACTCCTCGGTGGTGCCGGTCTTGCCGATCATCGGCCGGGTCCACCCGTACCGCCGGGCCGCCGCGGCGGCGGTGCCACGGTCCTCGTCGTCGCTCAGCGCCGCGGCCAGGGCGTCGGCCAGCGGTTCGGGCACGGCCTGCTCGCACGGTGAGGCCGGGAGGTCCACGACCTGCCCGTGCCGGTCGACCACCTCGACGAGCGGTGTCGGTTCGCACCACGTGCCGCCGCTGACGATCGTGGCGGCGACGTTGGCAAGCTCCAGGGTGCTCGACGGCGCTGGGCCGAGGGTGAAGGAGGCGTTCTGCCGGGCGGTGAAGAACTCCGCCTGGTCGACCCGCAGCTCGGGCCGGGGCGAGTTCGAGTCCGGCGCGTCGCCGGCGATGGTGCTCGCCAGGGTGCGGCGCATGCCCAGCCTTCGGGCGATGTCGACCACCGCGTCCAGGCCGACCCGTTCCTCCAGGATCACGAAGGCGGTGTTGGGTGAGGTGGCCAGGGCCTGGCGCAGCGTCATGCGCGGCGGGTAGTCGTCGTTGTGATTGCGCAGGCAGTACCAGCGCGTGTCCGGCTCACCCGTGGACGGGCAACCCGGCGCACCGCCCTTGAACACCCGGGAGGTGTAGGAGGTGGGCGAGTCGACGACCGAGTCGGGGCGGTAGCCGTGCTCCAGGGCCGCGGCGGCGGTGAAGACCTTGTAGACCGAGCCGGCGCCGAAGGTGTTGGCCACCCCGGAGGGCAGGTCGAGCATGGTCTGGAACCGCGCGGCGTCCGGGCCGTGGTCGCGGTTGGCCACCAGCGCGGCGACCTCGTGCCGCTCCCGGCCGGGCTCGACCACCGCCATCGTGTTGGCGACACCGGGGGTGTCACGAGGGACCTGCGCCCGCACCGCTCGTTCGGCGGCGGCGCTGACTTTCCGGTCCAGGGTGGTGCGGACGGTGTAGCCGCCTGACTTCAGCCGCTTCGGGTCGAGGCCCTTGGCGACCAGGTGGTCGATCACGTAGGAGCAGAAGAAGCCCAGGCCCGGATCGGCGCCCACGCACCCGTTGGGCAGGGGCCGCACCGGGGTCAGCACGCCCAGCGGTTCCCGCTTGGCTCGCTCCGCCACCTCCGCAACCAGCATGCCGTGCCGCGCCATGAGGTCGATGACGAGGTCGCGGCGTTGCAAAGCCGCGTCGGGGTGGTGTTCGGGGTTCAGCGCCGCCGGGCTGTTGACCAGGGCGGCCAGCAGTGCGGCCTGCGGCACGGTCAGGCGGTCCGGTGTGGTGCCGAAGTAGGTCCGGGCCGCCGCCGCGACGCCGTAGGTCCCGGCCCCGAACGGCACCGTGCTGAGGTAACGGGTCAGGATCTCGTCCTTGGACAGGTGCCTCTCCAAGGCCACGGCCGTGCGGATCTCCCACAGCTTGCGCTCGGGTGTGCGCATCCGGGCCCGCGCCTGGCGCAGGGGGTCGTGCCGCGCCTCCACGTGGACCAGGTGGTTCTTGACGTACTGCTGGGTCAGCGTCGACGCACCCTGCACCACCCCACCCGAGGCGTAGTTGCGCAGCGCCGCCCGCACGGTCGCCACCCAGTCCACACCGCGGTGCTCGTAGAACCGGTGATCCTCCACCGCCACGACGGCGTCCTTCATCGCCTGCGAGATCTCCTCCGAGGAAACCAGCACTCGATACTGGTCGTAGAGGTGGGCGAACGGCTCGCCGTCGGCGTCGACCAAGGTCGTCACGGTCGGCGGTTCGACGTCGCCGAGCAACGCGACCGAACCCGTGACGTGATCACCAGCCCGGGCGAGGAGCACCCCCGCCCCGCCCACGACCGGGAACAGCACCCCGGCCAGCAACACACCCGCCACCAGGCACAGACCCACAAGACGCGTCATCGTTCCCCTCTTCACCGACGCACGCGGCGGGGACGCGCACGACGCCACTCCCACCGGGACCGCCTCGCCCGCATCGGACTGCCCGAGCACGACCGCTCGACCGCCACCGCCAGACCGGCCAACGACACCACGACCACCACCAGGCCGACCACGACCTGATTGGCCACCACCGAACGGTCGGAGCCGGGGCCGAGCACGAACGGCGAGGCCACCTCCCACACGCCGAGCAGCGCGGTCGTCCCGCTCGACCACGACGCGGCCCGGGGCACCGCCGCGCCGGTGATCGCCACGATCGCGACCACGGCACCGACCACACCGTCGTTGACCACCGCACCGCCGTCCGGGTACTCCAGGACCGAGGGCGCGAGCACCAGCCACACCCCTGCGGCCGCCACCACCCCGCCGGGCCCCGGTGCGCCCCGACGGGCGGTCAACCGCGCGGCGCGCTGGTAGTCCGGTTCACCGCTCGGGTATCGGCCCATGACCTCACCCGGCCGCGTCCGCCGCCGGCCGCACGGCCGCCGCAGGATTTCCGCATATCGCCATCGGACCTGCCTCCTGCACCGCGCTGTCACCGCTCGTCATGGTCAGCCGGGTTCCCTGGCCACCGGGCAAGAACCTTGCGGCCACCTTGCGGCTGCCGGAACCGCCGGTCATGCCTCATCGGGTCGGCGCGGTTCGCGCTTCGTCGACGGCGAACGGCGTGCCCTGCTGGCAGGTGGTGGCCTGGCCGGGGCGGACCGTGCCTTCCACGACGACCTCCGCACCCGCTCGGAGGACCTCCTCGTCGCCGCCGAGCAACAGGAACTGGCCGCGGTCGGTGGCCAGCACCAGGCACCCGGGCTCCACGCCGTCCACCACCCGGCCACGCAGGACTGTCGCGGGCCGGGTCGGTGACGTCGCCGGGGTGGTGCCGGTTGTCGGGGACGGGCCGGGGATGCACGTGGCCGGCGGCGGTACGTGACCGTCCCCGCCCGTCTTCACCGGCACGTCCAAGGTCGTCTGCCCAGCCTCGGCGAAGGTGAAGGTCAGCGGGACGGTGGTGCCCGCGGGCACCTCGCGGGTGAAGTCGACGATCCGCAGGTGGTAGGCGGCGTCGACGCCGCCGGACCCGGTCTCCGCAGCACCTCCGGCGGGCAGGCGGATGTGGTCGACCCGTTCGCTCGTGCCGTCGCAGTCCCGGTCGGCCATCAGCTCGACTTGGGCCCCGCTGTCGGTGCGCACGCCGAGCAGCGAGTCCGGCCGGTCGGCCCCGGTGAGCAGCGTCAGCTGTTCCTGGCGGCCTCGGAAGACCGGTGAAGCCGTCAGCGCGACGACCGCGGCGGGTCGGCGGCCCGCGACTTCGCGTAGAGCGTGCGGCCCGGGGTGGCGGTGAGGCCGAAGACGACCGTGTTGGCCGCCACGGCGAGTGTCCCGGCCGCGAACAGGCGCGGGTCGTCCACCCCTTCGTGGATGCTGTGGGCCAGGTAGAACAGGGCGCTGACGCCGATGGGACCGAACCAGCCCGCGAACAGCGCGTCCCGGCGCGCAAGGCACAGGGGCCGGGCCAGCACAAGGACGAACGGCACCCGCCGCATCAGCAGGATCGCGAGGACGAAAAGGACCGCCGCCGGGCCGAGGTCCACCCAGTCCCGCCAGGGCAGTACGGCGCCGAACACCAGGAACAGGGGCAGCACCGCATAGCGGTTCACCGCCTCGTCCACGGCGTCCTGCGGGCCGCGGTCGCTCTCGGCGACCATGCGGTTGTAGGCGAGGCCCGCCACGAACACCACCAGCACGCCGCCGGTGCCGGCCAAGCGCGCGATGCCCAGGACGGAGACGGCGAGCAGTAGCGTGAACACCAGCTTCGGTCCCTCCTCCAAGTCTCGCTGCCGGGTGGCCGCGCGCAGCGCCCACCCTGCGGCCAGGCCTGCGAGCAGACCGATCACCACGCCCCCGGCCACCTCCCACGCCACTTTTCCGAACGCGTCACCGAGGTGGGTAGCGGGCAGCACGACCACCACGGCGATACCGACCAGCGGCAACGCCAACCCGTCGTTCGCGCCGCTCTCACCGGTCAGCAGGGCGCGGAGGCGACCGGGCAGGTCCCGCTCGGCCGGTTCGCCGGTGACCACGGAGGCGGCCAGGACGGGGTCGGTCGGACACAGGCACGCACCGACCAGCGCGGCGAGCGCGAGCGGCAGACCCAGCAGGAGAGCCGCGGCCCCGGCCGCGAATGCCGCCAACGGCATCACGACGACGAGCAGCAGCACCAAGGGGCGCACCAACGCCCAGCAGGAACTCGGCCACCCCACCCTGTTCGGAGTGGCCGACCACCGCGAAGGCCACCCGGTCCGCGGCCAGGATCACCGCGTCCACAGGTTCGCCCGACACGATGTCGCTGTCCACTTCGGCGCCGGTGGCCTCCCGGCACCGCTCGGCGAGGCCGTCGAGCATGTCCCGGGCCCACCGCCGCATCGGTTCCTCGTTGAAACCGGGCTCGACCACGCCCATGCCGACGGGCGCGTGCAGGTGCGCCTGCGTGTACATCGGCCACCGCATCCCGTACACCAGCACCAGCGGCTTGCCGAAGACGACCGCCTGCCGGGCCGCCCACAGCGCCGCGCGCTCGGACGGTTCGGTCCCGTCGACACCGGCCACCACCGCATCGTTCTTGGTCACGTTCACGCTTCTCCTCCAGCTCCAGCAACAGCGAGCGCCGCCAGGGACGCACCTCACCCCGCCGCCGTCGAACACGGACAACTTGTCACCGAACACCCGCACGAGGTCAACGAGCCAGCGACCGCGCCCACCGGCGCCCAGTACCGGGGAGACGGTGTCCAGAGCCGCGGCCGGCGCGGGGTCCGCCGCGGGTAAGCTCGCGCTCGATCTCGGCCAGTGCTCGTTCGTCGTCGTGGCCGGCCGTCCTGTCCACGTGGTGTCACCTCCCGCTCTCCGGGTCGGCCCGTCGGGCCGCCCGTCAGCTGCTTGGGGCGGGCGAATCCGCGGTGACGTCGTCGGCGGCGATGAACTCCTCGTCGGCGTAGACGTCGAACAGCGCGGACTCGGCCAAGCCGTAGTCGTCGGCGTAGTCGTCGTAGGAGAACTGCCGGATCGTGCCGGTGACCGTCACCGACTGGCCCTCCGCGAACTCACGCTCGCCACCCTTGAACAGCACCAGCAGGCTGTCGTCTCCATATGCCTCCGCGTCGAGCACGACCGAGCCGTCGGTCAGGTCCTGCACCACCGGCAGGGTGATCGTGACCTTCTCGCCGACGTGGTCGGCTCCGGCGAAGTACTGAGTCCGGGCGGGTGAAGTCGTTGTCTCCCCGGTCATCGTCTCCTCGGTCGTGGTGGCCGCCCCGCCATCGGCGATGGGGTTGTCGTCATCGGCTCCGCATCCGGTGAGCCCGGTGGCGAGAGCCGGCACCGCGCTCACCGCGACCACCTTGTCCGCACGTCGAAACATGATCGAAAGCTCCTGTCATACGGTCCTGCGCTTGCGTTCCATCCCCCTTGTCCCGGTTTCCCGCGGGCCGAGTCCGGAACCTTGCGGCGAGCTTGCGTCCGGCGCGAACGAACGCCAAGGCGTCATCAGCCGGCGGTTCCGGTGAATGTGAGGCCGTGCAGCAGGACCTCCCTGCTGAAGTCGCTCGGCGAGACGATGCTCACCAAGCCCCGGCCACCATCGGGCCGGCCGTTGGGTCGGCACCCCGCGACGCGAAGTTCGGTGCCAGGCTCGCGGGTGAAGGCCCGCGGTGACGGCGGCCGCCAAGTGGACCCTGGAGGAACGATCGGGGAGGCCGACGGGGACCGCCCGCCACCGCATCGAGCGTGATCAGGGCCGCGACGAGCAGGACGCTCCGGTGCGTCCGCACGCGAACAGCACACAACCGTCCAACGTCGACCGTCGTCCACACCGACCGGCCACCACCGTTCTCAGCGCTCGCGCGCCGCGATCTCGACAGACAGCTCCTGCCGTTGTCCATCCCGCACGACGACCAAGTCGACCCGTTCTCCCGGCTCGGTGCGGCGCAGCGCCCCGAGGACGTCCTCCACCTCGCGTACCTGTTGCCCGGCCAGCTCTACGACCACGTCGCCCGCACGCACGCCGGCGACGTCAGCCGGGCCACCATCGTCCAGGCGCAGCACGAGGACTCCCTCGTCGGCGGTCACGCCGAACCGATCACGAATGTCGTCGGTCAACCGCCCCAGCGACACGCCCAGGTAGGGGTGAGTGGCGGAGCCGTCGTCCAGCAGCTGCTCGGCCACGTCGACCGCCGTGGCCGCCGGGATGGCGAAGCCCAGCGACACCGCGCCCGCAGCCGGGGGGATGTAGGCCTCGTTGATGCCGACCACCCGACCTGCGGTGTCCAGCAGCGCACCGCCGGAGTTTCCCGGCGAGATCGGGGCATCGGTCTGGATCAGATCCACCAACGCCCGGGTCTGCGCCGCCGAGCCCGGAATCTCCCGGCGCAGCCCGGACACGATGCCCGCGGTCACGGTGTTCTCGAAGCCCAACGGGCTGCCCAGGGCCAGTACCGGATCACCCGGCCGGGGCAGCTCCTCCCGGTATTCGGGGACTGGGAGGTCCTTGCGCTCGGTGCGCACCACCGCCAGGTCGGTGACCTCGTCGGTGGCGAGCACCTCGCCCGGGGACTGCTGCCCGTCGGCGTACTCGACCACGACGTCCTGTTGCTCGCCGACGACGTGCTGGTTGGTCACCACCACGTCGGAGCGGAACACCACCCCGCTGCCCAGACCGCCGTCGGTGCGAACGGTCACCACGTGCGGTGCGATGCGTTCCACCAGGTCGGCGTAGGACGTCCCGGTCGCGGAGGGCGGGGCGCTGCTCGGCTGCGCGACAGTGGCGGTAGGCCCGGAGGTGCACGCCGCAGCGGTCGCAACGGCCGTCGCGAGCAGCGCCGTACGAAGGGCTTTCATGTCATTGGCTCCTGGTGGTTCGGCGGGCAGTGGGTGGGCGGCACGTCCACGGCGCCCTCGGCGGGCACGCCGATGCGTGGCACGGTCTCGGAGGTGCCGTCGCAGTCGGTATCGGAACGCGACTCGACCTGGTCCGCGCTCCGTGTGCGCACGCCGAGCAGCGCGTCGTGCCGATCCTGCTCATGCCCTTCCGGCTACCCGAGTCAGGCACAGCAGAGCACGTTCCCTCCGGTCGTCAGGCGATCGCAAGGTCGACCGTCCCGGACGGCGGGTACCTGCGGGCGTGGGCGGGGGCATGAGGATCCTCGAACGATTCCAGATCGGTACTGCCCGACCGCGGTCGGCAAGCTGCCTGTGAAGTTCAACGGTGTCCTGCCCACAGAAGGGTCGTCAGTCGGTCGCACCTGACGACAACCTTGCGATTTCGGCCTCATCGCGCCACATCCTGACAATCTCCTTGCGGAGCAACGGGATGCGGCCGTGGACGAGGACGGCGACCTAGTCTCGGCGATGACCGCACCCGAGCGAGGGAAGGGGACAGACCGTGCTCGACATCGACACCACGGCCGTGCAGGCCATCGACGAGCTGACCACGGCCACCGGGGTTGGGCGTCAGGGCGGTTTGCGGATCGCGACGACCACCCGAACCCGCGACCGGGACTTCGACCTGTCGATCCAGCCGCACCCCGAGGTCGACGACGTGATCGTCACGCACGGCGACGCCCGCGTCTTCCTCGACCCCCTCGCCGCGCAGGCGTTGGCGGACAAGGTGCTCGACGTGCGCAAGCACCATGCCGGGCGCGTCCACTTCGGCGTCTACCCCCAGGCCTGAGAGGAGTTCCTCCATGCTGGACATCACCCATGCGGCCGGCGCGGTGATCGGCGGGTTGGCCCCGGGTGAGGGTGAAGAACGTGGCGGTCTGCGGATCGGCTGGTCGGAGCGGGACGGGGTGCGCGCGATGACCCTGACCGTCGCCGCCCACCCCGTGGCGCAGGACGAGGTGGTCACCGCGCCGACTGGTGACCGGATCTTCCTCGCGCCAGCCGCGGCGCGGTACCTGCGGGACAAGCTGCTGGACGTCCGCATGGACGTCGACGGCCGCTACCGCTTCACGTTCAACCATCACCTCTGACGCATGGCGACTCGGTGAACGACCTTACGATCAGCCTCCGTCTCGATGCCGGAAGACGCCGCCGGGCGGCGGACCCGTCACCGTGCGCCGAGAATCAGGGGATGACCCTCTCCGTGCTGCTGGTCGAGGACGACGAGCACATCAGGCAGGCTCTCGGACTCGCGCTCGACGACGAGGGCTTCACCGTCACCGACGCTGTGTCCGGTGAAGAGGCCCTCGCGCTGCTGGAGACCTCGACGTTCGACGTGGTGCTGCTGGACCTGATGTTGCCCGGCGTGGACGGTCTGGAGGTGTGCCGCACCCTTCGAGCCCAGGGTGACCTGCCCATCATCATGGTCACCGCACGCACCGACGCTTCGGACGTGATCGCCGGACTGGAGGCGGGTGCGGACGACTACGTCACCAAACCGCTCATGGCCAGCGTGCTGGCCGCCCGCATCCGCGCTCTACTGCGCCGCACCGGCCGCCACGACGAAGTTCTGCGGCTGGGTGAACTGGAGGTCCAGCCGCATACGAGCACGGTGCTGCGCGCGGGCGAGGAGGTGCACCTCACCCGCACCGAGTTCCGGCTGCTGGTGGAGCTCGCCTCGGCGGAAGGTCGGGTGGTGAGCCGCGAGCAGCTGCTGCAACGCGTCTGGGGCTACGACTACTTCGGCGACACCAGGCTGCTCGACGTCCACATCCGGCGCCTGCGCCGCAAGGTCGAGCCCGACCCCGACGACCCCGAGCTGATCGTCACCGTGCGCGGGGTGGGCTACCGGGTGGCCGGCTGATGCGCCGGCTGTCGCTGCGCTGGCGGGTCGCGGTGGTGCTGGGCATCGGCTCGCTGCTGCTGACCAGTGCACTCGCTGTGCTGGTGTGGAACCTCACCTCGGGGTACATGCTGCACCAGCGGGAGCAGAGCGCCACCCGCCAAGCAGAGGTCAACGCCCGCCTGGTCGACCAGGCACTGTCCACTGGTTCCGAAGGGCTGGAGGACCTGCTGACCGGTCTGACCACCGGACCCGACTCCAGCGTGCTGCTCTACCGGCCCGGACAGGTGCTCACCAGCGGTCGGCAGGTCGACCCCCGAGTGTTGCCCGATCAACTGGTCGAACTCGGCCGCCGCGACACACCGGCCTCCCAACGGCTCGTCGTCGACGGCATTCCCGTGCTGGCCATCAGCCTGCCGATCAGCTCCACCGACGGCGTCTACGTCGAACTCGCACCCTTGGTGCAGCTGGACCAGACGTTCCGGTTCCTGAGCATCCTGCTGATCGCAGGCGTGGTGGTGAGCGGCCTGCTCGGCGTCGCGCTGGGTTCATGGGCGAGCAGACGTGCCCTACGGCCCCTGACAGCGCTGACCGCCGCCGCCTCGCGCATCGCCGGAGGCGACCTCAAGGCCCGACTGCCCACGCAGACCGACCCCGACCTGGCGCACCTGGCGACCACGTTCAACACCACCGCCGACGCGCTGGAACAGCGGGTGCTGCGCGACGCCCGGTTCGCCGGCGACGTCAGCCACGAACTCCGCTCACCCCTGACCACCATGGTCAATGCCGCCGCCGTCCTGCGCCGCCGCCGCGCCGAGATCCCCGGCACCGCCGGCCGCGCCCTGGACCTGCTCACCTCCGAGGTCGACCGGTTCGCCGACATGGTGGTCGACCTGCTGGAGATCTCCCGCTCCGACCAGGAGGCGGACAACACCGACTTGGAGGTCATCGACCTCTCGTCCCTGGTCGACAACGTCCTGGACTCCCGTCCCGGCACTGACGTCCCGGTTCGCACGGCACGACCCGGCCCTCAGGTCCTGGGGGACCGCCGCCGCCTCGACCGGGTGGTGAACAACCTGCTCGACAACGCCGAACGCCACGCCGGCGGTGCGGTGCGCGTGGCCGTGCTCACCCGGGACGGCCACGCCCGGCTGGAGGTCGACGACGCCGGGCCGGGGGTGCCGCCCGACCTGCGCGACCGCATCTTCAACCGCTTCGACCGCGGCGCACGCGCCGGCAGCCGGGGCACCGACACCGGCAGCGGTCTCGGCCTGGCCCTGGTCACCCAGCACGTCCAGCGCCACGGCGGCTCGGCCTGGGTCGAGGACCGCCCTGGCGGTGGCGCCCGCTTCGTCGTGGAGATCCCGGAGGCACGCCCGTGAAGATGCCCGCGCTCCTGCTCGCCGCATGCTCCGCGGTGACCTTCCTCGTGCTTCCCGCCTGCGGCGTCACCACGCAGACCGAACCACGACCGTTGACCACTCCGGCGGAGACCCCGGCGCCCACCCCGACCGTCACCCAACGACCCGATTCCACGACCTCCACCACGCCGACCACGGGCGACACCGCGGAGCCGACACCGCTGTCCACGCAGGACGGCCCGCCGCCCGGGTGAAATCGACGTCCACCGGTGCCTCGGCGACTCGGACCGTGCCGCGGTCAGCTGATGGCGGCCAACAGGTCCCGGCAGGCGGCCTCGCACGCGCGACACGCCTCGGCGCAGATCCGACAGTGTTCGTGCATCTCCGCGTGCGACCCGCACTCGTCACCGCACGACCGGCACACGGTCACGCATGCCTCCAGCAGCGCCCGACTGATGTTCGCGTCGTAACCCGTGTGCCGCGACAGCACCCGCGCGGTCGTGCCGCAGATGTCCGCGCAGTCCATGTTCGTGCGCACGCACTTGGTCAACTCCGCGACCGACGCCTCACCCAGGCAGGCGTCCGCGCACGCCGTACACGCCTCCGCGCACGCGATCAGCGCGTCGATCGTCTCGGCCAGCTTCACCCGATCCAGGTTGATCCAGCAACGGCTCTCGGGCACGGGCGACGTCACAATGCCTGCTCGTCCTTGCCGGCGGAGGTGCGGGTGGAGGCGCCGCCGAGCCGGCGGGCGGTGTTGACCAGGCCTTCCATGCTGAACGCCTGCGGGGTGTTGCCCATGTGGCGGCCGGTCGCGGTGTCGTACTCCTCGCTGAGCAGGCCGACGTCGTTGCGCAGGTCGAGCAGCCGTTCGAACAGCTCACGCGCCTCGTCGACCCGGCCGGTACCGTGCAGGGCATCCGCCAGCCAGAACGTGCACGCCAGGAACGCGCCCTCGGTGCCGGGCAAGCCGTCCACGCCACCGTCGGCGTCGGTGCGGTAGCGCAGCACGAACCCGTCGGTGCACAGCTCGCGGCGCACCGCGTCCACCGTGCCGCGCACGCGCGGGTCCTCCCACGGCAGGAACCCGACCCTGGGGATGAGCAACAGCGAGGCGTCCAGTCCCTGTGAGCCGTAGAACTGGGTGAACGTGCCACGTTCGGCGTCGTAGCCCTTCTCGCAGACCTCGGCGTGGATGAGGTCGCGCACCTGCCGCCAGCGGTCGACGGGGCCGTCCAGGCCGTGGTTCTCGACCGTGTGCACGGCGCGGTCCAGTCCGACCCACGCCATGACCTTGGAGTGCACGAAGTGCCGGCGCGGGCCGCGCACCTCCCACAAGCCGTTGTCCGGAGCCTCCCAGTGGCCCTCCAGGTAGTCCAGCAGCTCCCGTTGCAGGTCCCACGCGGTGTCGCTGGTGTGCAGCCCGGCCTCGCGGGCCAGGTGCAGCCCGTCGAGCACCTCGCCCCACACGTCGAGTTGGAACTGGTCGGCAGCAGCGTTGCCAACCCGGACGGGTGACGCGCCCTCGTAACCGGACAACCACGGCAAGGTCTGCTCGGGCAGCCGCCTGCGGCCGTCGATGCCGTACATGATCTGCAGCTTCGCCGGGTCGCCCGCCACCGCCCTCACCAGCCACTCGCGCCAAGCGCGGGCCTCGGCCACGTAACCGGTGCCCAACAGCGCCTGCAGGGTGAACGTGGCGTCGCGCAGCCAGCAGAAGCGGTAGTCCCAGTTGCGCGGCCCACCCCACTGGTCGGGCAGCGACGTGGTGGCCGCGGCCACGATGCCCCCGGTCGGCGCGTAGGTCAGCGCCTTGAGCGTGACCAGCGCGCGGCGGACCGCCTCCGACCAGGGACCGTCGTACGTGCACCGGCCGATCCAGCCCTTCCAGAAGTCCTCGGTGTCCAGGACGGCCTGCTCGGGATCGACCGCGTGTGGACGTGGCAGGTGGGAGGCGGTGTGGGTGAGGACGAACGGCACGCGCTGCCCGGCGCGCACCTCGAACTCGGCCGTGGTGGTCAGGTCGTGCCCGTGCACCGGCACCCCGGCCTCCAGCCACACGGCATCCGGACCCGCGACCGCGGCCAACGCCCCGTCGTGGTGGCGCACCCACGGCACGACACTGCCGTAGTCGAACCGCAGCCGCAGGTCGGTGCGCATCGGTACGCGGCCCGACACGCCCTCCACCACGCGCACCACGTCGGCGGCCTCGCCGCGGGGCGGCATGCAGTCGATCACCCGCACGGTGCCGTCCGGGGTGTCCCACTCCGACTCCAGCACCAGCGAGTCGCCGCGGTAGCGCCGCCGAGTGGCAGGTCCGCCACCGGCCGGGGCGAGCAGCCAGCGGCCCGCGCTCTCGTCGTGCAGCAGCGCGGCGAAGCAGGCCGGCGAGTCGAACGCGGGCAGGCACAGCCAGTCCACGCTGCCGTCCCGGCCCACCAGGGCGGCGGTCTGCAGGTCACCCAACAGGGCGTAGTCCTCGATCGGGGACGGCACCGCTCACCGACCGCCTTCCAGGTCGATGACCACCTTCACGTCCTCCGGTCCGGCCTCGAAGGCCTCGGCGGAGGATTCCAGCGGCACGCGCCGGGTGATCAGGCCGTCGAGCCAGTCCTGGTCGGCCGCGGCCAGTGCTCGCGCCGCCTGCCGGTAGTGGCGCAGGTTGGCGTTGACCGAGCCGACCACGGCGTTGTTCTCCAGCACCATCTCGCGGTTCACGCCACCCGCGTCGACCTCGGACCGGCGACCCGGTTCCGACACGCCGGTGAGGCAGATGACGCCGTACGGGGAGGTGTTGCGCATGGCGGCGAACACCAGGCTGCCCACGCCGGTCGCCTCGATCACCACGTCCGGCTGCAGCTTCCCGGCCACCTCCGCCATGTCCCCGTGGTGGTAGGTGGCACCCAACTGCTCGACCAGCCGGGGCTTCGGCCCGTCGGTGACCAGGTCGAGCACGTGCACCTCCAGCCCCTGCTGGACCCCGATCATCGCCGCCAGCAGCCCGATCGGTCCCGCGCCGGTCACCAGCGCCCGCTCCGGCTCGAACCAGGCACGCTCCCCCACCCGGCGCACCTGCTCCCACGCCTTGGCCACCACCGACGTGGGCTCCATCAGCACCCCGACCCGCTCCAGCGCCGGGTCGAGCCCGACCGCGTAGTCCGCTTCGACGCACCACAGCCCGGCGCCGTACCCGTCCAACTCCTTGATGCCGCGCTCGGTGTAGCGGCCGTTGCGGCAGTTGTCGAACTCGCCCCGCGCGCACGCCCCGCACGGCTCGGGGTCCGGTCGACGGACCACCCCCACCACCAGGTCACCGGCGGAGAAGCCGCTGCCCTCCGGCGCGACCCTCACCCGACCGAGTGACTCGTGCCCGAGCACGAGCCGGTCACGACCCAGCGGCGCCCACCCGTACTCGCCGTCCGCGATCTCCCGGTCCGTCCCGCACACCCCCACGACCAACCCTTCGACCAACAGTTCCCCTGGTCGCGGTTCGGGGTCCGGGAGGTCGGTCAGCTGCAACGACCCGGCGGTGCCGGGCACGACGGTGAGTGCGCGCATGGTCGGTGACTACCCGCCGTCCTCACGCCCATGCCCCGGGAGGCGCGCGGTACCGGGCCGCGCCCCATCGTCAGCCAATCGTCAGGTGAAGCGGTCCGCGGCGGACGCATCCTGGTGGCCGAGGCCACGGGCCCTGGAGCGTCCCTTGACCACTCGGACCGATCAACCCGACCGGTACTGCCGCGAGTCCCCGGTGTCCATCACGATGGCGTACTCAGGCCTCGCCTCGGCGTCCAGCCTCGCGTGACGAGCCATGGCTTCCACCTGTTCCGGCCCGTGCCAGGCCTGTTGTCCGGGGGTGCCAGCAGCAGCCAGATGCCGGCCAAGAGCGTCACCGCGCTCGCGGCGCCGGCAGTCAGCGGCATGTGCTTGTCGTCGGCCGGCTGCCCGTCCCACCGCTGGGACGGTTGGCCGACCATCAGCGCCCTCCCTCGTGCGATCGGCGTTCGGAGCGGGTCCGGTACGTCGTCCACGCGCTGAGCAGCGCCATGGCGATCACCACGCCGCCGACCACGATGTTGTTCACCGCCGCGGTGGTCGAAACCGGCCACGGCTCGTAGCCGAGCACCACGGGCGAGAGCACCAGCCACGCGCCGAGCCCGACGTTGACCAGGCTCAGCCACGGCACGTGACGGGGGGCCAAGGAGCGCACCAGGGCCAACAGCCCGATAGTGCCGCCCACGACGATGTCGTGCCAGTAGCCTTCGAGGCCCTGCTCCGCAGGTGCGTAGTCCAGGGCGAACGGTGCAAGGGCCAACCACACGCCGGCCACGAACGCCACGCCGCTGGCAACGCTCGCTGCGGCAGGCTCGCGCACGCCGTAGAGCGGAGCCATGTCCTGGAGCGGGGCCGCACCGTACTGAGGCACCACAGGCTGATGACCGTGTGCGGTGACCGGCATGGGGTCGAGCTCGTCGGTCCGCCGTGCGGGAGGTGGTTGTTGTGGCATGCGGGAATCCACTACAAAGTGGATCAGACAGCCCGGCAAGCACACCGCGCGACATCGACCGAACAGGATCTCGGGTCCCGACAGGCTTCACCGGGAGCACCCGCTTCCAGCGTCCTCACGCACCATGACGACCAGTGTCACCACTGGAAGGTCTTCCTCACGCAACGCAATCGGACGTCGTCCAAGGTCGGCGGGCCAGCGGAGAGGGCGGCGAGGTCGACCGGCTGCACCGACATGGGCCGATGCTCGATCGAACGCGGTCGACGCGCCGTGGCAACGTCCCGCGTCACTGATCGGGCGGACACCCGCATGTTGCCGCCTCCTGTTCTTCGGACCACCTCTGGTCCGAGGCGTGCCCGCGGCGGTGACACCGAATAGCCGGTCCGGCCGCTGTCCGATCGATCGCAGGTCAGCTCGACGGCTTGGGCGTACCCGACGAGTCGGACGGGCCGTTCCAGATGTGGTCCGCGAGGAGGAACTCCTCGTCGACGTAGAGGCCGTAGACGCCCTCGTCGGACACGCCGTACTCCTCCGCGTAGTTGACCTGGACGAACTGCTCGACGTACCCGCTGACGTTGACGATGTCCCCCTCCTCGACCGCTCCGAGCCCGTCGGGCGACAGCACGAGCAGCGACGCGTCCCCGTACTCGCTGCCGTCGAGCATGAGGGACTTCTCACCGAGCACCCACGTCACGACGGAGCTGACGACCACTTCGTCTCCCACGAACTGGTCGGAGCCGAAGTATTCGAGTTGTGCGTCGTCCTCCACGGCCGTGATCGGCTGAGCGGCGTCCTCCCCGGACGGGTCGTCGCCGGCACAACCGGTCGCCGTGAAGGGCAGCAGGGCCAGCACACCGGCCGCAGCTGCTTTGCCGAGCCTGGCCGGGTTCGTGCGGTTCGAGTCCACGACGGTCCTCCTTGATAGAGGTTCGCGTTCCGGCGACCACGTCACCGCGGTGTTCGAGGTCGGCACCGTGCCACCCCTTCGGGCTCTCCCTGTCACCTTCCCGCTTACTGCCAGTTACAGATCTTGAAAGGTCAGGGTGATCATGCGTTCCTCGGCGTGTCC
>NZ_LWLC01000043.1:0-52100 GCF_001905065.1 Saccharothrix sp. CB00851
CGGATCAACTCTTCACGATCCCGCGCCGACAACCTGACCGGCCGCTTCAGTTGCGACACCACCACACCAGTCCTTGTCCGGCAGGGAACGGCCCTGCCGGACAACAGCCTCCCAGCCACTGGCATCACAACTAAGCAGCGACACGCTACTAGATCCCGAAGGCCGCGGCCAACTTCTCCGCGTCACCCTCGCTGACCCCGGCCAACGCCGCGACCGGCGCGTCGAGGACCTCGGCCACGCTCAGCCCCTCGTACGCCTTGTCCAACTGCTTGGCCAGATCCACGGAAACAGCCACTGGTGACTCCACCTCACATAGTCGGTGATCAGGTCCATGTCACCCTATCGAGCCCACGGTCCTGTTCGCCGCGCCGCCCGGATCGCCGACGACCGTCACCCCAACGGGGGGCAGTCCGGCAACGCGGAGTGGCCGCGGCGGTTTCGGTGGACCGACCCACGTCATCCCGAGGACACCACCCGGCCGGGGATCTCCGGCCGCGCCGAACCGACGTGTAGGCGGACCTGGCCGACGGGCAACACCTGCCCCATGCGCGCACCCGGCAGGCCGGCCCGATGACGGCGGCATGGCCCCTGGAATGGATCATCGCGGTCTTCGCGGGCGCCGGCGTGGTCACCGTGCTCGGCGCCGTCCGGCTGGCCGCCCTGGGCGACGCGCCGGCCGACCGCACCGGCTGGGGCGAGGCGTTCTTCGGCGCGGTGTTCTTCGGACTGATCACCTCGCTGTCGGGCATCGTCATGACCGGCGTCAGCGCCGCCTCCGGTGAACCGGAACTGGCCTACAGCAACGCGGTGGGTGGTATCGCGGTGCAGACGCTGGCGATCGTGGCCGCCGACGCCGCCACCGGCGGGTCAACCTCGAACACGCCGCCGCCTCCACCCAGAACCTGCTGTTCGGCTGCCTGCTGATCGCCCTGCTCAGCACCGCGCTGCTGGCCACCTTCAGTCCCGACGTCACCGTGCTGGGCGTGCACCCCGCCTCGCCGCGTCGTTGGTTGGCCACAGCGGTGACCACCATGACGAGCGGTCCGGCAGCGGAGCATGCCGTCGAACCGGCCCCGGCCCGGGGGCCGGTTCGGTAGGGCCGGATGCGAAGAGCGAAGGACGACCGATGAGATGGGCGCCCGGTGCGGACCGCGCCGCGCGCTGGACCGATCGACCCGCACCGCGCCACCAGGCCGGAGCGTGAGCGCTGGCTGCTCAACACACCACGCCGAACCTGGCAGAACCACTCGGAGGAGTTGGTCCTGCCGCGTTCTGCGCAGAAACCGGCGCGCTCTGACTACCCATTCGAGTGGGCTTCACACCGCGGCGCTACGCCACCGGTTCACCCGCAGGGGGAGTCACGGCGGCGGACGGGCGGTGCAGCGACAGCGTCGCCAGTGCCTTGGTCAGCGTGCCGAACAGCGGCAGGACGTTGTCCGTGCCGGTGACCTCCAACGACCGCAGCACATGGCGTCGCGTGACCACCACCGCGAAGGTGATGCCGTCACGCCCCGTCCGCTGCCCGGTCTCCATCAGCAGCGATATACCGGTCGAGGCGAAGAAGTCGACGTCCGAAAGATCGATCACGAACGCGGCGGGACGGCTGTTCAGCCGCGAGGCGACCTCGGCCCGCAGGACACCCACGGTGCTCATGTCGACCTCGCCGCTGCGCCATCCAGGAGGTCGCCGAGAGTTCACGCCACCATCATGATCGCCGACAGGCACCCCACCGCGGTGAGCACGCCGACCGCCAGTGGCAGTCGGCCGGGACCGGCTCCGCGCCGCCAGCGCTGTCGTCCCCGTCTGCCCGCCCACACCGCCACGACCGCGACCAGCGCGATCAGCACACCGGGCACCACCCGCAGGCCCCAGCCACCGCGAGCCGCCACCTGCAGCAACAACGCCGAACACGCCGCCGCGCTGAACGCCGTGCGCCGCCACGCCAGGTCGGTGCGCTCGGGCTGCAACCCCGGATCACGGGGACCGCTCACCCGACAGCCACCAGAATCCCGGCCGTCACTGTCACGACCAGCACCCCGCCGGCCAGGACGACCATTACCCGGCTGCTGGGCAACGGCTGATCGGCACGTATCGCCCGCTGCACCGCCCGCCAGCGGGGATAGCTGGTCGCCGCGAGCACCGCGGCCAGCGCGATGCACATCAGCCCCAGCAGAACCGTCGCGCCGGGGAACCCGAACGGCGGCACCAGCTGCCCGACCGCCACGCCACCGGCCAGTAGCCCCAGCGCCGTGCGGATCCACGCCAGGAACGTCCGCTCGTTGGCCAGGGTGAACCGGTAGTCGGGCTCCCGATCCACCGACGACGACCCCTCCGCCTCACCCTGCATCGACCCTCCGCGTGGTTCGCCCCGCACACCGGACGACCGCCCCGTGGCGGCCTACGTGGGCAGGCTAACCACCTGTAGCCGGTACTTCACCCGACGGCGAGTATTGCCCGGCCTGTCCGTGGCGGAGAGACGCGTAGAACACGGCCCTCACCGCGAACGCCGTGACGATGACCGCGATCGCTCCGGTCGTACCGCCGAGATCGCCTGAACCGGCCTTCGTGTTGTGCGTGATGCCGAAGTCGTCGATCGGCACGCACGAACGGTGTTCGCCGGCGCGCAACGTCGGTGAACGTGACGGAACCGGTACGCCTCTCACGTTATCGGGGGCCGAAGTACCGGAGTAGCCGCCGGTCACGGCGGTACGTTCGGGGAGATGTGCCCTGTGTCGTAGCCGTGGAGGTCAGCCCGATGTCGGACGGACAGCTGACCGGCGAGGTCATCGACGGCAGGTACGCCGTGGGCGGGCTGTACGGCACCGGCGGGATGGCCGAGGTCTACCAGGCGTTCGACACCGTGTTGGAGCGCAAGGTCGCGATCAAGCTGTTCCGGGGCGCGGCCACGCGCGAGGACCGGATCAGGCTGGCCCGCGAAGCGGACGTGCTGGCGGCGCTGCGGTGTCCGGGCATGATCGCGGTCTACGGCTCCGGGTCGTTCCGCGGGCACCCGTTCTTCGTGATGCAGGCCGTCGAGGGCGGCACGCTGCGCCGGCGGATGCGGGGGCCGCTGGCGCCGGAGTCGGTCGCGCGGATCGGTTCGCAGGTCGCCGCAGTGCTGGCCCACGTGCACCGACACGAGGTGGTGCACCGCGACGTCAAGCCGTCCAACATCCTGCTCGACCGCGACGAACGGCGTGCCTACCTGACCGACTTCGGCCTGGCGCTGCAGGCCGAGGTCACCCGGATCACCCGTTCGGGTCTCGTGGTCGGTACCGCCGCCTACCTCGCACCCGAACAGGTCCGCGGCGACGAGATCACGCCCGCCGTCGACGTCTTCGCGTTGGGACTGGTGCTGCTGGAGTGCCTGACCGGGCGGCCGGAGTACCCCGGCGGTGACGCCGAGTCGGCACTCGCCCGCCTGCACCGCGGACCCCTCATCCCCGACGAACTGCCCAGGCCGTGGCGCGAGGTGCTCACCGCCATGACCGGGCTGAGCCCCCGCCGACGACCCACCGCGGCCGAGTGCGCCGAGCTGCTCGTCGCCGCGGGCCGGCTCCACCTGGACGACGCGCCACCGCCAAGCCTCGACACCGCCACCGCACCGAAACCCGCTGAAGCGCCGGTGGTCACCCGCCGGGTGCGCGACGACCTGCTGCTCGGCGGTGCCGCGGCGGTGGTGATAGCCGGAACAGTGCTGCTCAGCGCACTCGACGGTCCCGAAGCGCCGATCGCCGGGGACAACGACCAGCCCGTCATCGGCACCAGCGCCGAACCGACCCCGCCCATCCCTGCCACCGGACCACCACAGCTCTCCTCGACGTCGGCCACGGTCGCCCGAGCGACACAGGAACCGACGGCGGTGGCCGTCATCTCGACCCGGCCGGCGGTGCGGACAACGCAACAGCAATCGTCGACCCGGACGACGCTCCCACCGCCTTCGACATCGCAGGTCGTCCAGCGGACCGGAGCAGGTACGCCTCCGGGCACAGTGCCTCCCGTCAGCACCGAACCGCAGGTCGGCGAAGGTGAGGAACGCGAGGGTGAGGGGCGTGAGAACGGCGATGGCGACTGACCACGAGGCCAGGGCCGCGTGGTGCGCAGCGGAGATCCGGAAGCGGCAGTCGCCTGACCGCGGGCGGGCGATGCGGCACCGTTTCAGGCAGCCGTAGTCTGTCGGAGTCGCAAGAACTCGGGACAGGGGATTTCACCGTGGCCGATCCCGCTGATCCGGAACCGCTGCGGTTCGACACCGCCCGGCCCGATTCCCCGACCATGGCCGACGTGCGCCGTTGGGCCGCCCGTGTCCTGCCCGAGCTGGACGAGGATCACCTCTCGGACGTGCTGCTCGTCGCCACGGAACTGGTCAGCAACGTCTTCGACCACGCTCCCGGTCGGGCTCAGGTTCGGGTGTTCCACCGTCTCGACCCGTGCCGGGTCTACGTCGAAGTGGACGACACCTCGCAGCTCCCGCCGGTGCTGGGGCGGTCGAGCATCGCCGACACCAGGGGACGGGGCGTGGCGATGGTGGCGGTGTACTCCGCGGAGTGGGGTGTGCGCCGGCTCGCCGAGGGCGGCAAGACGGTATGGGCGGTGCTCGCCTGCGACAGCTCCGCCTGCGGTCCCGCCGGTCGCTGACACGTTCGCCCGAGCCGTCCGCGCCGCGGGGTTCGGGCGGGGTGGACGCGGTGGCGTCTCCCCGGTTCAACGGGTGGCGAGAACGTCGAAGCGGGCCACTGCCGGTGGGATCCGCTCGGTTGACTGCCGTTGGGGATGTGGCCGTGTCGCCTTGGTCGGCCGGTGTCGGGACCGGTCACGCGGGTTCGGGGCGGTGGCGGGTCACGAGCAGGGCGATGTCGTCGGTGGCGGGTTGGTTGCCGACCAGGTGCGCCATGATCCCGGCGCAGACGGTCTCCGCAGTGGTCGCCGTCATCTGCCGGCGGAGCTGCTCGAGACGCGTGTCGAGGTCCTCGTCCCGGCGTTCGACCAGGCCGTCGGTGTAGAAACCCATCAGCGCGCCGGGTGGCATGTCGAACGTCGTGCCCTCGCGGCCGGTGACGGCGAGGTTGTGCCCGATGGGCGGTCCGAGTGGTGGGTTGACGAGACGGGCCGGTTCGCCGGGGACGGCCAGCACGGGTGGCAGGTGGCCTGCCAGCGCCAGGTCGACGCGGGCGGTGGTCGTGTCGATCACGGCGTAGGCGACCGTGGCCATGGTCTGGGTCTCGAAGTGGCTGGCCTTGCGGTCGAGCTTGCCGAGCACCTCGGCCGGGTCGGGGAACTCAAGGGCGTAGGCGCGCAGGGCGCTGCGCAGTCGTCCCATGACGATGGCGGCCGGCAGCCCGCTGCCGACCACGTCGCCGATGACCACGCCGATGCGTTCGTCGGGCAATTCGAACCCGTCGTACCAGTCCCCGCCCACACCGTTCTCCGCGCCGGGAACGTAGCGGGCCGCGAACTCCCAGTCGGCGGTGGTCGGCAGCCGGCCGGGCAGGAGACTGTCCTGCAGCAGGGCCGCCGCCGCGAGCTCGGACCGCGACCGGTGCAGGTGCGCAGCCGTGGCCAGCCGTTCCGCGGTGACCTGGAGCAGGTCGAGTCTTCGTCGGTGAACCGGCGCGCGACCGTGCTGCCGATGTGCAACACGCCGATCAGCCTGCCTTCGGCCACCATCGGCACGCCGAGCATCACTCTCAGGCCACGCTCCCACAGCAGTGGGTTGACCACGGTGGAGGGGTCGACGTGGTCGATCTGCACCGGCTCGCGGCGACCGGCGACCGCGCCGGCGAAACCGGAGCCCACGGGTACCCGCACGCCCTGGAGGACTTCTTCCTCCAAGCCGGCGGCCGCCCTGGCCACCAGGTGGCCGCCACCGGAGTCGACCAGGAGCACGGTGGCGGTGTCGACCGAGAACAGCTCCCGCACCTGGCGCAGCAACACCTCGAACAGCTTGTCCACGTCGAGTTCGCGCAGCGCGCTGTCGGTGATCGCCTCCGACACCTGTAGCCGCCGGGCCAACCGCTGCGTATCCATCATCCACCCGCTCCGTCCCGAGACATCGACGCACACCCGAAGGACAGCACGAGCACATGACGGAGCCATGCGAGCCTGCGCGGAACAACGTGGGCGCACCCATGACCGTAATACGACAACGCACACCCGTCCCACCACCGCCTTCACCGGTCGAATGCTCGCGCAATCCGCTCCGTCGAGCAGCCCGCCGCAGACCCTGCCTCGTTCGCGTTCGACAGCACCGCAGTGGACGGTCGTAGCCGGTTATCGCTAACACCAAGCATCTTCACTTGATGCGAAAGACGGCCTTGAGGGGAGCATCCCAGCCCGTTAGCGTTAACAGCCAGCGGTGACGTGGGTCACGTGAACGAGTCGCCGAGGTCTCGACCAACCTCCGAGCCTCGTGGTGCCGGCCACTTGTCGACTTCGTCCGGATGAGGAGTTGTCCGATCATGGTGCAACGACGCACTGTTCTTGCCGGTGGGGTGGCTGCGGTCGCTCTGGCGGGCACGAGCCGACTCGCCGCGCTCGCCGCGCCGGGTGACGCGGCCTATGTGATGGGTTACTGCACCGAATCCCCGTCCCGGATCGCCGACCGGTACGCGCTGCACCTGGCGGTCAGCATGGATGGTCTGCAGTGGACCGCGCTCAACCAGGGCAACCCGGTCGCCACGCCCACGGCGGGCACCGGTGGGCTGCGCGACCCGTTCATCATGCGCAAGCAGAACGTGCACGTCGGCAACGGCACGAACTACCTGTACTACAAGAGCTTCGCCGACGGACGCCTCTACGGCGCGCGCTCCAGCACGCTCAACCCGCGCAGCTTCGACCGCGGCACCTACACCACGGGTGTGGTCAGCGGCGGCATCGAGGCGCCGATCGTGGTCAAGGCGCACAACCGCAACGAGTGGTGGCTGTGGGGCGACTCGTTCGCACCCGTCAACGGCGAGCTGTACGCGTGGCGCAGCGGCGACATCAACACCAACTCCTGGACCCCGCTGACCAAGGCGCAAGCCTCGCGTCCTCGGCCGGCGTGTCGTTCCGCTCGCACAACTTCCCCGACCGCTACCTGCGGCACGCCAACTACGTCCTGCGCATCGACCCCATCCTCACCGCGGTCGACCGCGCGGACGCCACCTTCCAGATCGGCTACTGATCACGTGAGACGCACATCCCCACCGGCCGCTTCACGCGGCAATTCCGGCGACGCACGCCGGTCGTGGACCACGAGGAGACCGACCGCGGCGGCGAACGAGCGGTTACCTCGCGCCGCCGTCCGGCGTGCGGCCACGGCGCTGGCCGTCGTGGCCGGGCTGACCGGGGCGCTGCTCACCGGCTGCGGCACCGACGTGGAGCGGAGTTCCACGTCGGTGACGCGGCTGTCGTTCTGGAGCGGTTACGCCGGTCCGGCGCCGTCGACCCTCGAAGCGATCGTCGACGAGTTCAACGCGGCCAACCCGGACGTGCGGATCGAGGTGAGCCTCATGCCGTGGGACGTGTTCTTCCAGAACCTGCTGCCCGCCTACTTCTCGGAGGGCGGTCCGGACCTGGCGGCCTTCGACAGCACCAGGGTTCCCCAATACGCCCAGAAGGGCGTGCTCGCGCCGGTGGACGACTGGTTCGCCGCGGAGCCCGCGTCCAACGCGCTGGTCACGGCGGCGGTCGACGCGGTGACCTACCAGGGCTCGAAGTACGCCGTGCCGATGACGTTCACCAGCCTCAAGCTCTGCTACAACCGCGCGTTGTTCACCGAGGCGGGGCTGGACCCGGACCAGCCCCCGACCACCTGGGACCAGTGGCGCACCGCGCTGACCCGGCTGACCAGGGACCGCGACGACGACGGCGTGCCCGAGCAGCACGGCATCGCACTGCCCGACCACGAGGCGATCCCCGTGTGGCCCATCCTGCTGTGGGGCCACGGCGGCGACATCCTCACGCCGGACGGTTCCCGGTCCGCGCTCACCAGTCCCGAGGCGGTCGGTGCGGTCCGGACCTGGGTCGACCTGGTGGCCCGCGAGCACGTGTCGCCGACCGGTCTGTCCGGCACCCAGGCCGAGGAGCTGTTCCGCGACGGCAAGGCCGCGATGACGATCACCGGCCCGTGGGCGACCGGTGGCTTCCAGGCGGCCGGTGTGGACTTCGACCTGGCGCCGGTCCCGCCGGGCCCGTTCCGACAGGCCACCCTGGGCACGACCACGTCGCTGGCGCTCAACGCCGAACTGAGCCCTGAGAAGAAGCGGGCCGCTCACCGCTTCCTGTCCCACTGGGTCGGGGAACAGGCGCAGCAGAGCTGGATGAAGGGGTCCGGCTACCCCTCCATCCGGCTGGACCAGTACCCGCCGAACGACAACCCGCTGGTGGGCCAGTTCGCCGACGACGCACGGATCGCCCAACCCGTCATGCCCGGCGTCGTGCAGTTCGCGAAGATCCACGACGACGTCTTCGAACCGGCCATCCGCAACATCATCAGCGGCGAGGCGGGCGTCGACGACGGCCTGGCGACGGCATCGCGCCGCATCGACGAGATCCTGACCGAAACCGGGTGAAGCCGGGCGATCCGATCCGCCGGGTCGACCCGACCCGGCGGCCGGTTCACCGTCCGAGTGTGACTTTGAGGATTCGCTCGTTGCTGTTGTCGGGAACGCTGTCCTTCTCCCCGAGGTTGCTGGTGGTCAGCCACAGGCCGCCGTCGGCGGAGGGTTCGACGGTGCGCAGCCGGCCGTAGGTGCCTTCGCAGCGGGGCCAGCCGTGGTTGCCGCCGCGGACGATCAGGTTGGTCTCTGCCGTCGTCGGCGGCCAGGGACGGCGTCCGTTCCAGCACGTGGTGCGCCACCACCGCCTGCGCCTCCCACGTGATGTCGCCTTCCGGCACCGACAGTCGCAGCACCAGCGACTGCACCTCCACCCGCGCCCAGGTGAGCCGGTCCGCGATCGCCACCCGCTCCGGAGGAAGTGCCCCGAAGCAGCTGTTCGCCGAACTCGATGCCGCACTCGAGGGCGCCCTCCACCAGGGCGGCGCCGGGGTCGGGTGACGCCCGCGGGTGCGGCTTGCTGCTCAGTGGTTCCTGGCTGTCGGTCGCGGGACGGCGGTGGAGTTGCGGACGACGAGTCGGACGTCGAGGACCAGCGGTTCGGTGTGGTGGTTCCCGCCTTCGGCGAGGTCGAGGAGGCGGTCGACGGCGTGGGTCGCCTTGCCGACGATGTCCTGGGCAACGGTGGTGAGCTTCGGGGTGATGTAGGCGCTGATGTCCAGGTCGTCGAACCCGACGACGGAGACCCGCTCCGGCACGGGAACGCCGGTGTCGTGCAGGCCTTCGATGATGCCGATCGCGAGGATGTCCGCGGTGGCGAAGATCGCGGTCGCCTCAGGGTGGTTCGCGAGCAGGCGCCTGCCCAGTTCGACACCGTCGTCGTGGGTGGTGTTGACGGTCTCGGTCGGACAGTCCCGCAGCGACGCCCCGGCGTCCCGCAGTGCCGCTTGGAAGCCGAGGAAGCGTTCGTGCACGACGCCGACATCGGTGAACGACGGCGCGGCGAACACGATCCGCCGGTGACCCAAGGACAACAGGTGTGAGGTGGCCAGGTGGGCGCCGGTGAAGTCGTCGGTGCGCACCCCGGTGGTCAGCGGGTTGTCGGAGTAGCTGTCGATGGCCAGCACCGGTGTCGCCCCGGTGACGCGGCGGTGCAGGCGGTCGACCTCCTCGTCGAGGAAGCCGAGCAGCACGGCCCCGTCCAGGCTCCACGACCGCAGCGCCTCGCCGATCTCGGCGGTGTCGGACACCCCGCGCAGCAACAGGTGGTAGCCGCGCTGGCGCAGCCGGCGCTCGATCTGACCGACGATGGCGATGTTGTGCGGGGAGATGGTGAGGCTGACCTCGCTCTCCGCGGGCACCAACAACCCGATGAGGCGGGAACTGTTGGCGGCCAGGCTGCGTGCCGAACCGTTGGGCACGTAGCCGAGCTCGGCGACGATCCGGCGCACCCGCTCGACCGTCTCCGCCGACACGCGCTCGTGCTTGCCGTTGATCACATTCGACACCGTCATGATGCTCACGCCCGCCGCCCTGGCGATGTCCTTCAGGGTCACCCGCACCGGCCCGATCTCTCCTCTCGCCTTCGCAGAACACCGGACTCGTCGTTGACACCTGCGCTGCGGCGAGGTTAGTGTCCCACACCACCAAGTATAGCGCTAAACCGTGTCTGACCGGCAACGTTCGGTTCATTTGTGGTGCCATGAGGGGAGAAGATCGTGACGATGGACAGCCCGGGCCGGCCGTGGTGGCGCGGCGCGGTGATCTACCAGATCTACCCGCGCAGCTTCGCCGACCTCAACGGCGACGGCACCGGTGACCTCAACGGCGTCCGCGACCGGTTGCCCTACCTGCGCGACCTCGGCGTGGACGCGATCTGGTTCACCCCCTGGTACGTCTCACCGCTGGCCGACGGCGGCTACGACGTGGCCGACTACCGGGCCATCGACCCGGCGTTCGGCACGCTGGCCGACGCCGAGGCGCTGATCGCGGACGCCGCCGGGATGGGCATCCGCACGATCGTCGACGTCGTGCCGAACCACGTCTCCAGCGAGCACGCGTGGTTCAAGGCGGCGCTGGCGGCCGGGCCCGGTTCGCCGGAGCGGGAGCGGTTCTGGTTCCGCGAGGGTCGGGGTGAGCACGGCGAGCTGCCGCCGACGGACTGGGTGTCGAGCTTCGCCGGCGGCACCTGGACGCGGGTGCCGGACGGCCAGTGGTACCTGCACCTGTTCGCGCCCGAGCAGCCGGACCTGAACTGGAACCACCCGGACGTGCGGCGCGAGCACGAGGACGTGCTGCGGTTCTGGTTCGACCGGGGCGTGGCGGGCATCCGGGTCGACTCGGCGTCCATGCCGGTCAAGGACCCGGCCCTGCCCGAGGTGCCGACAACCTACGAGGCGGGCGGGCACCCGTTCATCGACCGCGACGAGCTGCACGACATCTACCGCGGCTGGCGCGCGGTGGCCGACTCCTACGCCGAGCCGCGCGTGCTGGTGGGGGAGATCTGGCTGGACGACCAGCAGCGCTTCGCCCGCTACCTGCGTCCCGACGAGATGCACTCGGCGTTCAACTTCGACTTCATGGGACGCCCGTGGGAGGCCAAGCAGCTGCGCGAGTCGATCCAGTCCACGTTGGACGCGCACGCCCCGGTCGGCGCGCCGCCCACGTGGGTGCTGTCCAACCACGACGTCACCCGACCGGTGACCCGGTACGGCCGTGAGGACAGCTCGTTCTCCTTCGCCACCAAGCGGTTCGGCACGCCGACCGACCTGGCGCTCGGGGAGCGACGGGCCCGCGCGGCGGCACTCCTCACCGCGGCGCTGCCCGGCGCGCTGTACGTCTACCAGGGCGACGAACTGGGACTGCCCGAGGTCGAGGATCTGCCGCTGGAGGCGTTGCGGGACCCCATGCACTTCCGCTCCGGGCGCACCGACCCCGGCCGCGACGGGTGCCGCGTGCCGTTGCCGTGGACCCGTTCAGATCACTCGTTCGGGTTCAGTCCGGACGGGTCGGGCGCCCCTGCCTGGCTGCCGCAGCCGGCCGCCGGGTGGGGCGAGCGCTCGGTGGAGGTGCAGGACCGCGACCCGCGTTCCATGCTGGCCCTCTACCGGGCCGCCCTGGTCCTGCGCCGGTCCGAACCCGGGCTGCGCGGAGAGTGCTTCTCCTGGCTGGACAGCACCGAGGACGTGCTGGCCTTCACCCGTGACGACGTCGTGTGCGTCGTCAACCTCGGCACCGCGCCGGTCCACCTGCCCGATCACCACGAGGTGCTGCTGACCAGCGTCGACCTCGACGGTGACCACCTGCCCGCCGACGCCGCCGCCTGGCTGCGTGCCTGATCAACCCTGGAGAAAGACGATGAAGTCCTCCGCCGCAAGGCCACTGCCGACCAGACTCGCGACCGCGGCGATCGTGCTGCCCCTGATGTTGAGCGGGTGCGGTTCCGATCCCGACGACCAGGTGGGCGCCGACGGCAAGGTCGTCATCACCGTCGCGATGGACGCGGGCCTGGAGAAGGCCGCGATCGACGCGTTCACCAAGCGCGCCGAGCAGTTCGAGGCCGCCAACACCGACATCGACGTCCGCACCCAGGAGTACACCTGGACCGCCGCGTCGTTCACCGCCCAGCTCGCCGGCGGCACCATCCCCGACGTGTTCACCGTGCCGTTCACCGACGGCCGCGGCCTGATCGAGCGCAAGCAGATCGCCGACGTCAGCGAGCAGGTCGCGAAGCTGCCCTACGCCTCCTCGCTCAACCCGAACATCGCCAAGGCCGGGCAGGCCGCCGACGGCAAGCAGTGGGCCGTGCCCATCGCCGCCTACGGCCAGGCGCTGCACTACAACCGCACGCTGTTCACCCAGGCCGGGCTCGACCCGGACAAGCCCCCCACGACCTGGGCCGAGGTCCGCGCCGCGGCCAAGCAGATCACCGAGCGCACCGGCCAGACCGGGTACGCCCAGATGACCTCGGGCAACACCGGCGGCTGGATCCTCACCACGCTCGACTACGCCTTCGGCGGCCGGATCGAGAAGATCACCGGCGACCAGGCCGAGGCCACCGTGGACACCCCGGAGATGGCCGAGGTGCTCGACACCCTGCGAGCCATGCGCTGGGACGACAACAGCATGGGCGCGAACTTCCTCTACGACTGGGCGGGCATCAACCAGGACTTCGCCGCCGGCCGCATCGGCATGTACGTCTCCGGCGGCGGCAACTACGGCAACCTCGTCACCCAGAACGGCCTCAAGGCCGAGGACTACGGCGTCGCCGCCCTGCCGCTGGCGGACAAGCCGGACGCGGGCGTGCTCGGTGGCGGCACGCTGGCCGTGGTGAGCCCGAAGATCGGCGAGCGCAGCAAGGACGCCGCCGTGAAGTGGATCGACTTCTACTACATGGGCAAGCTGACCGACCAGGAGGCGGCCGTCGCCGACGCCAGGACGCTGGCCGAGACCAACCAGCCCGTCGGCGTGCCGGCGCTGCCGGTGGTGGACCGCGCGACCTACGACAAGCAGCAGGAGTGGACCAGGCAGTACGTCAACGTGCCGTTGGACCAGATGACGCCGTACACGGCGAAGATGTTCGACCAGCCGCTGGTCACCGAGCCGACCCGGTCCACCCAGGACGTCTACAAGATCCTGGACCAGACCGTGCAGACCCTGTTCACCGACCGGTCCGCGGACGTGACCGCCCTGCTGGCCAAGGCCGACGCCGAGGTGCAGGCCCAGATCGGCCGGGGCTGACGTGGCCCTCCGACCCGACTCCCGCGTGGCGGCGCTCTCCCCGCCGCCACGCGGTCCCCGCCCTCCGCGACGGCGGCGGCGCACGCCGGTCACGTGGATTCGCCGCGGCGGGTTGAGCACCCTGGTCTTCCTGTTGCCGCTGCTGCTGGTGTTCGGGGTCTTCTCGTGGGCGCCGATCGTGCAGTCGGTGGTGATGAGCTTCCAGCGGACCAACCTCGTCGGGCCCGTCGAGTTCGTCGGCCTGGACAACTTCGCCCAGGTGCTGTCGGACCCGCTGCTGTGGACCGCGTTGCGCAACACGGTGTGGTTCGCGGTGCTGGCGCTGCTGTTCGGCTACCCGCTGCCGCTGCTGGCCGCGGTGCTGATCAGCGAGGTCCGCCACCGCAAGGGGCTGTTCAGCGCGTTGGCCTACCTGCCGGTGGTGATCCCGCCGGTGGTCGCGGTGCTGTTGTGGAAGTTCTTCTACGACGCCGGTCCGACCGGGGTGTTCAACACGGTGCTGGGTTGGGTCGGGCTCGGACCGTGGCAGTGGCTGCAGGACCCTGGCAGCGCGATGCCCGCGCTGGTGCTGGAGGCCACCTGGGCCGCCGCCGGCGGCACGGTGATCATCTACCTGGCGGCGCTGGCCGGGGTGCCCGCCGACCTGTACGAGGCCGCCGAGATCGACGGCTCGGGGATCTGGCGCAAGGTCTGGCACGTCACGCTGCCGCGGCTGCGGGGCGTGCTGCTGGTGACGTTCATCCTGCAGATCATCGGCACGGCGCAGGTGTTCCTGGAGCCGTTCCTGTTCACCGGCGGCGGTCCCGCGAACTCGACCACCACCCTGCTGCTGCTGATCTACGACTACGCCTTCGCCAACAGCCTGGGCGGTGACTACGGCGCGGCCACCGCGTTGAGCCTCATGCTCGCGGCCGTCCTGGCGTTGTTCTCGATCGCGTACTTCCGGCTGACGAGATCCTGGAGCACGTCGTGAACCGAGGTCTGGTCTCGCCCACCGAGTGGGCGACCACCCGCACCCGGCTGGTGCTGCGCGCACTCCAAGGCCTGTTGCTGGGCGCACTGCTGCTCACCGGCCTGGGTCCGGTGCTGTGGCTGGCCAAGGCCGCCGTCACGCCCACCCAGGACACCCTGCGCGAGCCCCTGTCGGTGTTCCCGCACGGCCTAGACCTGGCCAACCTGGCCACGGCGTGGACCCGCGTGGAGATCGACAAGTACTTCCTGAACACCGTGTGGCTCGCTGTCGGCTCCTGGGCCGTCCAACTGCTGGTGGCCACCACTGCCGGATACGCACTGGCGGTGCTGCGGCCCCGCTACGGCGGCTTGATCACCGCGGTCGTGCTGGGCACGTTGTTCGTTCCCTCGATCGTGCTGCTGGTGCCGCTGTACCTGACCGTGGTCGACGCCGGCATGATCAACACCTTCTGGGCGGTGTGGCTGCCGGCCGGTGCCAGCGCGTTCAACGTCGTCCTCGTGCAGCGGTTCTTCGCGAGCCTGCCGCGCGAGGTGTTCGAGGCGGCCCGGGTCGACGGCGCCGGACCGTTCCGGATCTTCTGGTCGGTGGTGCTGCCGCTGTCGCGGCCGATCATCGGCGTGGTGTCGGTGTTCGCCGTCGTGGCCAGTTGGAAGGACTTCCTCTGGCCGATGCTGGTGCTGCCCGACCCCGCGGTGCAGCCGCTGTCCGTGCGCCTGCCCGCCCTGCAGCGCTACGTGGAACTCGACGTGTTCCTCGCCGCCCTGGCGATCTCGTCGATCATCCCCATCGCGCTGTTCCTGGTGTTCCAACGGCTGTTCCTGCACGGCGGCGCGCTGGAGGGCGCGGTCAAGGGATGAACCACGGCCCGACGACGGGCCTCCACCCTGCGAAGAGAGACAACAACGATGTTGATCGAGCTGTCCAAGAGAGGACTCGCGGCAGTCACCACGACAGTGATGGCCGCCGGTCTGATCACCTTGTGGAGCACGGCCGCCCCCGCGGCGCCGGCCGTGCTCGAAGCCGAGTCGGCCGCGCTCTCCGGCGGCGCCCGCGTCGAGTCCGAGCACGCCGGCTACTCCGGCACCGGCTACGCGGGCGGCTTCACCGACGCCAACCGCGGCAACGCCAAGGCGACCTTCACCACCAACGCCACGGCCGGGCAGAACACCCTGACCCTGCGCTACGCCAACGGCACCGGCACGACCCGCACCCTGACCTTGTCGGTCAACGGCAGCACCCGTCAGCTCTCCCTGCCCGCCACCGCGGGCTGGGCCTCATGGGGCAGCGTGCGCCAGAACGTCCAGCTCAACGCCACCGGCAACGCCATCGCCGTGTCCTACGGCACCGGCGACAACGGCAACGTCAACCTGGACAACCTCACCGTCGAGCCGGCACCCGTCTCCGGCGGCGACCTCGAAGCGGAGTCGGCCCAGCTGTCCGGTGGTGCCCGCGTCGAGTCCGAGCACGCCGGTTACACCGGCAGTGGTTACGTGGGCGGTTTCATCGACGCCAACCGGGGCGCGGCAACGGCGACGTTCACCGCCACCAGCAGCAGCGCCGGGACCAGCGAGCTGACGCTGCGCTACGCCAACGGCACCGGCTCGACGCGCTCCCTGTCCGTGTCGGTCAACGGCGCCGTCCGACAGCTGTCGCTGCCCGCCACCGCTTCTTGGAGCACATGGGGCACCGCCACCGCGGCGGTGACCCTCAACGCCGGCGCGAACACCATCGCGGTCTCCTATGGCACCGCCGAGAACGGCAACGTGAATCTGGACCACATCAAGCTCTCCACCGCCGTACCGACCACCACGACGACCAGCCCGCCGGGACCGGTCGGTTCCTACGAACTGGAGACCGGGTTCCTCTCCGGCGGCGCGGCGGCGACCGACAGCCCGTCCGGCGCCACCGGCACGGGCTCGGTGAACCTGCCCGGCAACGGCGCGCGCGTCATCCGCAGCATCAACCAGACCAGCGCGGGCAACGCCACCATCACGCTGCGCCACACCAACTCCACCACGCGTACGGTGACCCTGTACGTCAACGGCATCAAGGGCCCGCAACTGTCCCTGCCGGGCGGCAGCGGCTGGCGCACCACGACCCACAGCCTGGCACTGCGCTCCGGGTTGAACCTCGTCGGCTACCACGTCACGAGCGGCGACACCGGCGGCGTCCAGCTCGACCACATCGCGGTCACCAACACCGCGGGCCTGGCCACGCGCGGCGCGACCGTGCCCTACACCACCTACGAGACCGACAACGGCACCGGAACCCGCATCTCCGGCCGCGCCTACACCACGGAGGCCGCCGAGGCATCCGGCCGCAGCGCCATGAAGCTCACCGGCACCGGCCAGTACGTGCAGGTCACGCTGACCAAGCCCGCCAACGCCATCACCGTGCGCGCGGGCCTGCCCGACGACGCCTCGGGCAACGGCACCACCGCACCGCTGGCGGTGTACGCGGGCGGCACCAAGGTCCGCGACCTCACGCTGACCTCCAAGTACAGCTGGATGTACGGCGACTACCCCTTCACCGGAGGGCCCGGCGGAGCGCGTCCGCACCGCTACTTCGACGACGCCCGCGTCCTGCTGCCCCGGACCTACCCCGCCGGCACGGTGCTACGCCTGGCCAAGGACACCAACGCGACCAGCTACATCACCGTGGACCTGGTCGAGGCCGAGGTGGTCGACGGCCCGACCACCGCCCCGGCCGGTTACCTCAGCATCACCGACCACGGAGCACGGGCCGACGACGGCGTGGACGACAGCGCCGCCCTCCGCTCGGCCGTCTCCGCCGCCCGGGGCAACGCGGCCCGCGGCGTCTGGATCCCGGCCGGTCGGTTCAACCTCCACAGCCTGGTCCAGGTCAACGGCATCGACGTGCGCGGCGCCGGGATCTGGCACACCGTCCTCTCGGGAGCCGACCGCCGCGGCGGGTTCTACGTCAACGGCGCCGACACCACGCTGGCCGACTTCACCTTCGACGGCGACGTCACCACCCGCGACCCCGACGGCGCACCCAGCTCCGACGCGTTCATCGAAGGCGAGTTCGGCACCGGGTCGCTGATCTTCAACGTGGCCTCCAACCACGCCAAGGTCGGCCTGTGGATCAAGCAGGCCGACGGCCTGCTCGCCTCGGGCATGCGCATCCGCAACACGATGGCGGACGGCCTCAACGTCAACGGCAACACCGCCAACGTCCGCGTGGAACAGAGCAACTTCCGCAACACCGGTGACGACGCGCTGGCCATGTGGTCCTGGGAGGCGGCGGGCACCGTCAGCCGCAGTGTGTTCGCCTTCAACACGGTCGCGCTGCCCATCCTGGCCAACGGCGTGGCCATCTACGGCGGCACCGACAACCGCGCCGAGGACAACCTGATCACCGACACCGTGTTCAACGGCTCCGGCGTGATGCTCTCCACCTGGCACGCGTCGATGCCGTTCAACGGCACCACCACCGTGCAGCGCAACACCCTCACCCGCACCGGCACCCGCAACTGGGACTGGCACACCCATACCGGCGCGATCTGGCTGTTCGCCGAACGCTCCGACATCACCGGCGCGGTCGTGCTGCGCGACCTGGAGATCAACGACAGCAACTACCACGGCCTGCTGCTGAGCTGGAACAAGGCCGTTGGCAACCTGACGGTCGCCAACGTCGGGATCAACGGCACCGGCGGCGCCACCGAGTCCTTCGACGACGGCGCCGGAACCGTGACCAACGCCAACTCCCACGGCATGTACTTCTACCTGATGTCCGGCACCGGCCGCTTCGACGGCGTCACGGTCTCCGGGCTCAAGGGCACGGGCAGCCGCGGGATGGTCAACGACGAGAACCGGTACACCGTCCAGCGCGGCAGCGGCAACTCCGGCTGGTGACCCACCGGTGCGGCCCCGCGCGTGACGTCCGCGGGGTCGCACCGCCCGGACCTGCGCGGGAACACCCGGCACAGAACCGAAAGTGCGACGAATGACCCCCTGGTGGCGTGACGCCGTGTTCTACCAGGTCTACCCGCGCAGCTTCGCCGACTCCGACGGCGACGGCGTGGGCGACCTGCCCGGAGTCCGATCCCGACTGCCCTACCTGCGTTCGCTGGGCGTGGACGCGGTGTGGTTGTCACCGTTCTACCTCAGCCCGCAGGCCGACGGCGGTTACGACGTCGAGGACTACCGCGTGGTCGACCCGCTGTTCGGAACCATGGCCGACGCGCGGGCACTGCTCGCCGACGCCCACGACCTCGGCCTGCGCGTCATCGTGGACCTGGTGCCCAACCACTCCTCGTCGCGCCACCCGTGGTTCCGCGAGGCCCTGGCCTCGCCGGACTCCGACCACCGCGCCCGCTACCTGTTCCGACCCGGGCGCGATGACGGGCCGCCCAACGACTGGCAGTCGCTGTTCGGCGGGCCGGCGTGGACCCGCACCACCAACTCCGACGGCACTCCCGGCGACTGGTACCTGCACCTGTTCTCGCCCGACCAACCCGACTTCGACTGGACCCACCCGGCCGTCGCCGAGGAGTTCCGGTCCGTGCTGCGCCACTGGCTGGACCTGGGCGTCGACGGCTTCCGCGTCGACGTGGCCCACGGCCTGGTCAAAGCACCCGGGCTGCCCGACCACGGCGTGCCCACCCACCTGCTGGACCTGACCGCCACGCCGTTCTGGGACCAGGACGGCGTCCACGACGTCTACCGCGACTGGCGGCGGATCCTGGACGCCTACCCGGGCGATCGGGTGGCCGTGGCCGAGGCGTGGGGCCCGACGTTGACGCGCACGGCCCAGTACGTGCGTCCCGACGAGCTGCACCAGGCGTTCAACTTCCACTACCTGACCTGCCCGTGGGACCCGGTGGCGCTGCGAACGGTCATCGACGACTCCCTGAGCGCCATGTCCGCCGTGGGCGCACCCGCGACCTGGGTGCTGTCCAACCACGACGTGGTGCGCCACGCCACCAGGCTCGCCCCCGACGCCGACCTGCGGACGGGGCTGCGCCGGGCCCGCGCGGCGACACTGCTGATGTTGGCGCTGCCCGGCTCGGCCCACCTCTACCAGGGGGAGGAGCTGGGTCTGCCCGAAGTGCGCGACCTGCCGCCGCACACACGCCGCGACCCCGCGTTCGCCCGCACCGGCGGCCGTGACGGGTTCCGCGACGGCTGCCGGATCCCGATGCCCTGGCGGGGAACCCGACCGCCCTACGGTTTCAGTACGCCCGACACCGTTGCGTGGCTGCCCCAACCCGCGCACTGGGGCGAGTACACAGTCGCCGCCCAGACCGGGGATCCGACTTCGACCCTGGAGATGTACCGCGCCGCGCTGACGGTCCGCAAGACCCTGCACGGCGAACTGGTCTGGCTGGCCGCCGCGCCGGACGTGCTCGCGTTCGAACGCGGCACCGCGCGCTGCGCGGTCAACCTGGGCGACCTGCCCTGCACCATCGACACCGGCGGAGTCGACCGCGTCCTCCTGGCCAGCGGCCCGGTGCACCACGACGGCCACCGGACGAGCGTGCCACCGGACACGACGATCTGGTGGCGGGCGTAGGGGACAAGACGTTGTGATCCGCCGTCCCTGGTACGCCTCGAACAGGCAAGTGCCGCCGGCGCGTTGGGAACCGTGGCCACGAGTGCCGGCGCCGTGCCGGCATGGCGTGCGGAGGTGCCGGTCGCCGCCCGACCACACGGTGGATCTCAGGAGCGGTCGTCGTGTGCGCGGGGAGCCCCGGGCGGTCCCAGCCGGTCGACCTCGTCCGCGAACCTGGTCAGCAATGACGTGAGAATTACGACGTCATCCGCCGGCCACTGAAGCACGACTTCGCCGAGCCAGGCGAGTCGGAACCGGGTGGCGCGGTCCCTGGTGCGACAGCCGGCCTCGGTGAGCACCACCCGGGTGCGCCTGGCGTCGGCGGGTGACGGTTCGCGCTCGACCAGTCCGGCTCGCACCGCCCTGTCGACCAGGCGGCTGGCCGTGGAGTGCTCGGTGTCGGTGAACGCGGCGATGTCGCTGATGCTGGTGTCCTGACCCTCCTCCGCCCTCCGGGCGCAGGCCTCGACGACGAGGATGCTCGACATCTCCACTGGTGTGCCGTCGGCGTCGATGACCGGGCGGGAGGCGCTCCACAACCTCCGCAACCTGACCAGGGCCTGGTCCAGGCCGTCCAGGCGACCTTCACTCGACATGTATGTATGGTACATGTTTTGGTGGTCGGGTTGGTTGGAGGTTCGGGTGAGGATCGCGGTGCTGGGGGCGACCGGGCGCACCGGACGCCTGGTGGTGCGCACGCTGCTGGAACGGGGGCACCACCTCGTGGCGGTGGTGCGCGACGCGGACAGGGCGGAGCTCCCCGAGGAGGTCGAGCTGGTCGTGGGCGACGTCCGGCGGGCCGACGTGCTCGGCCGGGCTGTGGAGGGAGCCGATGCCATCGTGTCCGCCCTCGGCCCGGGTCCGGGCGCGCCCCGGTTGCACGCCGAGGTCGCGCCTGTGCTGCTCTCGGTCATGACCGAGAGCGGCGTGCGTCGCTACGTCGGTGTCAGCGGAGCCGGCCTGACCGTGCCCGGCGACCGCAAGAGCTTGCGCGACCGGGTGATCTCCGCGCTCATGTCGCGCTCGGCCATGGTCGCCGACAAGGCGGCCGAGCACCGGACGTGGGTGAGCAGTGACATCGCTTGGACGCTGGTCCGCCCGCCGCGCCTCACCGACGGACCGGCGGGCGACGCGGTGGAGCACCACGCCCACTGCTCGCCCCGGCGCACCCTGCTCAGCCGCGCCGACTTGGCCGTGTTCCTCGCCGACGTCGTCGAGGGCGACCTCTACGCCGGCCGAGCCCCACTGGTCGCGGCCCGATGAGGGCGGTCGTCCTCAACGGCAGAGGTGGTCCGCAGGTCGTCGGCCTCGGTCACAGCGGCGGGGGACAGGCCGAGTACGTGCTGGTCCGGCAATACCGTGCGGCACCCGCCCCGCGCGGACTCCCCGCCACCTCGGCGGCGGCGGTGCCGCTGGCCGGGCTCACCGCATTACAGGCGCTGCACCGCAGGGCACACCTGCACCGGCGCCCGGGAGCACGCGTGCTCGTAATCGGAGCCGGCGGCGGCATCGGGGTGTTCGCGGTGCAGCTGGCCGCACTGGCCGGGGCCCGCGTCACCGGGACCGCCGCAGCGGCCAAGCACGACCTGGTCGCCTCCCTCGGCGCACAGGAGGTCGTCGCCCACGACGATGTCCGAGGCGTCTACGACGTCGTGCTCGACACGCCAGGGGCGTTGCCCGCGACCGCGGCCCGACGCCTGCTGAGGCCGGGTGGCGTCCTCGTGTCCACGCGCCCGGTGAGTGCCCAGGCCGTTCGGGGACTGCTGGCCTCGCGGACCGCTCCACCTGGGCCGCGGCGCTGGCCGGTGTGGACGCGATGTTCCTGCTGTTCCCGCTGCCCGGCAACAAGGCCGCCCGGGAAAGGATCATCCCGTTCGTCGACGCCGCGGCCCGGGCGGGGTGCCGCCACGTGGTCTACGTGTCCGTGTTCGGCGCCGACCGGCTGACCTTCCTGCCCCACTACAAGGTCGAGCGGGCGATCCGGGCATCCGGCATGAACTGGACGGTGCTGCGGTGCTCGTTCTTCATGCAGAACCTGCACCGGTCGGTGTCCACGCATGGCACCGACATCACCGAGCGCGGCGAGCTGTTCGTGCCGGCGGGAAAGGGGCGCACGACGTTCCTGGACGCCCGGGACGCCTCCTCCGTCGCGCTCGACGCCCTGCTCCACCCGGACCAGCACCGCGACGTCGTCCACCACCTCACCGGGGCGCGGGCGCTCGACACGGCACAGGTCGCCGCGGCGCTGAGCACCGCGCTGGGGCGCACGGTGCGCTACACCCGCCCAGGGCTGTTCCGGTTCGCCGCGCGACTGCGGCGGCGGGGCGTCGGATGGGACACGATCGGATTCATGGCGGCCGTCTACACCGCGACCAGGCTCGGTCGCAACCAACCCGTCACCGACGAGGTCGAACGGCTGCTGGGCAGACAGCCCACCTCGCTGGAGCGGTTCCTGAAGGACTCTGCTTGGCGGTGGCCGGAACGCCGGTGGACCTGAACGGCGGCCGAACCCGTTACATCGTCCGCTCGAGCCGAGCCTGTGTCACGGGTAGACCTCCGCGCGATCGAAACCGATGAACGAGTCCTGCACCGCGGGTTGTTTGGCGCCGGCGTCGCGGATGCACAGCACGTGGAAGCGGCCAAGCATGGAATTCCTCAACACCATGCCCGCGCGGTACCCCGCCGCATTGGCGCGGGCCACCGACTACCTCACCGCCATCGCCCACCCCGACGGCGGCTTCCCGACCTGGGTGCGCGGCGCCAACCGGACCTGGACATGACCGCCGGCGCCATCCTCGCCCTGGCCCCGGACTCGGATCGCCACCACGACCTGCTCGTCCGGTCGGTCGACTTCGTGCTCGACGCGCAACGCCCCGACGGCACCTTCGAACGCAGCTGGACCATCAGCGAGTCCAGCGCGATCCAACGGACCCTGGACGCGCTGCACGCCGTACCCGACCTCGCCGCCGATCACCGGGTCGAGGCCGCCACGCGGCGGGCGGTCACCGCTGCCGTTCGACTACCCGGTGCTGACCGACCTCCACGCCCTCACCGCGCTGCGCCGCGCCAAGACCGCCACCAGGACCGCCACGGGAACCGCCCAGCCGGGCGCGTCGCGCGGACGGCGACGGTTCGCCGACCTCGCCGAGAGCATCGACGGCCTGGTGCTGCGACCGGGTGACGCCGCCTACGAGCAGGCCCGGCTGTTGGTCAACCAGCGCTTCGACACCGTGCGCCCGCAGGCGGTGGTCTACCCGCCACACCGCAGGACGTCGAGGAATGCGTCCGCTACGCCCGCACCAACCGGCTCCCGCTGGCGCTGCGCTCCGGCGGCCACAGCTACGCCGGCTACTCCACCGGCCCCGGCCTCGTCCTCGACGTCAGTGCCCTCAACACCACCCAGGTCGCCGACGGCCGTGCCCGGTTCGGCGCCGGCGTCAAGGCCGGACAGGCGCACTCGGCGCTGGCCGCCACCGGCGCCGGCCTGCCGCTGGGCCGTGGTACGGCGACATGGCGGGCAACATGGTGCGCACCACCCCGCGCGCCCAGACCGGCCTGGACGGCTTCGCCTCCTACGACAGCACGCGCAAGCGGGTCGACGTGGTCTTCGGCGACGAGTCCGGCACCAACAACGTCCGCGTCACCGGCCTCAGCGGGCTCGGCGGCACGGTCCGCGTCCGCCTGGAGTCCACCCCGGGCTCCGGGCGCTTCACGAACGTGTCCGCACCGACCACGCTCTCGAACACCACCTACACCGTGACCAACGGCGCCATCACCGTGCCGGTGCCGAACATGTCCGCCACGGCGTCGTACCACCTCGTGGTCGAGCCGACCAGCGGCGTGCCGTCCTACCAACAGCGGTACGAAGCGGAGAACGCGTCGGTGTTCCGCGCCGAACGGCTCTCCGCGTCGAGCGCCTCCAACGGTGGGTACGTCGGCCGGATCGACAACACCGGCGACCCGCGCACCGCGAGCTACGTCGACTTCATCGTCAACGTGCCCACGGCCCGCAACTACACGATGACCGTCGGGTACGCCAACGGCACCGGCGCCACCGCGACGCACGGCCTGGCCTACAACGGCAGCGCGTGGAGCACGATCAGCTACCCGCCCACCGCCGGGTGGGGCCAGTTCGGCGCCACCGTGAGCACCACCGTCGGCCTGCGGGCCGGCTACAACGTGATCCGCCTGGCGAAGGGCTCGCCCTACTTCGCCGGCGGCACCGGGTACGCGGAACTCGACTACATCCAGCTGACCTGACAACAGCCCGGTCACCACCGAGGTCACAGGACGACCCAGGTGGTGACCGGCTTCCAGCGACGCGACGTGGTCGATCACCCGGATGACGTCCTCGCCCTCGAACGCCGGGTCGCCCACGTGTGCCTTGCCGCCGCTCTCGCCGAAGCCGCGCTGGTCGAAGCTGACCACGCCGAAGCCCGCGTCGAGGTACCGCTGGACCGGTCCCGGTTCGGTGGCGCGGGCGCCGCCCCAGCCGTCGACCGGCACCCGGTCCTGCGGCGAGGCGGTGGCGGGCTGGAAGACGGTGAGGCAGATGTTCACAGGTCCGGGTGCCAGCGGTTCGGTTTCCGGCACACCGGCGATGCAGACGTGGTGCGGATCGGGGGCTTCCGCGTTCGCGGCCGGGGGAATGGCGACGGCCACTCCGGCCGCGGTCATGAGCGCGGCGAGTGCGGTCAGTACGCGCATCGGGGTCCTCCATCTTGATCGGGTTGGCCGGGCCGGGCGATCAACGACGCGCACCGCGGTCGACGCCGGTGCGGTGGAGGTCCGGTGCGGTGGCGTGGCCGCCACCGCACCGGGACCGGCTTCAGAGGTTCCCGGAGCGTGCGACTTCGCCGTACCAGCGCGCACTGGGCTTGATCGTGCGGGTGAAGGTCTCGCGGTCGACGGACACCAGGCCGAAGGTCGGGGTCCACGACCCCCACTCGTAGTTGTCCAGCAGCGACCAGTGCAGGTAGCCCCGCACGTCGACGCCGTCGGCCATGGCGCGCGCCAGCCCCGTCAGGGCGCCGCGCGTGTACTCGACGCGCTCGGCGTCCTCGGCCGTCGCGATCCCGTTCTCGGTGACCAGGATCGGCACGGTGGGGCCGACTCGTCGGGCGGTGTGGCGGACGGCGCCTTCCAATGCCTCGGGGTAGAACTCCCAGCCGGTGAGCGTGGTGCGCGCGCCGTCGGCGGTCTGCGGGCCGTCGGGTCCGATGACGACCCGGGTGTACGCCTGCACGCCGATGAAGTCGTCGTCCTTGGCGACGTCGAGGAACTGGTCCTCGCGGGAGTGCAACCACCGCGCGGTGGCCTCCTCGGCGCCTGGCGCGGCCTGGAAGTTCTGGTTCGCCACCGTCCAGCCGGAGCGTACCTGCGGCAGCGCGGAGAGCTCCTCGCGTGCGGCGCGGTGCGCCGAGATCAGCGCGTCGGCGACGTCCTGGTCCGGCGGGGGCATCGCCCCGGCCACGTTCTCGTGCCGCTCGCCGCGCTTGAGCATCGCGCTGATCATCGCGAGCATGTTCGGCTCGTTGATGGTGCACACCCACTCGACGCCGTCGAGGATCGGCAGCACCGACCGGACGTAGTCGCGGAACCGGGCGACGCCGCCGTCCGCGGTCCACCCGCCCGCCGCGCGGAACCACGCCGGACTGGTGAAGTGGTGCAGTGTCACCACGGGTGTCAGGCCGCGCTCGAAGCAGCCCTCGATCATCCGGCGGTAGTGCGCGAGCTGTGCCCGCGAGACGTGGCCGAGCGCGGGTTCGACGCGCGCCCACTCGATGCTGAACCGGTAGGAGTTGAGGCCGAGGTCGCGGACGCTGTCGAGGTCCTCGGGCCACCGGTGGTAGCTGTCGCAGGCGTCGCCGCTGCGCTCCGGCATGACCGGGTCCGGCGCGTTCTCGACGGCCCACAGGTCGCTGGTCGTGTTGTTGCCCTCGACCTGGTGCGCGGAGGTCGCGGCGCCCCAGAGGAAGTCGCCGGGGAAGGTGGTCGTCACGGTGTCTCCTGGCTGCGGTCGCGGGGGTGTCACGGGCGTCGGTACGCGCCGGTGGCGATGAGCTCCTCCTGGCGGGCCTGCGCCTGGGCGACCAGGTCGGCCACGGTCGCGGCGGTGACGCCGAGGCCGAAGGAGCGCAGCTTGTCGAGCGGGATGGACAGGAACATCCGCACCAGCTCGGGGGCGACCGACGAGGCCCGACCGGCCAGGGACACCCGGCCGAGGAGCGCGGCGAGCACCTGCTTGCCCGCGGGGTCGGCCTGCCACTCGGCGATCGTGGACTGGGCGGTGAGCGGCGTCAGCACGCGGTCGCCCTCGCTGTGGACCGTGGCGCGCAGCCGCACGTCGCGCGAGGAGGCTCCCACGCGCACGGCGTAGTCGCCGGGGAGCACCGTCCAGCGCCGCCCTCGCGCGTCCCACGTCCGCAGTTCGGCGGTGGTGAGCGGCAGCGTGATGGTGGTCGTCTCGCCGGGGCGCAGGTCGAGCGCGGCGAAGCCGCGCAGCTCCGCGCGGGGGCGGGTCGGCTGCTGCCCCTCGGCAGGGCCGACGTAGAGCTGGGCGACCTCCCGGCCGTCGCGGTCACCGGTGTTCGTCACCGAGAACGCGACCTCCCACGTGTTCTCCGCGTGTTCGACCACCCGCAGGTCGGAGTACTCGAACCGGGTGTAGGTCAGGCCGTGCCCGAACGGGAAGGCGACCGGCCGGTCCACCGCGTCGAAGTGCCGGTACCCCACGTGGACGCTCTCCCCGTACACCGAGATCCCGTCGGCGCCAGGGAAGGTCGGGTAGCTGGGGTGGTCCGCGAGCCGCAGGGGGATGGTCTCGGCGAGCCTGCCCGAGGGCGCGCGGTCACCGAGGAGGAGGTCCGCGGTGGCCTCTCCTCCCGCCTGTCCGAGCAGCCAGCCCTCGAGGATCGCGTTGGCGTGGTGCTGCCACTCGGCCACCGACACGACGCCGCCGTTGGACAGCACGACCACCACGCGGGGCGCGACGGCGGCGACCCGCTCCAGGAGGCTGACCTGGTCGGCGGGCAGGTCGATCGTCGTGCGGTCGAAGCCCTCGGACTCGGCGTGCTCGGGCAGTCCCAGGAAGACCACCGCGACCTGGGCGGCGCCGGCGATCTCGACCGCGGCTCGCGCCAGCGCCTCGTCGCCGGAGCCGTCCACGGCGTACCCGGGCGCGAACCGGACGACGTCGGCGCCCAACCGCGCGGTGAGCGCGTCCAAGGCCGAGCTCACCACGGTCGGCACGATGCGGGATGAGCCTCCACCCTGGAATCGGGATGTGCGGGCGAGCTCGCCGATCACCGTGACCGAGGCCCGCGACGAGGGGTCCAGCGGCAGCACGCCGTCGTTGGTCAGCAGCACCGCGGACCGTGCGGCGGCTTCGCGGGCCAGGTCGGTGTTGCGTTCGCGGATCGCCGCCAGCTCGTGCTCGGAGGCGGGCTCCTTGGCCGGGCCGAGCCTCGCTTCGAGTCGGCGCAGGCGCTCGACCACGGCGTCGAGCGCGGACTCGGCCAGCTCGCCCCGTTCGACGGCGGACACGACCTCGTCGTCGGTTCCGGTCGGCGGCATCTCCAGGTCCAGACCGGCGCGCAGGGCGGCGACCCGGTCGTCGACCGCGCCCCAGTCGGACACGACTACCCCGTCGAAGCCCCACTCCTCGCGCAGCAGCCGGGTGAGCAGCCAGGGGTCCTCGCTCGCGGGGACGCCGTTGATCCGGTTGTAGGCGCTCATCACCATGACCGGGTGCGCGGTCCGCACGACGTGCTCGAACGCGCGGAGGTAGACCTCGCGCAGGGCCCGCTCGTCGACCTCGGCGGAGACCCGCATGCGGTCGGTCTCCTGGTTGTTCACCGCGAAGTGCTTGACGCACGCGCCGACGCCGGCGGACTGGATGCCCTCGACGTAGGCGGCGGCCAGCCGACCGGTGAGGTCCGGGTCCTCGGAGAAGTACTCGAAGTTGCGCCCGCCGAGAGGTGAGCGCTTGAGGTTCATCCCCGGACCGAGGAGCACGTCCACTTCCAGGGCAGCCGCCTCGGCGGCGAGGGCGGCGCCGACGCGGCGCACCAGCGCCGGGTCCCACGTGGACCCGAGCGCCACCGCCGGGGGGAAGCACGTGGCCGGGACGCTGTTGCCGATGCCGAGCGCGTCACCGCCCTCGCGCTGGCGGCGCACCCCGTGCGGCCCGTCGGCGAGCAGGAACGGGCGCACGACACCCGGCGCTCCGGTCGAGTGCCAGGTGTCGCTGCCCGAGGTCAGCGACGCCTTCAGCTCGATCGAGGCGGAGCGGTCGATCTCGTCGGGCATGGGTGCGGTCTCCCTCATGGGTGGGTGGGTTGGCGGGCCGCGGCTTCCGAGTGCGCCCGGCCGGTGCGCCTCAGGCCGAGTCGGTGCGCCAGCCGGTCGTGTCGACGCCGAGCAGGGCGAGGAAGTCGACCAGGCGGGCGCGCATGTCGATCACCTCGGGGGCGAGCAGCCACTGCGTCTGCAGCCCGTCGAGGAGCGCGATGAGTTGTTGTGCCGCCGCGTCGGGGTCACGGGCGGACCGATCGCCGTGCCGGTCCATCAGTTCACCGAGGACCGCCGCGAAGTGCTCTCGCAGGATCTCGTAGCGGCGGCGGAAGTAGGTGTGGGCGGGGTGGTTGACGTCGCTGGCCTCGTTGGAGAGCTTGGCGTACAACGCGACCAGCCCCGGCGTGCGGGCGTTGCGCTCGACGATGCGGACCGTCTGGTCGAGGTGTCCCCAGGCGTCGAGGTGCTCGTCGAACAGGACGACGGCGTCGTCGGCGTCGCGTCGTTCGAGCACCTGCATGAGCAATTCGTCCTTGCCGCCCGGGAAGTGGTGCAGCAGGCCCGCGTGGGTGATCTTCGCTTGGGCGGCGATGTCCCGCTGGGACACCGCGAGGTAGCCGAACCTCGAGAACAGATCGGCGGCGGCTTCGACGATCCGCTCCTTGGTGCGGTCGCCTTTGGTGTACCGGCGGGCGGCGGGAGGCGGGTCGTCGGCGACGTGGTCGAGGTCCGGGCTCGTCATCGTGTCTCCTCATGGGTCTTGTCCCGGTCGGGCAGCACCGGTGATGCGCAAGCGTGCTGGACATCTTGCGTGGTGGTGTGCCTACCATGTCGTTCGGCAGAACTTACCACATGGTTAGTTCTGTGGGATCGGTGTACGGGCAAGGAAGCCCGGCTGCTCAGAACAGGAGTGACCATGAGGATCCGCAGGTTCCCGACCGCCGGTTCGGCGTGCGTCGTGGCAGCCGCCCTCGTCTTGGCGGGGTGCGCCGGAGCCGGCGGCGGGACGGCGGGGCAGAGCGATCCGACGCTCGACATCGCCACGATGACGTTCCCCCAGAGCCTCGACCCGGTGACCGCGGTCGGCGGCGCGCTGCCCTTCTTCCAGGCCACCTACGACTCCCTGCTCAAGCGCGAGGCCGACGGCGCCTACCGCCCGATGCTGGCCACCGAGTGGACCTGGGACGCGGGCCGGACGAAGCTGTCGCTGACGCTGCGCGGTGACGTCAAGTTCGACGACGGCACGCCGTTCGACAGCACGGCGGTCAAGGCGAACCTGGAGCGCTTCAAGGCGAGCACCGGGGCCAACGCCAAGTGGCTGTCCGGTTTGGAACAGGTGGAGGTGGTCGACGCGACCCACGTCGTGCTGCACCTCAATGCCCCGGACCCGGCCTACCTCTACTACCTGTCCGACGCCGCCGGCCTCATGGCGAACCCCAAGGCCTTCGCCGATGCGGAGAAGCTGAAGACCGCGCCCGACGGCACGGGACCGTACGAACTGGACGCCTCCCAGACCACGGTCGGGACGAAGTGGGTCTACCGGCGCGCCGACGGCTACTGGGGTGAGCGCCTGCCGTTCGACGGTGTCACCATGACGGTGTTCGACAACGAGACGGCCATCGTCAACGGGCTGAAGACCGGTCAGATCGACACCGCCGTCGTCCAGGACGCCAACCAGCAGGCTGCCCTGGAAGGCGCTGCCGGGCTGACGACGACCCCGATCAACTTCGACTACCAGGGCATCCTGCTGTTCGACCGCGCCGGTGTGGTGACCCCGAGCTCGCCGACGTGAAGGTGCGGCAGGCGCTCAACCACGCGGTCGACCGCAAGACGATGCTGGAGCAGATCCGCCGGGGCAAGGGTGTGGTCACCAGCCAGGTCTTCGGCACCGACTCCCTCGGCTACGACGAAGCCCTCGACTCGCACTACGCCCACGACCCGGAGAAGGCCAAGCGGCTCCTGGCGGAGGCCGGCCACGCGGACGGCTTCGAGCTGAAGATGCCGCGCATGACCTCCATCGTCACCGAGGCCATCGCCTCCTCGCTCAAGTCCGACCTCGCCGATGTCGGGATCACCCTCACGTGGGTCGACGTCGACCAGGGCGACGCGCTGCGGAGGGTCTTCCAGAACCGCGAGTTCTCCGGTTTCGTGATGAACATCGGGCAACAGGCCAGCGACTGGCTGGTCATCAAGGACCTCGTGCTGCCGGGCACGTTCAACCTCTTCGGCTACTCCGACGAGACGGTGCGGGCGCTGGTGCCGAAGATCCAGACCTCCTCGACCGAGGACGCGCGGGACGATCTGCGGGCCCTCAACCGGAACCTCGTGGAGAACGCCTGGTTCGTCCCGTTCTACCGGATGACCTACGCCCTGGTGACCGACAGCGGCGTCACGGCGACGCCCCAGTCGGGCATAGCGGTGCCGTCCCTCTACAACTACCGGCCGGCCGGCTGAGGCCGAGGGGAACCCCGGTCCCGCAGGAGGCCGTTCACCATGTCGAGATTCGCTGCCCGCCGCCTGGTCGCGGGCGTCTTCCTCCTCCTCGTCGTCTCGTTCGTCTCGTTCGTGTTGTTGTCGATCCCGACCCTCGACGTGGCGCGGCTGCTGCTGGGGCAGTCCGCGTCGCAGGAGGTCGTGGACGCCAAGAACGCCGAGCTCGGCCTCGACCAGCCGGTCCTCACCCGTTACGGGCAGTGGCTGGGTGACGCGCTCACCGGCGACCTGGGGACGTCGTGGTTCACCAGCGAGGACGTGCTGACGGCCATCGGGCACCGGCTCCCGGTGACACTGAGCCTGATGCTCGGCGTCACCCTCGTCACCGCGCTGCTCGCCTTCCTCCTCGGGGTGTGGGCGGGCGTGCGGCGCGGGCCCGTCGACCGGCTGGTGCAGGTGCTCGGCGTCGTCGGGTACGCGTTGCCCGGCTTCCTGGTCACGCTCGTCATCGTGCTGGTCTTCGCCGTGCAGCTGCGGTGGGCCCGGCGATCGGGTACATCCCGCTGACGACATCGGTCCCGGGGTGGCTGTCCACGGTCACCCTGCCGATCCTGTCGTTGTCCGTAGCGGCCGTGGCCGGCGTCTCCCAGCAGGTGCGGGGTTCGGTCATCGACGTGTTGCGCCAGGACTACGTCCGCACGCTGCGCGCACGGGGGCTGCCGCCCGGGCGGGTGCTGTTCCGCCACGTGCTGCGCAACGCCTCGGCACCGGCGCTCACCGTGCTCGGCATGCAGTTCGTGGGCCTGCTCGGGGGCGCGGTGCTGGTCGAGCAGATCTTCGGCCTGCCGGGCATCGGCTCCATGACCGTCACCTACACCACGCGCGGCGACACCCCGATCATCATGGGCCTGGTCATGACCACGGTCGTCTGCGTGGTCGTGATCAACCTGGTCGTCGACCTGCTCGTCGGCTGGCTCAACCCGAAGGCGAGGGCCGCGTGAGCGAGGCGCTCATGTCAGACAACCACCCGGTGCCCGGCGCGGTGGCGCCCCGCCGCGCCAAGCGGTCCCGGCGGTTCCTGCGCAACCCGCAGGCCGTGATCTCCGCGCTGGTGCTCGTGCTGATCGGTGGCGCGGTGCTGCTGGCGCCACTGCTGTCCACCGACGACCCCGGCGCGGCGGAGCTGAGCAAGGCGTTCGCCGGGGCGGAGCCGGGACACCCGCTCGGGTTCGACTCCGCGGGGCGCGACGTGTGGTCCCGGCTGCTCCACGGCGGCCGCAACACCCTCGGAGGCGCGCTCATCGCCCTCGCGGTCGCGCTGTCCATCGGGGTGCCCAGCGGCCTGGTCGCGGGCTACTACGGCAAGTGGTTCGACGCGCTGGCGAACTGGGTCGGCAACTTCGTCATGGCCCTGCCCGCCATGGTCGTGCTGCTGGCGTCGCGGGCCATCCTCGGCCCCACCATGTGGGTGCTCATGGTCGTCCTCGGCGTGCTCGTCGCGCCGAGCTTCTTCCGGCTCGTGCGCGGCATCGTCGCCAACGTGCGCGGTGAGCTGTACGTCGATGCCGCGCGCGTGTCCGGGTTGCGCGACCGCCGGATCATCGCCCGGCACGTGCTGATCGTGGTCCGCGCGCCGATCATCATCCAGACCGCCCTGGTCGCGGGCATCGCCATCAGCCTCCAGGCTGGGCTCGAGTTCCTCGGCATCGGCAGCGGCGACCTGCCGACCTGGGGCGCGATGCTCAACGAGGCGTTCCAGAACGTCCAGCGCAGCCCCGAGTTCATGGTGTGGCCCGGACTGGCTCTCGGCGTCACCAGCGCCGCGCTCGTGCTGCTGGCCAGCGCGTTGCGCGACGTCCTGGAGGACGGGGACGCCAAGGCACCCACCCCGCGCGCCGCCCGCCGTGCCCGCGTCGCCGCATCCACGACGACGGACGACGCCGGGCCACGCGCGTCGTTGCTGTCCGTGCGCGACCTGGCCGTGTCCTACGGTTCCGGCCCGTCCGCCGTCGACGTGGTGCACGGGGTGGACCTCGACGTCGCCGAGGGCGAAATCCTCGGGCTCGTCGGCCAGTCGGGCTCCGGCAAGACGCAGACGGCGTTCTCGGTGCTGGGCATCCTGCCCGAGGGCGGTCGCGTCTCGCGGGGCAGCATCCTCGTCGCCGGCACGGAGGTCGTCGGGCTCCCGGAGAAGGCGTACCGCGCGCTGCGGGGTGACGTGATCGCCTACGTGCCGCAGGAGCCGATGACCAACCTCGACCCGGCCTTCACCATCGGCAGCCAGCTCGTGGAACCGATGCGGCTGCGGCTCGGGCTCTCGCGCAAGGCCGCGGCCGAGCGCGCGTTGGAGCTGCTGCGCCAAGTGGAGATCGCCGACCCCCGGCGGGTCTTCCACGCCTACCCGCACCAGATCTCCGGTGGCATGGCGCAGCGGGTGCTCATCGCCGGGGCGATGAGCTGCGACCCGAGGTTGCTGATCGCCGACGAGCCGACCACCGCGCTCGACGTCACCGTGCAGGCCGAAGTGCTGGAACTGCTCCGCCGACTGCAAGCCGACCGCGGCCTGGGCGTGCTGCTGGTGACCCACAACCTCGGCGTCGTCGCCGACCTCTGCGACCGCGTCGCGGTGATGAACGCCGGTCGCATCGTGGAAACCGACGTCACCCACCAGGTCCTCGCGAACCCGCGGCACCCGTACACCCGAACCCTGATCGACGCCGTGCTCGACGACGCCCCCGCCAGGCCCGCCTGGGTCGCGCCCCGAGCCGACGGCACGGAGGTCCCGACATGAGCGTGTCACCCGAGTCGCCGACCACCACCACCCCGCCACCCGGACCGCGGGTGCTCGACATCCGCGACCTGCGGGTGTCCTTCCCCGGCAAGGGGTGGCGCGCTCCGCGCGTGGAGGTCCTGCACGGCGTGTCGCTCGACATCCGCCCCGGCGAGACCGTGGGCCTGGTCGGCGAATCCGGCTCCGGCAAGACGACGATCGGGCGGGCCGTCTTGGGCCTCGTCCCCGTGCAGGACGGGGCGGTGGAGTTCCTCGGTGAGCGCATTGAGCACGCCTCCACCCGGCGGCGCCGCCGGCTCAGCCGCGATCTCCAGGTCATCTTCCAGGACCCGTTCGCCTCGCTGAACCCCTCCATCCCGATCGGCGACACGCTGGCCGAACCGCTGCACGCGCAGGGCGTACCGGGCCACGAGGCCCGGCGCGGGGTCCTGGACCTCCTCGACCGCGTCGCCCTCCCCGCCGACGCGGAGCAGCGGCTCCCGCGGGAGTTCTCCGGCGGGCAGCGCCAGCGCGTCGCCATCGCCCGTGCGCTCGCCATCGGCCCCAAGCTGATCGTGTGCGACGAGCCGGTGTCGGCGCTCGACCTCACCACCCAGCGCACCGTGCTGGACCTGCTGCTGGAGATCCAGGAGCAGACGGGGGTCGCCTACCTGTTCATCTCCCACGACCTGTCCGTGGTGCGCTACATGAGCCACCGGGTCAACGTCATCCACCGGGGCCTCATCGTCGAGTCGGGGGACGCCGAGCAGGTCACCACGACGCCCCGGCACGCCTACACCCAGCGCCTGCTGCTGTCCGCCCCCGTCGCCGACCCCGTGGTGCAACGGGCTCGACGGGCCGCGCTGGACCAGCGGCGGGCAGAGGAGAACGCATGACACCGAACCTGTCCCTCGTGCCGCTCCCGTCGCACGTCGCGGCGACGGGAGCGGGACCCGTCGCCCTCGGGGCCGCGGGCACGGTGACCGTGGCCGTGCCGCCCAGCCTCGCCCCGGGCGTGACGGACTGGTTCGCCACCTGGGCGCAACGCCCTGCACGGGCTCGACGTCCGGGTCATCGCGCACGGGGCACCGGGAGCCGACGTCGTGGTCGTCGTGGACGGCCCCGAGGCGCTGCGGCTGGCGCACCTGCCCGGACCCGACGGGGTCGACCCCCGCGCGGCGCGGGCCGACGAGCGGTACCGGCTGACAGTCCGCTCCGGGGGCGTGCTCGTCGAGGCCGCAGGTGACGAAGCCGCCTTCCGCGGCCTCACCACCCTGCTCCAACTCGTCGACCCCTCGTTGACCGTCCCCGGCGTCACGATCGAGGACGGACCCGCCTATGCGTGGCGCGGCCTCTCGCTCGACGTCGTGCGCCACTTCTTCCCGCCCGAGGAGGTCTGCCGCGTCGTCGACCTCCTCGCCTGGTACAAGCTCGACGTCCTGCACCTGCACCTCACCGACTCGCAGGCGTGGCGCGTGGAGGTCACCAGCCGTCCTCGGCTCACCGGGCCTCACCCCACCGCGACTGCGGACTTCTACTCGCGCGCGGGCCTCGACCGGATCATCGCGTACGCGGCGGAGCGCTACGTCACGGTGGTCCCCGAGTTCGACGTGCCCGGCCACGTGATCGCCGCGTTCACCGCCTACCCGGAACTCGCCGGCGGCACGGAACCGGCACACCCGTACGTGCGCTACCTCGACCCCGACATCCCAGAGGCCGCCGCCTTCGCCCGAGACGTGCTCCACGAACTCGTCGACCTGGCGCCAGGACCGTTCGTGCACCTGGGTGCGGACGAGCCGTTCGGCATGCCGGTGCAGGCTTACCGCCGGTTCGTCCAGGACGCGCACGCGCTACTCCGCTCCCGCGGCAAGCGCGTCGTGGCCTGGCAGGAGGCCGCCCGCGCGGACTGCCTGGACGGCGACGACGTGCTGCAGTACTGGATCGGCCCCGACAACCCCTTCGACGTGGAGCAGCTGAAGGCGCGGGCCCCGTCCGCGCTGCACCGAGTGATCGACGACGCGGCCCGGATGTTCGCCCTCGCCCCGCGGGACATCCCGACCGCGGCCGCGGCGGGCGTGCCGGTGCTGGTGTCCTCCAACACGATGCTGTACCTGGACCGCCCCTACGCGCACGCCGACGACGAGCCGGAGCGATCGCGGCGACATGTCGGACACTCGGACTACGAGGCACGCAGCCCCGAGCAGGCGTTCACCTGGCACCCGAGCACCCTGCCCGAACTCACCGACGCCGGCGCCCGGTTCGCCGGCGTCGAGGCGGCGATCTGGTGCGAGACCGTCGACTCGTTCGACGACCTGGCGTTCCTGCTGCTCCCACGCCTCGCGGGAGCAGCGGAGAAGGCCTGGACCCGACAGGTCACCGACTGGCCCCACCACAGCGCGCGTCTGACCGCGCATGCCGGCGCGTGGAGCGCCCTCGGGTTCCACGCCGCGTACCGCGCGGACCCTCGCGCAGTGGGCTAACTGGTCCTAAGCTTGAGTTTTAACCTCTGAGGGGTCGGCCAGCCCCCTGGTTGATCACGAGTGAAGCCCTTGGTTGATCATTCTTCTTGCGACAGAAAGAAGATCGAACCAAGGGCTTCAGTTGATCAGTGTGCACCATGCCCGTGATGCCGGTGCGTCCGGGGAGCTGTCCGAGTTGCGGCAGGAGTACTACCAGTGCCTGACCCGGCGGACGGACGCCTTGTTCGAGCTGACCGACGCGGTGTTGTGCACCGACGGGCCGGTCCCCTCGATCGCGGAGCTGTCGCTCACAGGCGAGCATCGCCGCGGGCATGGCAGCGGCTATGCCGCGCTGGCACGGGGGCGTGTCGACATCGACCGGTTACGGACGGCGCTGACTGCGGTGTCGCTGCCTCGTGCCGCGGATGGGCGGTTGGTGCTGGCGGTGGACGTGACCTGCTGGCTGCGCCCGGAGGCACACACCTGCCCGCAGCGGATCCTGCGTCACACCTACGGCCGGGGCAAGGACCAGCACATGATGGTCCCGGGCTGGCCCTACTCCATCGTCGTCGCCCTGGAAACCGGACGTCACTCGTGGACCGCGCCGCTGGACGCGGTCCGGCTCGCGCCCGGTGACGACGCCGCGAGCGTGACCGCCCGACAGATCAGGGACGTGGTGTCCCGGCTGATCGCCGCCGGCCAGTGGAAGCAGGGCGATCCGGAGATCATGGTGGTGCTCGACGCCGGCTACGACGCGCCCCGCATCGCCTACCTGCTCGCGGATCTGCCGGTGCGGGTGCTGGGACGGATGCGGTCGGACCGGGTGCTGCGCCGCCCGACCCCGCCTCGTCCGTCCGGCACAAGGGGCAGGCCCTGCCGCCATGGCGGCGAGTTCGTCTTCGGCGACCGGGCCACTTGGGGCGAGCCGGAGATCACCATCGAGACCAGCACCCGGCTCTACGGCCCTGCGCTGGTCCGGGCCTGGGACCGGCTGCACCGCGGGTCGACCTACACGGCCTTTCGATTCACGGAACGGTTGGCGGACAACGGTATTCTGCCGTCGATGGGGTCGGTCGGCGACTCGTATGACAATGCTCTGATGGAGAACTTCTTCTCCACGTTGAAGATCGAGTTGGTCTACCGCCGCTCCTGGCGCACCCGTGACGAGGCCGAGAACGACCTGTTCCGTTATATCGACGGGTTCTACAACACCGAACGCATCCAGAAGGACCTCGGCTGGCTCAGCCCCGACGAGTACGAAGCCGCCTGGCACACCGCTCAGGCCCGGCCAGCTACCATCCCGGCGGCACCGACCGCATCCAGGTAACAACCGCCTCGGGTTATCGGGGGAAGCTCAAAATGCTAAAGCACCTGATTACAAGTCTTGTCCGTAACCCTCGGGTAGCCAGGGTGAGGTCCAGGGTGCGGCGGTGGTGAGCAGTTGCTCGTCGGTGCGGCTGTGGAAGTAGGCGTGGGCCTGCCGGACGCGGTCGGCCATGGTGGCGGGTGCGGTGTTGGCGATCCACTGCTTGAGTCCGGCCCAGACGCGTTCGACGGGGTTGTCCTGCGGGCTGTACTTGGCGCCCTGGATCAACATGAGGCGGGGGTGTTTGGCGAGCCATCGTCGGGTGATGCCGCTGTGGTGGGTGGAACCGTTGTCGCAGACGACGGCCACGGCAGGGGCGTCGGGATAGGCGGTGAGCAACTGTTCGAGGAAGTAGCAGAACACCACCGAGACGTTCTTGACCGAGACGTGGTGGTGGAAGGCGCCGGTGGCGAGGTCGATCGCACCGTGCACGGTGCGGCGGCGGTTGCTGCCGGGAGTGGGGATGCGGTGGCGCAGGCCGGTGGGCATCCAGGTGGCCCGGACCCTGGGCAGCAGGTCGATGTGGGTCTCGTCCTCGGCCAGGACCACCGATTCCGACCGGGAGCGCGGCGATGCGGGCGCGGATGTCGGCGCAGATCGTGTCGTGGTCGGGGTCGCCTTTGGCGATCAGGCGGGGACGGCACCAGCGGGCCTGTTCGCGTAATCGCCGGTGAAAGGTGGCCAGGCTCATCGCCGGGCGCCCGGCCGCGCGCCACAGGCGGGCGGTGGTCCAGGCTTTCGGGGTGGTCAGCAGGGTGCGGATGCGCTGCCCGAGTCGGGGGCTGCCCAGGCGGGGGCGTCCGCTGCGGGGCCGGTCGGGCAGCCCTGCCAGGCCGTCGCGGGCGTGACGGTCGATCCAGCGGCGCACCGTGGCCGGGTCGTAGTGCAGCAGCTCGGCGATCTCGGCGGCGGTCATTCCGGAGGCGGACAGCAGCACCATCACGATCCGGGCGGCCACCCGCCACTGCCGGTGCAGGGCGGTGACCAGGTCCTGGTGCTGGGCGGGGGTGGGGTCGGCGTAGACGTGCGCGGGGCGCATACTTGCGGTGGCCTCGTCGTGGTGGGTTCAGGTGTGGTAACCGAATCCAACCGCGACGAGGCCCTTCGCGTTCACGGGGCATCACCCCGGCGCGTTACGGACAAGACTTCTGATCGAGCGCTTTAGCTGGAGGCCAACGCCGACCGGGTCGAGCTGCACCTGATGCCCGGCTACAGCCCTGAGCTCAACCCGGACGAGCTGCTCAACGCCGACCTCAAACGCAACGTCAACGTTTCACGCGCCCACAACGTCGACCGACTCGCCAACGAAACCCGACGCTTCCTACGCCGACGCCGACGCCAGCCCCACATCGTCCGCGGCTACTTCCAGGCCCCGCACGTCCGCTACGCCGCCATGTAGGCAACCGAATACTTTTGGCTCAACAGCTCAGGCCCGGTCACGCAGGCAGTCGTGAGGCAGGGTCGGGCCGGCGGCCCGGCCCTGCCTTCTGGAAGCAGCCATTCCGGACCACGGCCGCACGGTGTCGCGGCACTTCCCGCACTGCTCCAGAAGGCGCCGCAGCGCGTCGGCGACGACGGTCTTCGTGTCGTCCAACGGCTCCAGCAGCCGCGCGTACAGGTCCATGTGCTCGGCCGGCATCCCGTCCACGGGCCGCCGGCCCCGGTCGGTCAGCCTGATCCGCACCACCCGTCGGTCGTTCGCGCCCGCGACCCGTCGGACCAGGTCCTTGGCTCCCATCCGGTCGATCCGGTTGGTGATGGCCGGCCTTGACCAGCGACGCGGACAGGGACGCGCCCGCCGTCATGCCGTTCGGCGCCCCCGAAGGACGGGTCGCCAACCGGACCCGACGTCGTAGGTCCGCCGGCGGACGCGCGAGCGCCCGTGGTCCACCAGGACCCGCACGGGTCGTCGCTCGGCGACGACGGCCGGTGCGGCGGGACGGCCCCGCCCGAGGCGGAGTCGTGCCGCCTACGGGTGTTCGGGGACGCCTGTCGGGTTCGCGGTGCTTCGTCGGTCGTACAGCGACCAGCCGGTGGGCTCCCCTATCTCGGAGCGGACGCACCGCCCGTGCCGCATCAGTGTGAGTAGAGACCGGCCACGATGCCGGTCAAGAGGGCCATGAGCCGGCCGGGATGTACGGCGGTGCCGTCCGGGTCGGCCTCGCGCAAGGCGGCGTGGACGTGGGTGTAGACGTCGTCGAGAGTGCCGTGGCCGGCGGGCAGGTGCTGGTACCAGCGGTGGCCGCGAGGTGGGGCGGGCACCCCGGCGTCGGCCAGGTAGTCCTCGATGCCCTCGTCGATCGCCTCCTGGTCGGTGGAGGTGCGGGGCCCGGTGTGGGTGGTCGTGGAGGTGCCCCGGATCTCGGCGGTCGTGACGCTGTGCGGTTCCCGGTCCGGCAGGCGCACCAGGTGTTCGGGACCGGCGAGCCAGGCGATGAGCATGGTGAAGCCGGTGTCGGGCACCCGGTCGTAGGCGGTCTCCTCGATCCGCAGGCGGGCCGGGGGTGGGCGGTCGGGACGGCGAGCAAGCGTGGTGACCGGCGTGTCTTGGGGCAGCAGGCGCACTTGCCGCCATCGGCCGGCGTCGTGTTCGGGTGTCGGTGCCGGCTGTTCCATGTCTCTCGCGCCTTCGTGGTTCCAGTCTGCGTTCCCGCCGTCGGATGGTGGGAACCGGACGGCCGGTCCCGCGCACCGGGTGCGCGGGACCGGCCACATGGTCCGGGACGGTACCGGTCAGGTCATCGGCAGGTCGGCACCACTGGAAGTAGCAGTTGTCGCTGCCGTAGCAGTAGAAGTAGGCGCTCTCCAGCGTGCCCATCGCGTAGGCGGGGTAGCCGCCGGGGGTGAACTGGCCGTTGACCCCGCCGTAGTACTCGTTGGAGTTGTTGAGCCGGTTGCCGTAGAGGGTGCCGCTGTTCCAGCGGGTGTTGCCCTCGGCCAGGCGGTCGCGCAACGCGTCGAGCAGCCGCTGGGAGGCACCGGCCCTCTCCAGGCGACGAAACGCTTGCAGACCTTGGGCCAGGGCGGGAAGTCCGCGGGCAGGGCCTGCCGTTTGATGCCGTTGTCCACCACGTAGAGGATCGCGTCGACGATCAGCCGACGGCAGTGCTTCTCCCACCGCCCGCCTCGGCCGGCCAGGCACGCCGGGTCGGGCGGCAGCGGGTCGATTTCGGCCCACTGGGGTCGGTGACGTCGGTCGGATACCGGGCCGTCCGCACGGCGAGCTGGTGGGACGCGGCCAGGCGGCAGCCACGGGTACCCGTGGCGGACCCGCCCAGGGGGCATTGGGCACGATGACAACGGAGCTCCTGACAGAACGGCGCTTCGACAACGTCCGATCCACCAGCAGTTCCCTCGTCTGCGCGCCGAAGCGCCTTCACCTCCTCAAGCTCGGGAACAGCCACTTACAACCACAACCTGACGAGTAGCTGACAATCACGCACGGGGGCAGGCTCTGGCCGCTCACGCGGCGCAGCGGTGCGCTACGGTCCGAACACCGGCTGCGACGGGGAGGACGACCAACGAGTTCAACGCCCAACACCAGGTCCCGCCGGCGGGACAGCGCCTTACCGGAAGGTCACTCCGCTCGAGATGACGACGGTCGATCGCGCAACTCAATGGGCTCGCGGCGCCGCAGGGCGCGTTGTCGGGCACCTTGCGCGGATATTCCGAGGACGGTGCCGATTTCCTCCCACGTGTGCGTTCTCTGGTGCGAGGCATGTTGATTCCCGCGCGCTTCGACAAGCAGTTCATCGAGGTGCTTCTCGGCTGCACGGCGGAGTTGTTCCACCGCCCACAGTCGGGCGAGCACGATGTCGTGGAAATTATCCCGCACGTCCTGTGCCAATTCCTCCACAGCGGTGCGGACGTGCCGCGTGCCTAGTTCACTTTCAGTCACGTGGTCCTACCCTAGTGATCCCACACTCGATGAACAACTGTTGTGTTGAACGTACAACTGTTGTTCAAGACTCTCCCAGGGGTTGGGCGGAAGACGGTTCCAGGAAGTTCTCGCAAGCGAAGTCCACCTGTTCGTCAAATGTCCGGCAGTAAGGACCACGGTAGGTGACAGCCCGTCGTTCGCACTGGGCCGATCGAGTGTTCGGTGAACATCTCTCTAGTTTTCCTCCGGGTCATGGGTAAAGTGCTTGGCGGGGCGGATCGCCGAATGGTCTACCGACTTGGATCGACTCGACCACCGGTTTCCCGCTGGCCTCGTTCGACGAACGTGGTCGACCTTTGGGGGAGTGCCATTTATTGAAGAGCGGGACCGGGCGCGTGCGTTCTCGCGCCATCCATTGCTCTGCTCCATCAGCACTGCCACCCCCAACCCTGCACTCGACCTATACAGGAGTGGAAAGTGAGAGAGAGCATCAAGAAGGCGCTGTCGGCCGCGGGGCTGATCATCAGCGGCTTGCTCGTCGTCGGTGGCGGCGTCGCGGCGGCCGAGTCCGGCGCGGTCGCGGACCCGGCGGCCGAAGTGAGCGCGCAGGCGCTCCCGGGTGGCCCGTGGGGGACGTTGACGGTGTACACCGACAGCGGCATCCCGATCGCGCAGGCGTCGGGCACGTGGCAGGGCTACCGGGAAGACCAGAACCGCGGTTCGCGCATGCAGGACTGGATGCAGTACCGCGACCCGGCCAACAGCGACTCCAACGGCGCCTACGTCGACCACGACTGGTACTTCAACTCGAACCAGTGCTACGTGTCGTCGTACAGCACCAGTGGCGGCGGCATCGCGTGCAGCCAGGGCTGGTGGGGCGCGGGGAGCTACGACTCGATGGACCGCGCCGGCGACTCGAACTGGAAGTACTGGGAGGCGTGGCGCGCCATCGACCCGACCGGCACCAGCGGTCGCGGCGCGATGCGCGCTTGCGTGGACTTCTCGTGGGCGACCGATCCCTGCTCGGCCGCCATCCTCCGAGGTAATGTGAACTACTGATTCGGTCGGGGCGGGGCGATTCGCCCCGCCCCGCCGGGCACTGGAGCAGACAGCGTGACGCACAGCATCTCCGTCGAGGACGTCCGGTACGGTTACGACCGCAACCGCCCCGTGTTGAATGGACTCAGCTTCGCACTTCCCGGTGGTTTGCACTTCCTGCTCGGCGTGAACGGTGCGGGCAAGACCACCCTGTTCCGGCTCTTGCTCGGCGCGCTGCAACCGGCTGCCGGGAGGATCAGCGTCCAGCGATCCGCGGAGTCCGGTGTCGACGCGGTCGGTTACCTGCCGCAGGCGTTCGACTTCCCGGGCCACGTGACCGTGCGTCAATTCGTCCGGTACGTCGGGTGGCTGCGGGGCATGCGCAAGACCGATGCCGCCGCCACGAGGGCGATTGGGCTCGTCGGCCTGGCTGAGCGCGCCGACGTCCCGCTCAAGAAACTCTCCGGCGGGATGCTGCGCCGCGCGGGAATCGCGCAGGCGATCGTGCACGAACCGGCCGTCCTCCTCCTCGACGAGCCGACCAGCGGCCTGGACCCCGCGCAACGGGTGGACCTGCGCGCATTGTTGACCGGCCTCGCGGAATCGATGTGCGTACTGGTGAGCACGCACCTCATGGAAGACGCCCAATATGCCGGAGGCGACGTGCTGATCCTGCACGACGGCGCCATCCGGTTCCAGGGCGCGACCACCGAGGTCGAGATCGGGGACCAGGATTCCGGTACCACCGGCCTGTCCCCATTGGAGCAGTATTTCCTGCGGATCACGAGGGCTTGATGTTGTCCTGGACTGTGGTGTTGCGGCGCTCGGCGGGCTGGTTGGCCCTGCCCCTGTCGTTGGGCCTCGCCATTTTCGCGTTGACCGTGCCGGAGGCGAACTGGCGTTTCGAGTGGGGCCGGTCGATGAGCGCCGCGGGGCTGTACCTGTTCATCGCCAGTCCGTTGTACGCCGGGCTGGCTTCGTTCGACACCGTGTTCTGGCGCAATCGCACCGCCCAGGTGGCAGAGGGCATTCGTGACCGAGACCTGATCGCCAGGCTGCCGTGGCTCTGCACGGCCGCGATCGGTCTCGCCGTCCACGCGGTGGTGCTGCTGGCCATCGCGGTGACCGCCGCGGTGTCGGGCGCGGTCGGCGCCGTGCACGTGGAGATCATCGTGGTCCAACTCCTGTCGATCGCCGGTTTCGCCGCGCTCGGCGGTCTGGTCGGCCTCTACACCCGCAGCTACCTCGCCGCACCCGTGCTCGCCCTCGTCTGCGTGGGCCTCAACGTGCTCGCGCCGACCGGGCCCTTCCGCTCGCTGGTCACCGTGGGCACCGGCACCAAGGACCTGATCGAGTTGCGTCCCCATCCCACGCAGATCGCGCTGCAGGTCGGGGTGTTCACGGTGCTCTTGGTCGCGGCCTTGCCGGTGCGCCTGTTCACCCGCCGCGCCCGCACGTCGGTCTCGGCCGTGCTCCTCGCCGCCGTGCTCGTCACCGGCGGGGTCTTCGGCGGCAGTGCCCAGCCCCTGGAGTTCGACCAGGCCGAGCAGGTCTGCCGGCAACACGAGGTGGCGGTGTGCGGCCCGGCCGCGCTCAGCGACCGGTTCGCCGCCATCGGCGGAGCGCTCGCCGACGTCGCCGCACCGCTGGTCGCCATCGGGATACCGGTGGAGCGCCGGTTCGTCGTGCTGACCGATGGTGGCATCGCGCCACCGGACGTCCGGGCGGCGTTGTTCATCGGCACCGAAGCCGTGCGTGACCCGGAGCGGCTGGCCGTCGCGGCCAGGCGCGGCGTCACCTCCGGGGCGCACTGCGACAGCCGCTCGACGGCGATGCCGCACGACTCCGTCGTCCTGGGCCGGGCGATGCTCGACGGTTGGCTGCAGCGCCGACTGGGGCTCGACCAGCCGGGTACGTACCCCACCGACCTCGTGGACGCCCTCGAAGCGCTGCCCGCTCCCGACGTCGCTCACGTCCTCGGCGCCGTCTACGCGGCAGTCGTCGACTGCGCCGAGAAGGTTCCGCTCCCGGGTCCGGGGGCGTCCTAGGCTGACGCCGCGTGGGGCCGGGCGCCTGCGGTCGGCCTGGTCGGGGCGCCAGCGGTGAGACGGTTTCCGCGGCGAGTCGGCCGCCACGCACGTCCGACCCGGGCCGGACGTGCACGCGAACCCCCGTCGGGTCGGACACCGACGTCCCCGCCGGACACGCCCTACCGGAAGTGGAACCATGGCCTTGTTCATCCTCACCCGCTGGCGTCCCCGGCTGTGGGTCGCGCTAGTCGTGATCGGCTTGTTGTACTGGTTCGTAGCCGGGCACCTGCTGGTCGTCCCACTGGTCAACGGTGAACCGCGCGTGCCCGCCGACCCGCTGCTGCCGTGCGGGTGGGCGGTGGTCGCCGGTCTGCTGTTCGGGCACCCCATGCGGCAGATCGAGGAGATCGCCCACCGGCGGCTCACGTGGGCGAGGGCGTGGTGGTTCGCCTTGGTCCTCGCGGTGGGCGGCGCGCTGTCGATCGCCGCCGGCGCGGTGTTCTCGGCGACAGCTCCGGCCGAGAGCACGCGCAGTTGGTTGGCGTTCCTGGGCGTGACGCTGATCTGCGGGCAGCTGCTCGGCATCGGGCTGTCGTGGTTCGGCCCCGTCCTGCTCCTCGTCGCTACCCTCTTCCTGGGCAAGGACGACGTGGACAACCCCAGGGCTTGGGCATGGTTGCTCCACGAGCCCTCGTGGTCCTCGGGTGGCCAACTGGTGTCGCTGGGGATCTTGGTGATCGGCGCCGCCCTCTACGTCGGAGGGATCGGCTCATCGACGTCGTCGGACGGACGGGGAGAACCATGAGTTCGGTGCATCGGGTTCGGATCGGGCTGGGCGCGGCCCTCGTCGCCGCGCTGGTCTGGCTGGTCGTCGTCGGTGTCCCGGCGATCGAGGAGGCGGGCTTCCGCTCGGAGCTGCGGGCGAGTGGGTCGCGGTTCGACGCGCGGGTGGCCGAGGCGGGTTTCGAGCGACCGGACGGCACGCTGCGGGAGGTCGTCGTCACCGGACCGTTCGACAACCTGGTCGGTGTCGACCTGGGCGAGAGCCGGGTGCGCGTGCGCGAGGTCGGTGACGAGTTGCGAGTGGTGGTCCCCAGCACGGCGTATCACCGGGGCCTGCCCGAAGACGTGGTGGACCGCTCGGTGGCGGCCTACCTCCTGGCTCGTCTGGCAGCTCCCGGTGTGGTTGCCGTGTCGCTGCTCATCGCCCTGGTGATCGCCCACCGACGCGTCCGGTCATCCGGGCAACACCACTGAAGGACTTGTCCCGTTTCGGGCGGGTGTACCTGCCGAGAACCAACGGTAGTCGTCGAGCGCCCCACCGGAGCCGGGCCCGAGCAGGTGCACGCGAAGCAGTTGGTGGCGGCCTTCGACGATCCACCGTGCCACTCCACCGACGAGATCGAGCCATCGTCCCGGCTCAGCGGGACGACCGTGCCGTCAACGACCTCCACGTGACGATCCTCATGCTCCGCTTAGTACGACAACGACAGGTTGTGATCTGAGGTTATCTTCTGGTACCTGATCTTGTGTGTCGATGGAGTCGGTGTCGGGTTGGTCGGCGGGGTTCGATGCGTTCCTCGGCCGGTTCGCGGGTCGGTTCCCGCGTGTGGAGTCGCGGCGCCGGATGCGTTGGTACGTCAGGGTTTGCTCTCCGAAGTGGAGCGGAAGAACGGGTGGACGCTGGCCGAGGCAGCCGGTGATGCGGGTCCGGAGGGTATGCAGCGGCTGCTGAACTTCTACGCCTGGGACACCAACGGGCTGCGCGACGACGTCCGCGCTGCGGTGGTCGAGGCGATCGGTGACGCCGAGTACGGCGTGCTGGTGATGTCATTCGCCGGATGCTGCCGAGGGTACCGTCCGATAATCTTCCAGGCTGATATTCCTCGGGGCCGCGGTCGAGTACCTGGCGCACGTGCTCGCGCGGGTCGAGGACCGGCTCGATCCTGACCGGGTCGTGGACCGGCGCGAGACGCGGTGAGCCGGAGATGCTGACCCGCGTCGAGCACGAACGCGCACAGCGCACCGGAACCGAACCGCAATGGCGCACCCTGGAACGACGGGTCCGGGCCGTGGCCGCCGGATCAACCGGGCCGGGCGAGTTCGTCGACGTCCTCGCGCTCGGCGGGGTGAGGGTGACGCCGTCGACCACGGTCGACCTCGACGTGGAACGGGCGACCGGCTACCGGGTCGCTCTGGCCGAGGACCAGGTTCTCGACGGTGGCCCGGCTTCCACACCATGATCATCAACGGGAAGTTCGACGGCGCGATCAGCGCGCACACGCCCACCGGCACGTCGTACTGCAGCGTGTCCGGGAACGACATCGACCGCACCGCTGGGCGCGCGGCGACCTCGACGGCATGGTGACCGTGCTGGCCCCGGACGTCCGCTGGACCGAGGCGGCGGGCTCGGCGTACGCGGGCACGTACACGGGCCCGGCCGCCGTGGTCGAAGGCGTGTTCCGCCGAATGGACGGGGAGTGGTCGTCGTTCACCGTCGAGGTGGACGAGCTGCTCGACGCCGGTCACGCGCTCGCCGCCGCTCGGACGTGAGACGGCACGGCACCCGTTCAAGACCACGGGTGGCCGTCGGCTCGGCCATCTCGATGATCCTCTCGGGCGCGGGCCGCGCGGGTGTCGCCGCCGGCCCGCTTGGCGGCTGGATCGACCGGTGGGTGTCGCCCTTTGATGGAAGTGGGGGCCGAGCGACCGGCGTTCGACCGGGCCGGCTGAGATCAGGGGGGATGCGATGCTGTCCAGAAGTGTGCCCAGGAGAAGACTGACCGCGGGGTGGTCGGTGGCCGTGGTCGTCGCCGTGAGCGGGCTGGCGGGTGCGGTTCCGGCCACCGGTGCGGCCGCACCGGCCACGGCGGCGGCGTTCGACCACGTGGTGTTCTGGAACGACGTGCTGCTCGAATCCTACCGGCAGGCAGGCGGCGCGCCGGGGCCACTGGCCCGTGCGGGTGCGATGACGTTCCGGGCGATGTACGCGGCGAACACCGATCAGGCGCCGTCGGGGGTGGTGCTGAATCGGAGCGCCGCCATGGACGCCGCGGCGTACACCGTGCTGAGCCAGGTGTTCAACCGCACGGACCACCCCGGTGTCACCGTCGACTTCGCGGCCGAGTACGCGCAGGCACTGGCCGACGCGGGCGCCGGCACGAGCAGCCCGTCGGTCGACTTCGGCCGGCGCCGCGGTGAGGCGGTGGTGGTAGACCGCGCTGACGACGGTTGGAACGACCGCACGCCCTACACGCTCGACAACGGGCACGGTGCGTGGCGACCGACCGGCGGTGACTGCGACGACGCCTCCGACGCCGCGACCCCGAACTGGGGCAAGGTCCGGCCGTTCGTCGTCGACGGCGGATCGCAGTACCGGCCGGCGGTGCCCGGCGGGGCTACCGATTACGCCCAGTTCATCAACAGCACCACGTACCTCCACCAGGTGGACGAGGTGCGTCGCGTGGGCGGGCGCGAGGACTACCCGGCCAACGAACGCACGCCGGAGCAGACCGAGATCGCGTGGTTCTGGGCCAATGACCTGGACGGCACCTACAAGCCGCCGGGGCAGTTGATGGAGCACACCAGGATCGTCGCCGAGCGCCGAGGGCTCGGGCAGGACGAGAAGGCCATGCTGTTCGCGCGGGTCGCTCTCGCGCTCGCGGACGCGTCCATCGCGGCGTGGGACAACAAGTTCCTGTCGCCGATCGACCTGTGGCGGCCGGTGGACGCCGTGGAACACGCCTACTTGGGCGCGAGTTGGCAGCCGCTGTCGGCCGACCGGAACGGCAACCCGCTGACGCCGTGCTTCCCGGCCTGGGTGTCGGGGCACGCCACGTTCGCCGGTGCGTGGTCCGGGGTGATGCAGCGGTACTTCGGGACCGACCAGATCGGCACCACCCCGACCGACCGCGTCGAGCTGACCACCGAGGACCCGCACGCGACGACCGTGCCGGGCGGCGGGTTCAAGACGCGGGCGTTCACCACGTTCAGCGGAGCCGCTCGGGAGAACGCGTTGAGCCGCCTGTTCCTGGGCGTGCACTACAGGTTCGACGGCGACCGCGACGGGCTGGCGCTCGGCGACAACGTGGCCGCCGCGGTGTCCTCGTCGCCGGGCCTCGCCAACGGCCTCGGCCCCACCGGCGTGGTGTGGCGCGATGAGCAGCACATGTTCACGCGCGGAGTCAACGGGACGCTGGAGCACTACCGCTACGGCACCGATCGGGTCGTGTCGCACGACAGCTGGGGCGGCACCATCGTCGGCAACCCGAGCGCCTTCGCTTCCAAGTACGGCGGCACGGACCAGCAGCTCCACGTGATGGCCCGCGACGGCGAAGGCAGGCTCCTGCACTACTGGTGGGACGCCGCCACACCCGGCACGATCCGCCGCGACGTCTGGGCAGGGCCGAGGATCACCGGCGACCCGGTCGGGTTCACGTGGCGCAACGAGCAGCACGTCTTCGCCCGCGGCGCGAACGGGACGCTGGAGCACTGGTGGTTCGCACCCGGCACCGGGGTCAGCCACAACAGTTGGGGCGGCAGCATCGCCGGCAACCCGAGCGGCTTCGCCTCCGCTTACGGCGGCGCGGACCAGCAGCTCCACGTGATGGCCCGCGACAGCGAAGGCAGGCTCCTGCACTACTGGTGGGACGCGGCCGCACCCAACACCATCCGCCGCGACGTCTGGGCAGGCCCCAGGATCAGCAGCGATCCGACCGGGTTCACGTGGCGCGGCGAGCAGCACGTCTTCGCCCGCGGCCAGAACGGCACCCTCGAACACTGGTGGTTCGCACCCACCACCGGAGTCAGCCACAACGGCTGGGGCGGCTACCTGATCGGCAGCCCGAGCGGCTTCGCCTCCGCTTACGACGGCGCGGACCAGCAGCTCCACGTGATGGCCCGGGACGGCGAAGGCAGATTGCTGCACTACTGGTGGGATGCCGCCGCACCCGGCACCATCCGCCGCGACATCTGGACGGCTCCGTCGATCGTCAGCGACCCCACCGGGTTGGGAACTCCGCGAGGCGCTGTGGAGCAGCTTCCTCAGTACGGTGGTGCTGCCACGGCGTCGCCCGCAGGATGCGGATCGTCTGGTGTTCTGGCTGCGTTTCCTCCGGCTGTGCGAGCGGATGGTCGCGGGAGAAGCACCGGAGGCGCTGCTGGAGGAGTTCGGCGAATGGCTGCCGAGCGTGCCGAACCTGTTCATCCGGCCGAGCCCGCGCACGGTGACCTCGCCTCCGCCTTCTCGTGATGAGCGGCTGGTGGAGCGGCGACGGCGGTTCGCGGCCGCGACGGCGCATCTCGAACAAGTGCGGGCGGCGCACGCGCACGTGTCGGAGCTGGTGAGCACGCGGTTGGACACAGCCTCGCAGCAGGCGGAGAGCAGCTCGAACGGCGACTCCGGTCGTGGTAGTGCGCGTGCCGGCGCCGGCGATTTGGTGTTGCGGCTGGAAGAGATCAGTCCGTCGGTGTTGGCGACGTTGCGGCGGTTGGGGCTGACGGTGTCCCGGATGGATGCGCTGGACCTGGTCTCCGAGTTGGAGCTGCGGTTGGGCGCGGCTCATGCGGAGGTGAGCTCGCTGCGACGGGTCGACGAGGTGGTGTCGGTCGGGTCCGCCCTGGTGCGTCGGCGTCGGGTGCTCTCCGCCGCGGAGCTGGGCGAGGTGGCCCGATGAAGCCCGACATTAAGCCGTGGGGCATCGGCGACCTGATGGTCGTCAAGCAAGACCTGGTTCGTTACGCGCCTGGCGAGGTGGCCCACATCGAGAACGTCATGGCGACGGAGAGCCGGGGACGGGAACACCGGCGCCTGCGGCGCACCGAGGAAACGTTCGTCATCGAGCAGGAACACCTGGAGGAGAGCCAGCGAGACCTGCAGTCGACAGAGCGGTTCGAGCTGCGCCACGAGGTGGAAAAGACGATCAAACAGGAGACGAAGTTCGGGATCGGTACGGAAGTCTCCGGCGGATTCGGCCCGGTGAAGCTCGGGACGAAAACAGACTTCTCGACGAGTAAATCGAAGAATGAATCGGGGAAGCGCGCCACCGAGTACGCCAAGGAGGTCACTGAGAAGTCGGTGAGCAAGCTGGTGGAGCGGGTGCGTCAGGAGCGGACCACCAAGACGATCGAGGAGTTCGAGGAGAAGAACTTCCACAAGTTCGAGAACGCCGACGGTGGGAACAAGACCGGCGTCTACCGGTGGGTGGACAAGTTCTACCGGCTCAAGGTCGTCAACTACGGCAAGCGGCTCTTCTACGAGTTCATGGTGCCGGAGCCTGCGGCGTTCTACATCTTCGCCAGCACCTACAGCGTCAATACCAAGTTGTTGCCGGGGGAGCCGGAGCCGCCACTCGATCCGGAGAGCGAGGAGCCGCTGGAGCCGGGTCACATCACGCCGGAGAACTACCTGAGCCTGGTTGCGGAGCATAACGCCGCCGGAGTGACACCACCGCCGCGCGAGTTCATGCGGCTGACACGCATCATCACGCGGGAACTGAAGCCGGGACAACAGTTCGCGTTCGTGGACAACGAGTTGGAGGTCCCGGCCGGATATGAGCGGATCAGTAGTGATATCGCGATCAACGACCACCATGATCCCGGCCACTACTACATGGTGTACCACCCCGACTCATGGTTCGAAATCGATGACGGGAAGGCCGAGTACTTCTCCACGCTCCACATGGCAGACGGTATATATCCGATCGGTGTTCGGGGCGACGGCCTGCACTCCTTGATGGTCACCGTCACCATCGCCTGTCAGCGCACGAGCCAGGCGATGGACGAGTGGCGGCTCAAGACCTTCCAGGCGATCATGGACTCGTACCAGAAGAAGCGGCTCGCCTACGAGGAGCAGCTCGCCGCCGCGCAGATCCGGAGCGGAGTCCACATCGGGGGGAACACCCGGTCGTCAACCGCGCCATCGAGAGGGAGGAGCTGAAGAAGTCGTGCATCACGCTCTGGACCGGTTACACCTACAACCAGAACGCCGGCATCGACCACAAGCTGCCCGACGAGGGCGAGGAGATCGGGCCGGAGCACTTTCCCTGGCAGGGTCATTGCGTTGTGGGGTAGCTGCTGGTCACAGCGGTGATCAGGTCGTGTGATCGGCGGTTGGCGCGTCGGAGGGCGCGGGCGATGTTGGTGTCGCCGTTGGTGCGGTGCCAGCCGATCGCGGTGTTGCGCAGGGTGGCGATGACGGCGGGGCCGGTGCCGGTCCGGGCTTGGTGGGAGTCTTCACGGAACGTCACGTCGCGGACGTGGTGGACCTGGTTCTCGATGAGCCATTCGCGGCGTATCCAGTCCTGCAGATCGGCCGGCAGGGCGTCGCCGGCGGGCAGGGACACGGTGAAGTAGACCGTTTCGCGGCGGGTCTTTGCGCTGGTGGTGCGGCTGCGGGTGAGCCGGACGGCCTGCTCGGCGTGCGGGAACGCGATGCCGCCGGGGATGCGCGGGGTGACGGCTTTGACGGTGCGGGTCTCGCGGCGTCCGTGACCACGGTCGCGAGTGCGGTCCCCGACGGGGATTTTGGGCCAGGGCAGGGATTTGAGTTGGGTGAGCAGCTTCGGTTGGTTGCCTTTGACCGCGGTCATCAAGTGGGCTCCGCGGGCGGCGACCTGCCGGACATGGTCGGCTTGGGTGTGCAGGGCGTCGGCGACGAACACCGTGCCTTCCAGAGAGCCCATGACCTTGTGGACGGCGTCGAGAAGCGGTGTGAACGCGGGAATCTCGTTCGTTCTCGCATCCACGGTGACCTGGGCCAGGACGATGCCGGTGTCGGTGTCCAGCGCGGAGAGCAGGTGGATTTGACGGCCGCCGTCGAGGCGGGCGCCGCGCAGGGTCTTGCCGTCCACGGCGATGACGTGGCGGTGTCGGCGTGGACGGACCGGTGGTGATCGCCGGGCGCGGGTGGTGAGCCAGCCGCCGAGGACGGTGGCCAACAGGTCGGCGTCGAGGCGGGTTACAGATCTTGAAAGGTCAGGGTGATCATGCGTTCCTCGGCGTGTCC